>JALSKA010000166.1 GCA_026989095.1 Ardenticatenaceae bacterium
TCTGAAAGCGCACACCCGGAATGGGTCTGGCCGTGGCCGTGGGCGTGGCTGTCGGCGTGGGCGTGGGCGTCGGCGTGGCGGTGGCCGTGGGCGTGGCCGTCGGTGTCGGCGTGGCGGTGGGTGTGGGCGTGGGCACGTCCGAAGCAGCCAGGCTAACGGAGGGGCCCGGTGAGCCCGTGAGGGGGGTGAACGCCCGGGAAAGGCCCCCCACGAGCAGTCCAAAGAGCAAAAGCCAGAGCGGCCAATGTCTTTGCCGTGCGGTCACAGACAACACCTCCAGAGGACGGGGGTTTACCGGGTTGGTGTGGGTTGCGGTTTGGGCGGTGTGGTCGTTTCACTGCTCCCCTGGGTGGGCACGGAGATGGTCAGTTGGCGGGCGGGGGGCTCTTGGCTCAGATCGGCCAACCACGTGCCATCTTTGCCCCGCACCACGGCCACGCTCCAGAAGTAGAGTCCCTGGAAGGCGGTCCCGTCGAGCACGTATTCGGGCGTTTTGGTCCAAGCGATGCCGTAGTGGGGCTCGCCGGGCCGCCACAGGCGCACGTCGAAGTACTCGTCCGGGCCAAGTTGTCCTTCCCACTCCCACCGCAAGGTAACGGGCGTGGTGACCTCGGCGCCGTCCTCCGGGCCTATCAGCCGGGGAGGAGGGAAGAGTTCCCGAGTAGGCGTAGGTGACGGCAATGGAAGGCGCGTGGGAGGAGGGGGTGGCGTCCTGGTGCGCGTGGGAGTGGGTGTGGGCTCGCGAGTGGAGGTGGTCGTCGGCGTTAACGTGGCCGCGTCCGACGTGATCGGCACGCGCACTTCGTCACCGGCCCGGATGGTGGTGTCAGCGAGGCCGTTGACGCGGCGCAAGAGCTCCACCGTGGTGCCGAAGCGCGCGGCGATCTCCGAGAGGGTGTCCCCCTCTTGAACTACATAGGTGATGAGGACAAGCGCCGGCGAAGGCGTGGCCGGAGCGGTATGGGTGGGTGTGGGTTTCGGCCTCAACGGCGTCCGGGTGGCGGAGGGGGCAGGTGGGCGCGGAGATGGAGAGGCCGGTGTGTCCCCGGGGGCGAGGGGAACCAGTGGGCCGGCCAACACGGACGTGGGAGCCACGTCGGGCTCCCACGGCGTGGGCGAAGGCGGGGTGGTTGCGGAAACAGAGGTGAAGGCCGGCGAGCTCAGCACGGCGACCGCAGTGCCCCACCCCACGCCGATGAGAACAGCCAACAAAATGAGCGTCAACGTCATCACCGCGCGCCTTGACGAGAGCATGTGGATTCCCCGTGCGCTACAACCGTTGGCAAGGCCGACCTTCGACAGGTTGGCCGCCTCTGTGGTCCTGTGACTTCACGCCGCGTTCGCGGTGTGGGCGATGTTTGGTTGTTGAAAGGCGTGTCGGACAGGGAATGAAGGCTCTCCCCCACGTGGAGAGCCCATGATGATGATAATAGGGGGAGGATAGATGACCATAAGAGGAAGATGAGAAAAGTCTATCAGCGGAGAAAGGGAGAAGCGGCGGGAGTGGGGATCACTCCTCCACTCCCACCGACTCGGCCAGCACCTCAGCCACGTCGCGCAGGCGGACCTGCTCCTCCACGCCCAAGTTCTTGGCCCCGGAGTCGAACATGATCATGCAGAAGGGGCAGGCAGAGGCCACCGCGTCGGGCTCCACGCCGAGAGCTTCTTCGAGGCGGATTTCCTCGACGCGCCGCTTGCCCTTAGCCTCGTTCCACACGCCGGCGCCGCCGCCCCCGCAGCAGAGCCCCCGCTCGCGGCTGCGGGGCATCTCGCGCAGTTGGACGCCGGGCACCGCGGCGAGCACTTGGCGGGGGGCGTCGAAGATGTTGTTGTAGCGCCCCAAGTAGCACGAGTCGTGGAAGGTGATCACGTCGTTCACTTCCTTCTCCGGGCGCAGGCGGCCTTGGGCGACGAGCTCGGCCAGGAGCTCGCTGTGGTGAACGACCTCGTACTCGCCGCCGAATTGGGGGTACTCGTTCTTCAACACGTTGAAGCAGTGGGGACAGGCCGTGACGATCTTCTTGAAGGCGTATGTGTTCAGCTTCCCCACAGTGCGCTCGGCCATGATCTGGAAAAGGTACTCGTTGCCCATGCGGCGGGCGGGATCGCCGTTGCAGCTCTCCTCGGGGCCCAGCACGGCGAAGTCCACGCCCGCCTGCTGGAGCAGGCGCACGAAGGCGCGGGCGATCTTCTGGTTGCGCACGTCATAGCTGGCCGCACATCCCACCCAGTAGAGGTACTCGGCCTCCTTCTTCTCCTTCATGACGGGCACGTCGAGCCCTTCGGCCCACTTCATGCGGTCGCCGGGCGGGTGGCCCCAGGGGTTGCCCGTGCGCTCCAAGTTGCGCAGTGTGAGGTTGATGTTCTCGGGGGTGCGCCCGGCGTCCATGACCAAGTAGCGGCGCATTTCCACGATCACGTCCACGTGTTCGATGAAGACCGGGCACTCGTAGACGCACGCGCGGCAGGTGGTGCAGGCCCACACAGTGTCGTCGGAGATCACCTCACCCACGAGTTGGGCACCGGGCCGGATGTCGGGGCGGTATCCTTCCCCAAAGCCGCCGATGGTGGAGTGGGGCACTCCCCCTTCGGCCAGCATTTGGTTGCGCAGGTCCACGATGAGGTATTTGGGGTTCAGGGGGGTGCCGGCGGCCCACGCGGGGCAGACAGCCTGGCACCGCCCACACTCGGTACAGGCGTCGAACATCAGGCGTTGTCGCCACGAGAAGTCGCTCAGCCGGCCGGCGCCCCACGATTCGGCTTCCTCGATGTTGGGAATGGGGCGCAGGGCTTGGGGATGGGGCTCCACGCGGGCCAGGAAGACGTTGAGCGGGCTGGTCACCAGGTGGACGAGGGGCGTGTAGGGCAGCACGCCCCAGAAGACCATCACCAGCAGGGCGTGGAAGAGCCAGAGGGCCACATGGGCGCCGCGCAGCACGGCCTCGCCGGGCGAGAAGAGGTTCACGGCCAGCGCCACGGCGTAGCCCACGGGCGACCACCCCTGCCACGCGGGCTCCACCACGGCCAGCCGCAGGGCCTCAACGAGGAACCCGGTCAGGTTGATGGCGAAGAGCAGGCCCAGCATCACCTGCCACCCCCAGTCGTAGCTCAGGCGGGCGGAGCGGTCCACGTAGCGTCGCTTGAAGGCCATGCCCAAGCCCACGAGGAAGAGGAGGCCGAAGAGGTCGAGGGTGATCTCGTAGACGCGGTAGAGGTTGCCGCGCAGCAGCTTGCTGTCGAAGAGCAATTCCATGATGTCCTGGTCCACTGTGGCCAAGACAGTGCCCATGAAGAGCACCACAAAGGCCCAGAACATCATGGCGTGCATGAGGCCGGGGAAGCGTTGGGTGGCCAGCTTAGCCTGTCCCACGGCGTAGACGAGGGTGTGGCGCAGACGGGTGCCCAAGCGGTCCGGCTTCCAATCCCGCGTGCCCTGGAAGTAGAGGCTCATCCGGCGGCTGAAACCGTGGAGCATGGCCAGCACGCCGACAGCCTGGGACACGTACATGACCACAACGGCCCACGTGGGAATGTTCCACAACGAATCTCGGAAGGGCTCGAGCATCGTTGCACGCTCCTTGGTTGTTGGTCAGTCCGGCGTCTCCTCACGCGAAGGCGGCGGGATCTGCCTGGCCCCCTCGCGGTCCACACGGCCTATGTGGGTGTGGCTGGTCAGGCCGGCCTCGGCAAAGGCGGCCCGCATGGCTTCGGCAACGCGCTGGGCGGTGGCCTCGTCGTCGGTGACGGCGAAGAGCGTGGGGCCCGCGCCGCTGATGGAGCAGCCGAGGGCGCCGGCCTCGATGGCCGCCTGTTTGACCCGCGCGAAGCCGGGGATAAGCGACGCCCGTGCCGGCTCCACGATCTGGTCCTGAACGGCGCGGCCCAACAGGCGCGCGTTGCCGGTGCAGATGCCGGCCACGAGCGCGGCCAAGTGGCCGCTGTTGGCCACGTGGTCCCGGAGCGAAATGGTCTTCGGGAGGACGCGGCGGGCCTGTTGGGTGGGGAGCTCACAGTCAGGCAGGGCCAGCACGAAGATGAGGTCCTCTGGCACGGGAAGGCGAATCACGTCCAGCGGGGCGTAGCTGTGGATGAGCACAAAGCCGCCCAGCAGGGCGGGGGCCACGTTGTCCGCGTGCCATCCGCTGACGCGGGCTTCGGCCTCGAGGGCGGCCGGCAGGAGTTCCGTGCGGCTCAGGGGCGCGCCGAAGAGCGCGTTCACGGCCCAGCACGCCGCGGCCGCGCTGGCCCCGCTCGACCCGAGCCCGCTGTTGAGGGGCAGCCCCTTGTGGAGCGCGAGGGCCACGCCGGCCTCCTCGACGCCCAACAGGTCGAGCGTGGCGCGGGCAGCGATGCCGGCTGTGTTCGTCGTCGGGTCGCGGGGCAAGCGTCCCCCATCTCCTTCCACCTGTTCGAGGACCACCACCCCCGCCCGGCCGTCGAGCCGGCGGGCGGTGACCACGTCGCCCATGCCCTCGACGGCCACGCCCAACACGTCGAACCCGGGGCCTAGGTTGGCCACAGTGGCCGGCGCGAAGACAGTCACAGAGTCCATGGTTTCCTCGTTTTGGGAAAGGCTCTCGTGTCGTCGGGCTGTAGGGTGCGTTGGCATCTCCCGCACGCGCACAGGTCCGCCTATTATGCCCACACCCGCGCCATTTGGCAACCCTTAGGGCTCCTGGGGCGTTTCTCGACCCTGGTCGGCCGGCCACTCGACCACCACCATGTGCACGGCGCGGTTGTCCACGGCTTGGACTGTGAGGCGGACACCCTGGTACTCGACGGCATCTCCTTCCCGGGGAATTCTGCCGAGGAGGGCCATGATCAGGCCGCTCACTGTGTCCGCCTCGTCGTGTTCCAGGGCCAGGTCGTAGAGCTGGTGGAGCTCTTGGAGCAGCACGTCGCCCCGCACGATGATGCGCCCTGGGGCCACCTCCTGGACCGGAGGGGCTGTCTCCTGGACGAATTCGTCCTCGATTTCACCCACTACTTCTTCCACCACATCCTCGAGGGTGACCAGGCCGGCCGTGCCTCCGAACTCGTCGAAGACGATGGCCATCTGGGTGGGCTCCTGGCGGAACCGGGTGAGCATCTCCGCCAGGGTGAGTGTCTCGGGCACGAAGTGGGCGGGGTGGGCGAGTTGACGCAGGTCGAGCGGCTCGTCGGCGCCGTGTTCGACGAGCCACCGGGCCAAGGTCTTCACGTGGAGGACGCCCACAATGTTGTCCAAGTCGCCCTCGTAGACGGGGTAGCGGGAGAAGCGGTGTTGACAGACGAGCGCCATCAGGTGCTGCCGGCCGGCGTCGACGGGGAGGCCCACTATCTTGGGACGGGGAGTCATGATCTGGCCCACCGTCCGTTCCCTCAAGTCGAAGATGTTCTCGATGAAGAGGTGCTTGTCGCGGGCCATGAGGCCCTGGCGGTAGCTTTCCTCCACCAGGTACTCGAGTTCGTCGGGCGAGAAAATGTGCGCGTGGATGCCGGCCGGGGGCACGCCCATGACGTGCATGACCAAGTTGCTGATGGCGTTGAGGGGCGCCACGATGGGCCAGAGGAGCTTCTGCATCAGGCCCATGGGGAAGGCGAGGCGCAGGGAGGTCCGGTCGGCGCTCTGGAGGGCGATGGACTTGGGCACCATCTCCCCCAAGACGACGTGGAAGTAGGTGAGCAGGCCCACGGCCAGTGCCGAACCGATGGCGCGCAAGGTGGGTTCGGCCAGGTGAGCCACGCGCTCCAGGCCGGCCTCGATCCATTCGGCCACCGTGTGCTCGCCGTACATGCCCAAGCCCAGGCTCACAACGGTGATGCCCACTTGGGCGGTGGCCAAGTAGAGGTTCTGGCGGTCGGGGTCGCGCAGGGTGTTGAGCACGTGCTGGGCCGCCCTGGACCCCTGCTCGGCCAGTTGGACGAGGCGTGCCCTCGGCGCGGCCACGAGGGCGAACTCCGCGGCCACGAAGAGCCCGTTCAGGAAGATGAGCACGGCGATGATGACGATGGGCACGCCGAAGGTGAGCAGAACGGCGAGCGTCATAGCTGTGCTTTCCACCTCTGCAACTGTTGAAGCTGTCGGTCGTTGACTTCCATGCTGACTGTCACCACCCGCCGGCCGTCCATCTCCTCGACACGGAAGGTGTAGGGGCCCACACTGACTGTCTCGTTCACCCTGGGCACCCGCCTGAGCGTCGCCATGATCAGCCCGCCCACTGTGTGGATGTCGCCAGGGCGGGGCAGGCGGATGTCCAGGGCCTCCTCCAGGTCCTCGACGGGCAGGTTGCCCCGCAGTCGGATGCGCCGCCCGCCGGGCAGCTCGTCAATGGGGGCGGAGGGGCTAGGAGTGCCCACCTCATGCCTGAACTCGCCGAAGATGGCCTCGATGAGGTCGTCCAGCGTGATCATGCCGGCCACGCCCCCGTACTCGTCCACCACGATGGCCACGTGAGCGCGCTGGCGTTGAAGCCGTTGGAGGGCCTCTTCCACGGGCATGCTTTCGTGGAGCATCATGTTCACGCCGATGGGGCGCACCGGCGTGCTGTCGTTCTCGCCGGCGCAGAGGAGGTCCTTCAAGTGGACGAAGCCCACAATCCGGTCGATGGAGCCCTCGTAGAGGAGCAGCCGGGAGTAGGGCGAGCGCGCCAGCATCGCCAGCAATTCGGAAGGGGGCGTGTCCACCGGCGCGGCCAGGATCTCGGTGCGCGGGATCATCACTTGGCCGATGTGGGCGTGTTGCACCCGGACCATGTTCCTGAGCAGCCGGCGCTCTTCCTTCTGGAGCAGGGCCTCCTCCTCGTCGCTCTCCTCCACGAGCTCCTCGACCAACACCAGAATTTCCTCTGGCGAGTGGACGTGGACCGATTCGGTGGCCGGAGCGCGGCCCAACAGGCGCAGGATGAGGCGGCCGCTGCCGTTGAAGAACCAGATGAGAGGGCGGAAGAGGCGCACGGACCACTGCATGGGCAACGCTGTGAGGAGGGCCAGCCGCTCAGGGTGCTGAACCCCAATGGACTTGGGGACCAATTCTCCCAAGATCACCTGGAGGGTGGTGAGGCTCAGCAGGATGCCCGTAGTGGCCAGGGAGAAGGCGGCCGCCGCCGGCTCGACGCCCAGGCGGGTGAGCCAGGGAACGATCAGCGGGGCCAGGGCGGCCTGGCCGTAGAAGCCCAACACCAGGCTGGAGAGGGTGATGCCCAGTTGGCAGGCGGCGATGTAGGTGTCCAGCCGCTCGGGCGACGTGACGACGGGCAACAGCAGGCGCGCCATCGGGTTCCCCTCGTCGGCCATTTGGGCAATGCGGGCCCGACGGGCGCTCACCGTGGCGAACTCGGCGGCCACGTAAAAGGCGTTGATGAAAATACAGAGGGCGACGACAACCAGGGCCAGCAGGAAGTCGGGCATTTCTCCTTGTCGCTCACATGCGGAAGACGCCGTATTTGGTTTCGGGGATGGGCGCGTTGAGACAGGCTGAAAGGGCCAGGCCCAAGACGCGCCGCGTCTCGGCCGGGTCGAGAATGCCGTCATCCCACAGGCGGGCGGTGGAGTAGTAGGGGTTGCCTTCCCGCTCGTACTTCTCCAAGATCGGGCGCTTGAAGGCCTCTTCCTCCTCCGGGCTCATGGGCGGCTGCCCCAAGCGGGCGAGTTGGTCTCGCTTGACGGTGAGCAACACGTTGGCGGCTTGCTCGCCCCCCATGACGCTGATGCGCGCGTTGGGCCACATCCACAGGAAACGCGGGTCGTAGGCACGGCCGGCCATGCCGTAGTTGCCGGCGCCGAAGGAGCCGCCGATGATCACGGTGAGCTTGGGCACGCGGGCGTTGGCCACGGCGTGGACCATCTTGGCCCCGTCCTTGGCAATGCCGCCGGCCTCGTACTCCTTGCCCACCATGAACCCCGTGATGTTCTGGAGGAAGAGGAGGGGAATGCCCCGGGACGTGCAGAGCTCGATGAAGTGGGCGCCCTTGAGGGCCGATTCGCTGAAGAGCACGCCGTTGTTGGCCACGATGCCCACGGGGTAGCCCCATATTCGGGCGAAGCCGCACACCAGGGTGGTGCCATATCGGGCCTTGAACTCCCGGAAGCGGCTTCCGTCCACCAGGCGGGCGATCACCTCCCTCACGTCGTAAATTTGCTTGAGGGTAGTGGGAATGATGCCGTAGAGCTCCTCGGGATCGTACAGCGGGTCCTCGGGAGGGGCCACGTCGAGGGTTACGTCCTTGCGCCGGTTCAAGGTCTCCACAATGCCCCGGCAGATCTCCAAGGCGTGTTCGTCGTCCTCGGCGAAGTGATCGGCCACGCCGGAGACGCGCGTGTGGACATCGGCACCGCCCAGCTCCTCGGCCGAGACTTCCACGCCTGTGGCCGCCTTGACCAGGGGCGGGCCGCCGATGAAGATGGTGCCCGTGCCCTTGACGATGATGGTCTCGTCGCTCATGGCCGGCACGTAGGCGCCGCCGGCCGTGCATGAGCCCATCACCACGGCGATTTGGGGAATGCCCTTGGCGCTCATGCGCGCCTGGTTGTAGAAGATGCGGCCAAAGTGCCACCGGTCGGGGAAGACCTCGTCCTGGAGTGGAAGGTAGGCGCCCCCTGAGTCCACCAAGTAGATGCAGGGCAGGTGATTTTCCTCGGCAATCTGCTGGGCGCGCAGGTGTTTCTTGACCGTCATGGGGAAGTAGGAGCCCCCCTTGACCGTGGCGTCGTTGGCGACGATCATCACCTCCTGCCCCATCACGCGGCCGATGCCGGTGACGATGCCCGCGGCGGGGGCTTGGTTGTCGTACATGTCCCAGGCGGCCAGGGGAGAGAGTTCCAGGAAGGGGGAACCTGGGTCCAGCAACTTCTCGATGCGCTCCCTCACGAAGAGCTTGCCCTGTTCGCGGTGGCGGCGGTGGGCCCGCTCGGGGCCGCCGCGCCGCACATGGGCCAGCCGCTCGCGCAGCTCCTCCACGAGGGCCCGGTTGTGGGCCGCGTTTTCGCGGAAGGCCGGGTCGCTGGGGTTGATGTGGGATTCGAGAATTTCCATTGGCCTGTGCTCCTGTCACGGCGCCTCTCGACCGATGCCGTGTAGTATACCGGAAATGTGAGGGCGTTCCAAAACCGAACTCGAATCTTCTGGGAGTTTGCCCTCACGGGGCCGGCCTGTAGAATGTATGTGTGGCCTCGCCGGCGCGTCTCTGGCGTCACGTGCCTGCGGGCTCGGACATGGGGCGAAATGAGATAAAGCTCGAGGAGGAAAACGATGCCCTTGTACGAGTACACGTGTTTGGAGTGTCACCGTTCGTTCGACGTTTTCAAGAAGTTCTCGGAGGCCGACGAGCCGGCGCCCTGCCCGCGCTGTGGCAGCGAGGAGACGGTACGCCACCTGCCGGTGTTTGTGGTTCACAGCAGCGGCGGGGCGGCAAGCACCGAAGTGGCATCTGGGGGCGGATGTGCGTGTGGTGCCGGCGGGTGCGGGTGTCATTGACCCCCTTGCACGTGTTGAGTCCACTCTGGCTGCACCATGTCCAGGGCACGGGGGCTCGTTTGCCCTCCGTGCCCCGGGTGTTCTTCGCGCACGAGAACAGCCTGGCCGACCCGGCCGACCGGCCCGTGAAGCAGGGCCGGTCGGCTCGTTCACGGGCGGCGTAAACCAGTTGGGTCAGAGTGGATAGTTCTCGATGTAGGCGATGACATCCACCATGAAGGCATCGGCGCTGGCGCCGTCGAGCACCCGGTGATCGAACGTGATCGTCACGTAGACCATGGGGCGGATGGCGATGGCGTCCACCCCGTCGTGCTCGATGACCACGGCCCGCTTCTGGATCTTGCCGATGCCCATGATGGCCGATTGGGGTTGGTTGATGATGGGCGTGCCGAAGAGGCTCCCGCCCACGCCGTGGTTGGTGATCGTGAAGGTGCCCCCCTGCACGTCGTCGGGCACCAGGCGTCCGCCGCGCGCCCGGTCGGTGATGTCGTTGAGAGCCCGCACGATGCCCTTCAGGTTGAGCTCGTCGGCGTTGCGAATGACGGGCACGATGAGCCCTTGGCCCCCCTCGGTGGCCACGGCCACGCCGATGTTGATGGCCTTGCGCACGAGGATGCCGTCGTCGGTGAAGGTGGAGTTGACCGTCGGGTGTTTGCGCAGGGTCTGGGCGACGGCTTCGACGAAGTAGGCCGTGAAGGTGAGGCGCAGCCCTTCACGCTCGTAGTCGGCCTTGTGGCGCCTGCGGTGGGCCACGATGCGGCTTAGGTCGGCCTCGAAGACGCTGGTCACGTGGGGGGCCGTGTGCTTGCTGCGCACCATGTGTTCGGCAATGGCCTTGCGCATGGGCGTGAGGGGCACGAGCTCACCCTCGCCCGGCAACACCACGGCCGGCGCCGGCGGCGGGGCGGCCGGCTGGGCCGGCTCGGGGGCCGGTGCGGGCGTCGCCGGCGTGGGCGTTGGCTCCGGCTTGGCCTCGGCCGCCTTTTTGCGGGCCTCGATGTAGGCCAGAATGTCCTTCTTGGTGATGCGCCCGCCGCGCCCGGTGCCCCTGACCTGTGACAGGTCAACGTCGTGTTCGGCGGCCAAGCGGGCCACCACGGGGGAGACGCGCATAGGCTTCTTGGGGCGCGCCCCGCGCTCGCGCCGCTCCTGGGCTGGGGTGGTCTCGGCCGGTTGAGCAGCGGCCTGGGCCGGCTCGTCGCCGTCCTCCCGGCCCGGCTGTTCGCCCGGTTCGCCGATCCAGGCCAAGACCGTGCCCACGGGCACGGTCTGGCCCTCCGGCACTTCGATGGAGAGGAGCACGCCCGACTCCGTGGCAGTCACCTCGGTGTCCACCTTGTCCGAGATCACCTCCAGGAGCGGCTCGTACTTCTCCACGCGGTCGCCGGGTTGCTTCAGCCACTTGCCGATGGTTCCCTCGTGGACGCTCTCTCCCAACTGGGGCATTTTGACGGGTGTGGCCATCGCTCACTCCTGTTCGATTAGGGTTTGCGGGTTCTGTGGACGGGGAACGTGCCCCGTTCTGGTCGGCGTCAGTACTCGGCCAGGTCGCGGATGGCGGCCTCGATCTTGTCCGGGTTGGGCATGAACCAGTGCTCCTGGGGCTCATTGTAGGGCATGGCCGGCACGTCGGGCCCACAGAGCCGCTTGACCGGCGCGTCGAGCCACTCGAAGGCCTCCTCGACGATGGTGGCGGCCAACTCGGCGCCAAAGCCCATGAACTTGTTGTCCTCGTGGACGATGAGCACCTTGCTCGTCTTCTTGACGGAGTCCAGGATGAGCTCCTTGTCCACCGGCAGGAGGGTGCGCGGGTCCACCACTTCGACGCTGATGCCGTCTTGGGCCACCCGCTCGGCGGCTTCCAGGGCGTAGTGGAGCATGAGCCCGTAGGCGATCACGGTAATGTCGTCGCCGGGGCGCTTGATCTCCCCCTTGCCGATGGGCAGGGTGAAGAGCTCGTCGGGCACGTCGCCCTTGATGAGGCGGTAGGTCTTCTTGTGCTCCAGGAAGAGGACGGGGTCGCGGTCCTGAATGGCGGCCCAGAGCAGGCCGGCCGCGTCGTATGGCGTGCTGGGGGCGATCACCTTCAGGCCGGGCACGTGGGTGAAGAAGCCCTCGATGGACTGGCTGTGGTAGAGCCCGCCGTGGATGCCGCCGCCGTAGGGGGTGCGGATGACCATGGGGCACTCGAAGGCGCCGTTGGAGCGGTAGCGGATGCGGGCGGCCTCGTTCACGATTTGGTCGAAGGCGGGGTGGATGAAGTCGGCGAACTGGATTTCGGCCACGGGCAACAGGCCGTTGAGCGCCATGCCGATGGCCACGCCGACGATGGAGAGCTCGGCCAAGGGGGTGTCGATGACCCGCTCTTCGCCGAAGGCGTCCAGGAAGCCGGCCGTGACGCGGAAGACGCCGCCCTTGGCGCCCACGTCCTCGCCCAACACGACGACGCGCTCGTCAACTTCCATCGCCTTCCACAGGGTGTCGTGGATGGCTTCCAGAATTGACTTGACGGCCATTCCTTGCCTCCTTGTCTGAAATTTCCGGTGAGCGGCCTGCCGTCGGAATCGTCCCGGTGAAGCGCCACGCGCGGGCTAGCGGTCCCAGTAAACGTGCTTCATGGCGTCGGCGGGATCGGGATCGGGCTGCTGCTCGGCCCAGTCGGTGGCGTCGTTGACCGCCTCCATGACGCGCGCCTCGACGGCGTCCAACATCGCCTGGTCGGCCAGGCCCCGCTCGAAGAGATACGTGCGCAGGCGGTTGAGGGGGTCGTTGACGGTGCGGTAGTATTCCACCTCCTCGCGGGAGCGGTAGAGGCGGTCGTCGTCGTCGGAGGAGTGGGGCACGATGCGGTAGGTCTTGGCCTCGATGAGGGTGGGGCCCTCGCCTCGGCGGGCGCGGTCCACGGCCTCCTGCATGGCCTTGTAGACGGCCAGCACGTCTTGGCCGTCCACCACAATGCCGGGCATCCCGTAGCCGGCCGCGCGGTCGGCCACGTTCTCGATGGCCATCTGCTTGTCCTGGGCCACGGAGATGGCGTACCGGTTGTTCTCGCAGACGAAAATCACCGGGAGCCGGTGGATGGCGGCGAAGTTGAGCCCCTCGTGGAAGTCTCCCTTGCTGGAGCCCCCCTCGCCGAAGCTCACGTAGGTGACGGCGTCCTCGCCGCGCAGCTTGGTGGCGTAGGCGATGCCGGCGGCCTGGGGAATCTGGGTGGCCACCGGGCTGGACTGGGTGACCACGTTGAGGCGCTTGTGGCCCCAGTGGGCCGGCATCTGGCGCCCGCCGCTGGCCGGGTCCGTCTTCTTGGCCAGGGCACTCAGCATCAACTCCCGCGGGGTGACGCCGATGGTGAGCAGGACGCCCAAGTCGCGGTAGTAGGGGTGGAGCCAATCCTTGCCCGGCTCGAGGGCGTAGGCGCAGCCCACCTGGGTGGCCTCGTGGCCCCGGCAGGAGATGTGGAAGTGGGCCTTGCCCTGGCGCTGGAGCACCTCCATGCGCTCGTCGAGGCGTCGGGCGAGGAGCATCAGCTCGTACATGCGGAGGAGATCACCGTCGTCGAGGCCGAGGTCCACGTGGTTGAGGACGGAGCTCGTGGTTTCGACACCGACCGCGATAAACTCGGTCATGCCAACCTCCTTGTTTGGTTTGCGGCTTCACCTTTGAAGCGCATGGGCTTGGTTGTCCGGCGGGTGGGATGCTGGTCCGCTTTACGTGAAGGTGAGGACACGGACAGCCGTGCGCGGAACATGCCCGGGCGACATCCGCCCGGGGGCGCGCTTGTTATTCTACAGGAAGCCCGCTGAACGAGCAAATCCCCGAAAATCCACTGTCATGTCACCTGCGCCGCAGGCGCGCTCACGGCGTGGCCGGCTCGGCCTGGGGACGGCGGGCGTATTGGGCCCGCTCCAGCACCTTTCGCAGGTAGAGCCCGGTAAAACTGCCCGGCGTGTTGGCCACCTCCTCTGGCGTGCCCGTGGCCACAACCTGCCCGCCCCCTTCGCCCCCCTCGGGGCCCAAGTCGATGACGAAGTCGGCCACCTTGATGATGTCCAAGTTGTGTTCGATGACGATGACCGTGTTCCCCTTGCGCACGAGGCGGTCCAGCACCTCGATGAGGCGGGCTACATCGGCGGCGTGGAGGCCCACGCTGGGCTCGTCGAGGATGTAGAGGGTGTTGCCGGTGGCCACGCGCGAGAGCTCCTTGGCCAGCTTGACCCGTTGGGCCTCGCCGCCCGAGAGGGTGGGCGCCGGTTGCCCCAAGCGAATGTAGCCCAGGCCCACGTCGTAGAGCGTCTGGAGCTTGCGGCGGATGGGGGGCACGTGTTCGAAGAAGTTCAGGGCCTCCTCGACGGTCATGGCCAAGACATCGGCGATGCTCTTCCCCTTGTACTTGATCTGGAGGGTCTCGCGGTTGTACCGCCGCCCCTTGCAGACATCGCACTTGACGTACATGTCGGGCAGGAAGTGCATCTCGATCTTGATCTCGCCTTCGCCCTGGCAGACTTCGCAGCGCCCGCCCCGCACGTTGAAGGAGAAGCGGCCCGGCCGATACCCGCGCATCCGGGCTTCGGGGAGGTTGGCGAAGAGCTCGCGTATGGGGGTGAAGACGTTGGTGTAGGTGGCCGGGTTGGAGCGGGGCGTGCGCCCGATGGGGGACTGGTCGATGTTCACCACCTTGTCGATGTGGTGTACGCCCAGGATCTCGTCGTGCTCCCCGGGGTGAAGGCGGGCCTGGTGGAGCAGTTGGGCCAGGCGCTTGTAGAGCACTTCCACGATCAGGGTGGACTTGCCGCTGCCGCTCACGCCCGTCACGCAGACGAAGGTGCCCAGGGGAATCTCCACCGTAATGTCCTTGAGGTTGTGGGCCCGTGCGCCCCGGATGACCAAGGTGTTGCCGTTTCCCCGCCGGCGCTCCTCCGGCACGGGGATGAACGCCCGGCCGCTCAGGTACTGGCCGGTGATGGACTCGGGGCAGTTGACGATGGCCTCGACCGGGCCGGCGGCCACCACGTGCCCCCCGTGCTCGCCGGCGCCGGGCCCCAAGTCCACCACCCAGTCGGCGGCGCGGATGGTCTCCTCGTCGTGCTCCACCACGATGAGCGTGTTGCCCAAGTCGCGCATCCGCTTGAGGGTGTTGATCAGGCGCTCGTTGTCCCGCTGGTGGAGGCCGATGCTGGGCTCGTCCAGGATGTAGAGCACGCCCACGAGCTGGGAGCCGATCTGAGTGGCCAGGCGAATCCGCTGGGCCTCACCGCCCGAGAGGGTGTTGGCCGCGCGGTCGAGGGTCAAGTATCCTAACCCCACGTCCACCAGGAAGCCCAGCCGCGCGCGCACCTCCTTCAGAATGCGGTCCGCGATCTGCCGTTGTTGGGGCGTGAAGCCGGGCGGGGATTCCCCCCGCTCCAGGAAGGGACGCGGGTCCACGGGCGGCCGCTCGATGAGCTCCTCCACCCAGGCCAGGGCGTCGGTGACGCTCATGCGCACCACGTCCACGATGCTCCGGCCGGCCACGAGGACGGCGCGGGCCTCGGGCTTCAGGCGGGTGCCCTCGCAGGCCGGGCAGGGGCGCTCGGCCATGAGCCGTTCGATCTCGGCGCGCACGTAGTCGCTGGAGGTCTCCCGGTAGCGCCGCTCCAGGTAGGGAATAAGGCCCTCGAAGGTGGCCTTGAACGTGCGCGTGCCCCCCCGCCGGCTCCGGTAGAGGACGGGGATCGCCCGGCCGTGGCTGCCGTAGAGCACCACGTGGCGGTGTTCTGGGGCCAGCTCCTGCCAGGGGGTGTCCAGGCTGAAGCCGTAGAGGTCGGCCGTAGCGGCCAGGACCTGTTTGAAGTGGACATCGGCGGCGCCCGTGCGGGCCCACCGGTCGAGGATGCTCCGCCGGATGGGGCGTGATGGGTCGGAGATGACCAAGTCGGGGTCGATCTCCCGGCGGACGCCGAGCCCCTGGCAGGATGGACAGGCGCCGTGGGGCGAGTTGAAGGAGAAGGTGCGGGGCTCGATCTCGCCAATGCTGAGGCCACACGTGACACAGGCGAAGCGCTCGCTGTAGAGCACGTCTTTCGAGCTGCCGGGGCTCCCCTGGTCCACCACGTTGACGATCACCAGGCCTTCGCCCAACTCGAGGGCCGTCTCCAGGCTGTCGGCCAGGCGGGCCTCGTCCTCGCGGGCCATGCCCTCGGGGCCGTGCCGGATGACCAAGCGGTCCACCACCACCTCGATGGAGTGGGCCTTGTAGCGGTCGAGCTCGATGGGCTCGTTCACGTCCCGCACGACGCCGTCCACGCGCACCCGCACGAAGCCGGCGCGGCGCACCTCCTCGAAGACCTTCTGGTGATGGCCCTTGCGGCCCCGCACCAGGGGGGCCAGGATCTGGATTCTGGTGCCGTCGGGCAGGCCGGCCACGGCGTCCACGATCTGCTCCACGCTCTGCTGGGTGATGGGGCGGCCACATTGGGGGCAGTGGGGCTGGCCCACGCGGGCGTAGAGCAGGCGCAGGTAATCGTAGATTTCGGTCACCGTGCCCACGGTCGAGCGGGGGTTGTGTCCACTCCACTTCTGGTCGATGGAGATGGCCGGCGAGAGCCCTTCGATCAGGTCCACGTCGGGCTTCTCCATCTGGCCGAGGAACTGGCGGGCGTAGGCCGAGAGGCTCTCCACGTAGCGGCGTTGCCCCTCGGCGTAGAGGGTGTCGTAGGCCAGGGAGGACTTGCCCGAGCCCGAGAGGCCGGTGAAGACGATGAGCTTGTTCCTGGGAAGCTCCAGGGAGATGTTCTTCAGGTTGTGGACACGTGCGCCCCGAATGATGATCTTATCTGCCATGACCACACCGTGCTCTTCGTGAGTTTGGAAGAAGCCCCTTTGATGTGCTCCACGTGGGGCAGGGGACAGAACGGCCTGTCGGCAATCGAAATATTATAGCCAAAATTGTCCGTCCGTCACGAAAGAGAGCGGGGGATGGACGTGTCTGCCGGCTCACGGCAACGAGGCGAGGGTGGCGAAGTCACCTTGGCCGCCGGCCAGGGGCAGGCGCTCGCCGGTGGTGGGGGTGGAGAGGCCAACAATCAGCCTGACCCCTTCCGGGTGGAGGGGCAAGGCATACGCCTCGGTGACGGGCCGGCCGGGAACCCACGCAGTGGCCGGCCATTGGCCGTTGCCCGGCACCCGGTTCTGTTGGGCGATCACGCGATCTTGGGCGTCCAAGAGCTGCACGAAGGTGGTGAGGGGCTCCGTGAGGGGCCGTGCCGTCTGCCACGTCAGCCGGACGATGAGCAGGCCGCCGGAGCGGGCCCACGCCCCGCGCAGGGTGATCCCCCCGGCGAACGTGAAGTCACTTTCCCGCCACCCGCCGGCCGGCAGGGGCACAAAGCGCACCAGGCGCCACTCGTCCACCCAGCGGTCGTCCATCAGGGCCATGCGCGCCAGGAGCAGGCGTTCCGTCTCGGCGGCCTGATCGCCGGGGGGCGTGCGCTCGGTGACGAACCAGAGGTGTCCGTCACGCATGGCCTGCACGTCGGGCGGCAGAGGGGCTCCCCGCACCACGGTGCGGTAGGGCGGCGGAGCGCTGTACCGGTTCATCCAAGCTTGTACGGTGGTGAAGTAATCGTAGTAGGGCACGAGTTCCAGGAGCACGATGTCCCCTTCGCGGTTCTCCTCCTCGATGATGGCGTTCACCGAGGCAGCGGTGAGGTCGGCCGCGTTCCAGGGGTGATGCGCCATGCCCCACAGGGCAACAGCCACCAGGGCCGCGGCGCCGAGCGCGAGGCCACTCCGATGGCGCCGGCCGGCCCACATGCCCAGGGCCAAGGCGCCGACGAGGCCTGCCACGACGGGCAGGTCGGGAGCCCCGTCCCACCAGGCCACGTCGAGGGCACCTTGGCGCAGGAGCTCCAGGTGGAGGCGCGGGGGCCAGAGGGCCCACGACCAGATGACCGCCGTGTCGGGCAGGCCAGCCTGGTACAGGGTCACCAGGGGAGCGTTGAAGTCCACGAGGGCGCCCAGGGCGTTGATGCCCACGCCTGCCAGCGCGGCTCCCACGACCAACGCCCGCTCGGCGCGGGGGGCGCGCCGGCCGCTCCACCCCAGCGGCAACAGGAGAACGGGCAGAAGGGCCACCCAGTAGCGCGTGCCCCACGACCACCCGCCCCACCACATGAACCACCCGCCCACCAGCGCCGTCCACCCGGCGGCCCAAGCGGCCACCAGGACGGCCAACTCCTTGCGGGCGTGCCAGAGGGCGGGCCAGGCCACGAGGGCCGGGAGCACCAGGGGGGCGAACCAGAACAGGCCCTTGCCGGGGCTGACGAGCATCCCGGGCAGGCTGCGGCTGTACGCCCACACGAAGCGCTCTTCGGGTGCCACGTAGCCGGCGTTCAGGGGGTGGCCGTACCGTTGCCAGTTGAGCCAGCCCAGCACCAGCAGAAACGGCAGGACACCCAGCCCAAAGGCGAGCAGGGGCCGCCCGCTGCGCCGGCGCCACGCCTGCCACGCCCACCACCCGCCGAAGATGAGCACCATCAGCGCGTTCAGGGCGTGGACGAGCAGGGCCAGGCCGCACGCCAGGCCGCTGGCCGGCGCCGCCCACCGCGAGTGCCCCCCGCGGAGCCGCGTGGCCGCGCTCAGGGCCGCTGTGCCCAACAGGGCCGAGAGGGGTTCGCTGAAGAGATACCGGGCGTAGGGCCACGCCGGCGTGGCCAGCCCGTAGGCCAACCCGACCCACGCCGCCCGGGCCGGGGGGACGCCGTTGGAGGTGAGCAGGCCCATGAGGAGCCACACCGTGCCCAAGGTGGCGAACGTGGCCGTGAGGGTTGCGGCCTGCACGGCGCCCACCTCGGGCAGGCGCTGCCCCAGGAGCCAAAGCGGGGCAAAGGCGAGGCTGTAGCCGAGCCCCCGCTTCGAGTAGAGGGCTCCCCCCACCCCTTCGGCCACGTGTGTGGGGGTCCATCCCAACGCCCACCGAAGCTGGGGGACGCGCAGGGTGCCCTCGCGCGCCAAGGATTCCACGGTTGCCAGGGCGGCGACTTCGTCGATGCTGTGAAAGCGGCCGCTGAAGGTGAGCAGGTAGAGGGCCAGGAGCGCCAGGAGCACCGTTGCCCGGCGCCGGGTCTCCCCCATGTTAGAGCGCCTCCGCGGCCTCGAAGACCAGGGCAGCGGCGCCCACCACGCCGGCGTTGTCGCCCAAGCCGGCCGGCACCACGTCGAACGTGTGGCGGTAGGCTGGCAGCACGTGACGCCGGGCTGCCCGGCGGGCCGGCTCGAGGATGAGATCGCCGGCGTTGCTCACCCCGCCCCCCACGACGAAGCGCTCGGGGTTGAAGAGGTGAACCAGCAAGGCCATGGCCCGGCCCAAGTGGGCGCCCGCGCGGGCGAGCAGCTCCAGGGCCACCCGATCCCCGCTGCGGGCTGCCGCCACCACATCTTCAGCGGAGGGGGGGCGGTCGAGCTCGGCCAGGCACGTCGGCCACCCCCGCTCGATGGCCGCACGAGCCTCACGGGCAAGGCTCGGCCCCGAGGCAAGCGCCTCCAAGTGCCCCCTGTGCCCGCAGCTACAGAGAGGGCCCTCGGGAATGAGGGGCATGTGGCCGATCTCGGCGGCCATGCCCAAGGCGCCCGTCAGCAGGCGCCGGTTGACGATGATGCCGCCGCCCACGCCGGTGCTGATGGTGATGTAGATCATGTGATGCACATCGCGGCCGGCGCCGAAACGGTGTTCGCCCAGGGCGGCCAAGTTGGCGTCGTTGCCGAGCCAGACGGGCATCCCCAGGGCGTCGGCAAGGAGGCGGGCCAGGGGAACCTCGCCCCAGCCGGGCAAGTTGGGCGGGTACATGACCACTCCCCGGTCCGGGTCCACGGGCCCGGGGGCGGCGACGCCCACGCCCACGACGTTCTCGCGTTCACATTCGGCCAAGGCCGTGCGGGCCAGGCGGATCAGGCGGCTCACCACAGCATCGGGGCCTTCTTCGGCGCGAGTCCTGTCGCGCACGGCGTGGACAACGCGGCCGTCCGGGGCCACCACGGCGGCCCGCACGTGGGTGCCGCCCAGGTCAACGGCGATGGCGTATGCGTCCATGGTCGGCCTCCGTCACGTTTGCGACTGGTTTTCCGCCCCGCGACGGGGGCGGCGAAGGTGTTCGACAACTAAGTCGAGCAGGCGGTTGGCCAGGGCCACCTTGCTCAGCGGCTCCAGGGGCACGATGGTGCCGTCCCGGAAGAGCAGGGTGGCTTGCACACGGTCGCTGCCGAAGGTTTGGGGGACCGGGTTGGCCACGATGATGTCCAAGTCTTTGCGCTCCAGCTTGCTGCGGGCGTTTTCGATGATGTCGTGGGTTTCGGCTGCCCACCCGATCACCATCAGGCCGGAGGGTTTCTCGCCCTTGACGGCTTCCAGGATGTCGGGGTTGGGCACGAGGCGCAACGTCCACGCCTCATTGCCCTTTTTGCGCTTTTGGGAGGCCACGTCGGCTGGCCGGTAATCGGCCACGGCCGCGGCCATGAGCAGCGCGTCGGCTGCCCTGATAGCCTGGAGCACGGCATCGTGCATCTCCCGGGCGCTTTCCACCGGCACCAAGTCCACGCCCAAGGGGGTGGGCAAGCCCGTCACGCTCGAGATCAGGGTGACACGTGCTCCCCGCTGGACTGCGGCCTCGGCCAGGGCGTAGCCCATGCGGCCCGACGAGGCGTTGCTGACGAAGCGCACGGGGTCGATGGCCTCGCGCGTGCCCCCGGCCGTGACCACGATGTGCCGGCCGGCCAGGTCTTGGGGGGCGAGCAGGCGGGCCAGGGTGGCCAGGATGCGCCCTTCGTCCGCCAGGCGTCCCACCCCGCGCGCGCCGGAAGCCAAGTGGCCGGCTTCCGGCTCGATGATGGTCACCCCCCGGCGCATCAACGTGGCCACGTGGCCTTGGGTGGCCTGGTGATGCCACATGGCCGTCTCCATGGCCGGTGCCACCACCAGGGGGCAACGTGCGGCCAAGGCCGTGGTGGTCAGCAGGTTGTCGGCCAGGCCGAGGGCGAGTTTGGCGATGGTGTTGGCCGTGGCCGGGGCTACGAGGAGCAGGTCGGCCTGCTGGCCCAGGGTGACGTGGCCGATCTCCGTCTCCGCCCACGGCGCGAACATGTCCACGTGGACGGGGCGATGGGTGATGGCCTGGAAGGAGAGCGGCTGGACCATGCGCGTGGCCGCTTCGGTCATGATCACGTCCACAGTGGCGCCGGCCTGGACGAGGGCGCTGGCCAGTCCCACGGCCTTGTAGGTGGCAATGGAGCCCGTCACGCCCAGCACAATGTGGGCTCCGCTCAGGCGCATGGCAATGGCTTCGGCGACTCGCATGGGTATCATCCCTCGTGACGATTTGCTGCTGGTTCCAGGGGAAGCCGTTTCCGACACAGGCTCACGTGTGGCGTTTGAGCGCCAATCCCACGTTGGCCACATACCGGCGCTCGGGCAACTCCGCCGGCAGGAGAAGCGGTGATCCCCAGTCGGCTACGGTGTATCCCAGGGCCTCCTGGATCAACCGCCGCAAAAAGGGAAAGGTCCCCAGCGCTCCGGTGCAGAAGACGGGGGTGGAGGCGTCCACAGGGCGACCGCGTCCGCGGGCATTGTACTCCTGAACGGCCGCTTCCAGAAATTCCGCCAGGCGGACGGCCTTGTCGCGGGCCGTGGTGAGGAGCGGGGCGTGAAGGGGCTCGCTGAGCACGAGGAGGGGGATGAACTCGTCGGCCACGACGACCGTTGCCAGCGACGGCTCTCCGTCCACGATGACGCAGTGGGCGTGCCCAACGGCGCGAAGCAGGGCCAGTGGCTTGGGTTCCAGCGCCCGCACGCGCATTCCCGCCTGTTCCAACACGGCATAGGTCTGGTCCACCGTGGCCCGTGGCACTCGCAGGAGAATGAGGGTGCGGCGGCCGGCGTGCTCGATCACGTGCCACGCCACCACAGACCCTTCCGCGGGCCAGAAGCGGGAGGCGATTTCGGTGGCCGCGCGTTCGTCCACGTGTTGGTGAGGGGGCAGGGTGACGAGGCGAACGGATGTCTGGAGGCCCGGCGTGGCGACGATCACTTGGCGGGAGGGCACGCGGTGGACCTCCCACAGCATCCGCACGGCACGGATGACGGCGTGGGGATCGCGGATCACGTCGCCGTGAAGTGCGCCGCGGGGCAAGGGGGCTCGCCCCCAAGCGTCCACGCGCTTTCCCCGGACGACGAGGAGGCGGAGTTCGTCAGGTTCCACGCAGAGGGTCACCCGAGGACGTTGCCACCACACCATCAGGGATAGATCTCCAGGATCCAGTTGTTGAGGGTGCCCGTCGTGCCGGCCGGCTTGGTGTCGGTCACCCGCAAGGACCAGGTGCCCGTCGAGCTCTTGCCCGCAATGCGGTCCAGGTCGCTGCCCTCGACGTTGTACCAGCGGCTGATGCGCGTGGGGCCGTCTTCGTCAACGCGCTCCTCCTCCTGAAGGGTGATCACGTCCCCGTAGGGCGTCAGGAGCTCGATGCGCAGGTCGAAGGTGTCGTCGTGTTCGATGTAGACGAAGACTTGCACCTCGCGGATGGCCACGTCCTCGCTCACGGTGAAGGAGGTGAGGAGGGGGTTGTTGATGTCCTCCGGGATGGGGAGAGGGTCCCCGCTCATCTGGTAGCGGAGCGGCGAGGGCGTTGGCGTGGGCGTGGGCGTCGGGGTGGGCGTGACCGTCGGCGTGGAGGTGGCCGTGGGCGTGCTCGTCGGGCTGGGCTGGGGGCGCGGCGTGTTGGTGGGCGTGCTCGTGGGCGCCGGCGTGCCGTACTGGCCGGCGAAGCGGATGAAGTCCACGATGACCACCTGTCGGCCTGTTCCCCCGGGCCGGCAGTCGCCCAAGTCGGTGAAGACGGTCACAATCTCGGAGAGGTAGGCGCCCGTCTCGCGGTCCACCACGGCCACGTACCACTTGCCCTCCTTGGGATAGGGGGCCAGCACCACGTCCCAGTACCCGGCCGGCTGGCGCGGGTCGGTGCCGGAGGGGAGGGAGTAGACTTGGTCCGCGGAGGCGCCGTCCCACCAGACGCGCACGGTGACGCCGTTGAGGGGCTGGCCCGATTCGGCCTTGATGGTTCCCTTGATCTGGGTGAGCCCGCAGTTGGGCAGGTAGAAGGGCGTGGTGGGGCCGAATTGGTACGGGCTCGGCGGACCTGCCGGCGCCGGGGTGTCGGTGGGGCCGGCCGCCCGGGTGGCCGTGGGCGTCACCGACGGCGTGGGCGAGGGACCTGGAGTTCTGGTGGGGTGGGGTGTCCCTGTGCTCGTGGGCCGAGGTGTGTTGGTGGGCGGCGGCTGTTGGGTTGGCGGGCGGGTAACCGTGGGCGAGGGGCCCTGTGGCGTGGGCGACGGGGTGGGCGTCGCCGTTGGCCCGACGGCCACGCTGTCGTCGCGCGTGGGCTGTGGCGTGGTCGTGCGGGCCTCGCTGACTTGGAGCAGGCCGAGCACGGCCTCCTCGCCCTCCGGGCGGATGTTCAACGCCTCACGGAACTGGGCCTCGGCGGCCTCCAGGAACCCTTGGGCCAGCAGGGCGTTGCCGTAGGCCACGTAGGTGTCGTAGAGGAGGTCGTCCACGCCGGCCGGCTCCAGGAGGGAGAGGCGAATCAACGCGCTGAGGGCCAGCTCGTAGTCGCCCCGGGCCATGGCTTCCTCGTAGCGGGCGCGCAGCTCCTCGGCCCGTTGCGCGTCCGTCGGCGTGGGGGAGGCGTCCCCGGCCGCTGCCACCTGTGCCGCGGCGCTCAGGACCACGAGGGTACCCTCGAGCCTGTAGGTGCCTTCTTCGTCGCGGGCAATGTTCACATCCTGGAACCGGGCGGTGGGCAGGGCATCCTGTTCCACATTGGTGACGAAGGCCGTGAGCCCGTCGAGGGAGCCGGTCGCCTGAACGGCATAACGCTGCCGCTCGATGCCGTCGCCCACCGCTTGGGCCGACAGGACTTCCACCTGTTCCACCGTCACGCCAGACCGGCGCCCCGCTTGGACGAGGGTGTCGAGCACGCTGAGCCCCTCCTCGCCCGGCATCCCGGCTTGGGCCGTGGCCAGCCGGCCCCGAGCCGCCTCCAACTGGGCCTCCAGCCGGTCGATGTCGGCCACGGTGGGCGCTACAGTGGCCACGAAGGCCTGATAGCGGTAGAGTTCCCCCTGGAGGAAGCGCTGGGCCTGGCGCTGGCGCCGAAAGTCCAGGGCGAACCAGCCGTACAGGCCCACCAGCACCAGGAAGAGGCCGAGCAGCACGAGGGCGCGCGCGCGCGGCGAGAGCGACGGTATTGGCGTTGGCCGGACGACGTTGTTCATGTCGTCCCCTGTTCACGTAGTCGGTGAAGAGCCTGCTCGCCCCCTCGGGGAGCGGGGGTAGCCTGCGAAACCACGGTTCACACGGGCCAGAGTCAATACAGCTTGCGCTTGGGCGCCATGAAGATCTCGGGCGGCAGCTTGAACCCGGCCTGTTCGAGGCGTGGGGTGAAGCGCGGGCGCACGCCGGTGGGCATGAACTCGCCCACGACCTTGCCGGTGTCGGGGTCCAAGCCGTGCTCGCGGAAGATGAAGATGTCCTGCATGACGATGGTGTCGCCCTCCATGCCCTGGATCTCGCTGATCTGCACCACCTTGCGGGAGCCGTCGCGCAGGCGTGATGTCTGGACGATGAGGTCCACGGCGCTGGCGATCTGCTCGCGGATGACCTTCAGGGGGAGCTCCATGCCGGCCATCAGCGCCATGGTTTCCAAACGGGCCAGACAGTCGCGCGGGCTGTTGGCGTGGGCGGTGGTCAACGAGCCGTCGTGGCCGGTGTTCATGGCCTGGAGCATGTCGAGCGCTTCGCCGCCGCGCACCTCGCCCACCACGATGCGGTCGGGGCGCATCCGCAGGGCGTTGATGACCAGGTCGCGGATGCTGACGCGGCCCGTGCCGTCCACCTCGGCCGGCTTGGCCTCCAGGCGCACCACGTGGCGCTGTTGGAGCTGGAGCTCGGCGGCGTCCTCGATGGTGACAATGCGCTCGCCGTCCGGGATGAAGCGGCTCAGAATGTTGAGCAGCGTGGTCTTGCCGGAGCCTGTGCCGCCGCTCACCACGATGTTGAGGCGCGAGACCACGCAGGCCCGCAGGAACTCGGCCATTTGGGGGGTCATGGAGCCAAAGCGGATCAGGTCGTCCACGCCCAGTTTCTCCTTGCTGAACCGGCGGATGGTCAGCGTGGGGCCGTCGATGGCGCACGGCGGGATGATGGCGTTCACGCGGCTCCCGTCGGGCAGGCGGGCGTCCACCATGGGCCACTTGCGGTCGATGTGGCGCCCCAAGGGGCGGATGATGCGCTCGATGATGCGCATCACGTGGGCGTCGTCCCGGAACTTCACGTCCGTCTCGATGAGGCGGCCGGCCTTTTCCACGAAGACCAAGTGGGGCCCGTTGACCATGATCTCGGTCACCTCGGGGTCCCGGAGCAGGGGCTCCAAGGGGCCGAATCCCAGCAGCTCGTCCTCGATCTCCTGGAAGAGAGCCCGCTGTTCGGACGGCGTCAGGGCCACGCCGCTTTCACGGTAGAGCTCCTGGAAGCGCTGTGCCAGCAGCCGGCGTGTCTCCGGGGAGCGGTCCAGCTTGAGCCCTTCCAGGTGCTCGAAGAGACGGTCCACCATCCAGTCGCGCAGCTCGGCGCGGCGCTGCCTGGCGATGTCCTCCAGCCCGGCCGTCTGGCGGCGTGCGGGCCGGGGTGCGGCCGGCTGATCGCCTTGGGGAGGCTTGGGCGAACGCTCGGGCTCCGGGTTTTGCAGACGTTGTAAGAGCGACGACATGGCTTTCACCCCAATCTCTGGTTTTGCGGTGTTGACTCAGAACTCCACGAAGTAGGCCGAACAGGCTTGGTCGATGAGCTCTTTGGTGAGCGCCGGCTTGATCCCCCGGTAGGTGGCGATGTCGATAATTTGGTCCACGATGTCGCGGGGGTGAACGGAGCGCAGCTCCCGCTTTTGTTTTACATAATACTCGCGCAGCAGGTAGACCACGGCTTGGGGGGCAAACTCGACGCCCCGGGCCTTGCACACGCGGCGGAAGATCTCGTAATATTGGCGCTCCGTGGGGTTGCCGATCTCGATTTTGTGGCGAATGCGGCGCAGGAACGCCTCGTCCACCAGGTCCTTGGGGTCCAAGTTGGTGCTGAAGACGATCAGCACCTGGAAGGGAATCTCAATCTTCATGCCCGTCTGGAGGGTGAGGAAGTCCACGCGCGATTCGAGGGGCACGATCCAGCGGTTCAGGAGGTCTTGGGGACGCACTTGTTGCCGGCCGAAGTCGTCGATCATGAAGACGCCGCCGTTGGCCTTCATCTGAAAGGGGGCCTCGTAGGTCTTGGAGACCGGGTCGTAGATGAGGTCCAAGGTTTCCAGGGTGAGCTCACCGCCCACGACGATGCACGGCCGCTGGATCTTCACCCAGCGCTGGTCGGGCCGGCGGGCGCGCAGGCTGCTGGTGGTCTCGCGTCGGGCCGGCTCCTCGACGGGCTTGTGGTTGACTTGGTCGAAGACTTTGATGACGCTGCCGCCGACTTCAACGGCGTAGGGCACGTAGACATCGCCCTTCATCATGCGCGATATGGCCGAGGCAATGGTGGACTTGCCGTTGCCGGGCGGGCCGTAGAGGAAGAGGGAGCGCCCGGAGTTGACGGCCGGCCCCAGCCGGTCGATGAGTGTGGGGGGAATGACCAGGTGGGAGAGGGCCCGCTTCACGTCCTCGGGGCCCACGCGGTGTTGGTTGGGCGATTGGCGCAGGACCACTTTCCGGTAGGCGTCTAGGGTGACGGGGGCCGGTCCTATGTACTGGTTGCGCTCGAGCGCCTCGCGGGCCCGCTGGATGCCCTTTTGGGAGATGGCGTATCGGAAGCCCCGCTCGCCGAGCCCGGAGCTTCCCGTGATGCTGACCAGCTCCTCGCGCTTGAGGTACTCGAGCACGGTGTCCACCACCCCCACGAAGGGCAGGCAGACGGTCTCGGCGATGTCCCGGGCAATGATCTCGCCGGCGAAGTAGATGACTTTCAGGATCAGGTCGGTGAGGAACCCCATGCTGAGGCCCGTCTCCTCGATGGAGCGGGGTTCCAGAAGTTCCTCGGGCAGCGCGGACGCGGTCGTTGTTGGGCTGCGGACGCTCATGGCGCTTCTTCCTCGCCTTGTCGGACCGCTTCCACGGGAATGACCCACACGAGCTGGCTCTTGTTCACGGCCACGAAGCCCACGTGGAGTTCGTTTCCGTCCGGGCCGGGCACGGTGGCGTCGGTGAGGGCGATGAAGAGCCGCTCGCTGTTGAGCTCGTCGCTGAGCCGGTGGCCGGGGTGGATGTGCATCATGCCCCGGATGGTGCCCGTGCGCGTGATGGCGAAGACTTCCAGGGTCTGAGTTGTCACCCGGTCGGTGTAGTATTTGCCCTTTGCGTCGATCCTTACTTCCGCGTTCATCTCCGTTCTCCTGTGACGTGTTGCCCGGTGCGCGGCGGCGGGGGATACGGCTGGCCGCGTCCCCCGCCTTGTTCTCACTTGCGCACGCTGCCCACGGCCCAGAGGAACCCGGCCACCATCATGGCGGCCGTGGCCGCCAGGCCCACGAAGGGGAGCTTGGAGTCGTAACCGGGATTGATGGGCTCGCCGGCGGCGTATTGCTTGAACAGGGCGCCCCAGCCGGTGTGTTCCAAGATGTATTGGGCCCGTTGGTGGCCGACGAAGGGATACCAGAAGACGTTGTGGTAGAGGTTGGAGGCGAGGTAGCTCCAGGGAACCAACCGCGAGCGCAGCAGCACGCCCTCCAGGGGCTTGAGGGGGCCGTGGTAGATGAGTTTCTGCCCCCGGCTGGCGAAGGTGTTCTCCTGGCCGGAGAAATGCCAGTTCTCCTCGGCCGCGTCCACGTCGCCCACGATTTCGATTTCTCTCGGGTCTCCCACGCCTAAGCCGCGCTCGTGGGCGAGGCGGATGAACTTGATCTTCAAGGGGTCGAAGCCCATCATCTTGGCCGCAATGGCATCAATGGCCACTTGGTCGGCCGAGGCCAAGATGACATTCTTCACGTGGGGGCGCATGGCCCGTGGGCCGGGGCCGTCGCCGGCCAAAGTGCCGTCCATGACGGCGAAGAGGCCACTGTGGATGTCCTGCTGGATCTGGAGCAAGTCCACCAGCGTCTCGTGGATGACGGCGTGGGTCCAGTGGCGCCGCTCGTTCAGGAGCCCGCCAAAGGCGTTCTTCATGGCCCCGGTCATGGTAGTGAAGACGTGAGTTTTGGTCTGGGGCAGGTGGATGATGTTGCGGTCGTAGAAGAACTCGGGGATGTAGACCCCTTCGGGGTAGATCTGGTCGAGCACGAGGAAGGGCTGCTTGGGCTCATAGCGAACCCACTTCACGTGGGGTTCGTAGATGTGAACGTTGCGCAGGCCGTATTTCTCGATGACGTGCTTGTGGCGGTTGTTCACCTCCCCCTCCTTGGCGCTGACCACCACCGTGCGGTTGTGGGCGGCGATGAGCGACTCGCGGGGGTAGCCGTCGTCCAGGAGTGTACGGATCACGCCCTCGAGTTGCCAGGGAGGAGTGGAGCAGCCGGGGTACCAGATTTGCCACGAGATGTTGATCTTCAGGATGGTCTCGTGATCCTTGGGCAGGTTCTCCTGGTATCCTGCCAGGCGCATCAGGCGGGCATAGTCTTCGAGGACTGTCTGAGGGCTGGTGCGCAGGATGGCCACACGCCCTCGCCCGGGGAAATTGGCCGGATCGATCATGGGAATCCTCCTTGTACGGGGATGGGAGTTGTGTTCAATACGGGTCCATGTTATTATTATTCAGGATTTTGGCCGCGACGGTCTGGGAAACACGCCACGCCATCGCGCGAGGTCAAGTATAGCGACAGCGTCTAGGAAGGCAAACAGGAGAAGCCCCCTTCACCGACGTGGTGTGACGCCGCTGTTGGGTCATTGTTTAACATATTTCTCGTGCGAGCACAATAGGAAAAAAGGAAGAACAGGCGGGATTTATGGGCATTGACGAAATTACTCTGCGCCGCAAGCTCGTCGGGCTTCAGCTTCAGGCAGCCCGCTTGGAGGCCGGAGTGAGCGTGGAGACCTGTGCGTCCTGGCTGGGCGTTTCGCCCGAGACTCTGGGGGCCTGGGAGTCAGGCCGCGATCCCGTGCCCCTCTCCGTGGCCTTGCGCCTGGCGCGCCGTCTGGAGCTCCCCCTGACGGCCTTCGAGGATGGGCCCTCGTCCGACGACCGTTCTGCGGACGGGGCTTCGCTGTCGGCCCTCGTGGGGGCTCGCCTGCGGCACTTTCGGGAAGCCGCCGGCCTCTCCCCGGAGGCCCTGGCGGCGGACGTGGGCCTCTCGCCGGAGGAGCTCCTGGCCGCCGAGGAGGGCGAGGTCGAGCTCGACATGGCCACGCTGGTGACGCTCACCAAACGGCTTCAGGTCTCCCTCGAGGATGTGGTGGTGCCGGTTCCCCCGGAGCCCGCGGACAACAGCGCGAACCTGCCCCCGGAGTTGGCCGAGTGGTTGGCTGCTGAGGAACACCAGGAGCTCGTTCGCCTGCTCCAGGCCACGGTTGCCCAGCCCGTGGAGGCCATCACCGCCGTGGGGCGGCTCCTGGTGGAAGTGGCCATGGTGCGTGCCCAGGAGGAGAGGAAGGGGGCGTAACGTGGTGGAGCTCGCCGTTCACGATATGCTGTGGGTCGTCCGGCAACGCGACCCGCGACAGATTTTGGAGACCTTGCTCGTGCGCCTGGTGGAGCTCACCGGCAGCCAGGGTGGAGGGCTGCTCTTCGCCAGCCCCCACGAGCCCATGGTGTTGCGCCACGGCCACCTCCCCCCCAAGGCCATGACCACCCTGAGCGGCTGGGACCACGCCATGCTCAACCACTTGCGCCACGGCCCCCTCCACGTGGAGATCGCCTCCCAAGTGACGTTGGACGACCGCTACGTGCTCGTCAAGCTGCCCATGAACACGCCGGAGGCGGTGGTGGGCTACATTGGGCTCCTCTACCCAATCGAACAGGCTCCCCAACTCGTCGAGTTGGAGGACATTCGCACTTTCATCCAGGCCACGGCCAACTTCGTGGCCCTCCTCGATGAGCTCACCAGCACCCGGAGGCGGCTCGACCGCCTGGCCCTCCTGTACGAAGTGGGCCAGGCCCTGGCCTCAACCCTGGACCTCTCCTCCCTGCTCCACGAGACCATCAAGCTGGCCGTGGACGTGATCAACGCCGAGGGGGGCAGCTTGATGCTCTACGACGAGCTGACGGACGAGCTGGTCTTCCAGATCGTCTACGGCCCCCACGGCCAGGATTTGGTGCAGACCCGCCTTCCCGCGGACAAGGGCATTGCCGGGTGGGTGTTCCGGCACAGCGAGCCCGTCATCACCAATAACCCCCAGGCGGATCCCCGCTTCAGCGGCCACGTGGACCACCAGATCGGCTTTCGCACGCGCAGCATCCTCTGTGTGCCCATGCACATCAAGGGGCGCACGATAGGCGTGCTGGAGGTGGTGAACAAGCAGACGCCCGGCGGCTTCGACGAGGAAGATAAGGAATTGCTCCTCACCTTGGCCGGTCAAGCGGCCATTGCCCTCGAAAATGCTCGCCTCTACGAGAGCCTCCGGGAGGAGCGGGACAAGATCCTCCAAGTTCAGGAGGAGGTGAGGCGGGAGATCGCCCGCAACCTCCACGACGGCACCGTCCAGATCCTGGCCTCCATCGCCATGAGCTTGAGCCACTTGCGGCGCCTCATCCAGCAGGCCCCGGACAAGGTTGACGAGGAGCTGGACCACATCGAGGAGCTGGTCCAGCGGGCCATTCGCGAGTCCAGGTTGCTCCTCTTCGAGCTGCGGCCCCTGGTGCTGGAGACGCGGGGGCTGGGCGCTGCCCTGGAGGCGCACATCTCCCGGCTCAACGAGTCCGCCCACGGCCCACCTGTCCACCTGGAGCTGCCGGACCACATTCCGCCCCTGGAGCCATCAGCGGCCCGCACGCTCTTCGCCATCATTCAGGAGGCTGTGAACAACGCCCGTAAGCACGCCAGGGGGGCTACGGGCATTTGGGTCACGCTCTCGGTGGACGAGGGCTATTTGAACGTGGAGGTCCGGGATGACGGAGAGGGATTCGACCTTAAGGCCGTGGAAGCCGGCTACGACGAACGGGGCAGTTTGGGCCTGGTGAACATGCGGGAGCGAGCGGAGCTCATCGAAGCCCAGCTCCGGCTGGAGAGCGCGCCGGGCAAGGGCACGCGCGTGTTGATTCGGGTCCCCCTGAGCGCTCATGTGCTTGCCCCACAGGCAGCCCCCGAGGAGCCCGGTGGCCTGGAAACAACGCCTTGACGAGTTGAGGAGGAGAGTTCCATGACCGAACAGCAACACGACCACCTTGACGCGGGCAAACGTGCCTATGATGTCGGCGATTACGAGACGGCCGTCCAGGCCTTTCGCCAGGCACGGGAAGTTTGGCGCCAGGTGGGCGACAAATACGCCGAGGCCGATGCCCTCATGAGCGAGGGCGTGGCCCACTTGCGCATGAAGAACTACCAGGATGCCGAAGCCGCGCTGCGCGAGGCCCTGCAGATTTTCACCGAGATCGGCGCCACGGACGGCCAGGCGACGGCTCTGGGCAACTTGGGGTCTCTGCTCTACAGCCGCGGGCGCTACGACGAGGCCGCCGATTACTTGGACCAGGCGGCCGTGCTCTTCGGCCAGATCGGCGAGGTGGAACGGGAGGTGGAGTCACTCCAGATGCTGTCCCGCATCCTGTTGCGCAAGCGTGATTGGATCAATGCCGTGTTGGTCTACGACCGTTTGCTCCAGAAGATTCCCCCCAACGAGCTGAAGCCCTCTCAGCGCCTCCTGCGCCTCCTGAACAAGATTTTCTTCCGCGTCGTGGGCGTGCAGACTGGGTAGGGAGGCCGGCAGGCGTGCCGCACCTCCCTACCCGGGGCGTGTTCTACGCCCCTTCCAGTTGCGCCAGTTGAGCTTTCACTTTCTCCAGCCGCGCTTCGGCCTCCCGGAGAGCCTGCCGGGCGCCCTCGACGATGTGCGGAGGCGCCTTCTGGACGAAGTTCTGGTTCGCCAGCCGTTGCCGGTGGCGTTCCACTTCGGCTTCGATCTCGGTGAGGAGTTTCGTGAGGCGGTTCCGCTCCTGCTCGATGTCCACGAGGCCGGCCAGCGGCAAGTAGGCCTCGACGCCCTCCCGGGCGACGACGTGGACGGCGCCGCGGGCCGGGGGCTCGGCTTGGGCGCGCAGCTCCAGGCGGGCTTCGTCCAAGCGCGCCAGGAAGATCACCACCTCACGCTCGGCCTTCACGTCCTCGACCAAGTTGCCTGCGCCGATGGTGGCGGCGATGCGCCGTCCGGGTTCGACGTTGTACTCGGTGCGCACGTTGCGAATGGCCCGCACCAAATCCTGAATGGCGCGAAAGCGGCGGATGGCCTCCTCGTCCACCGGGCCGGCTTGGGGCCACGGGGCCACAATAAGGGCCTCGCCCTGGTGGGGCAGGTGTTGCCACAGGGCCTCGGTGATAAAGGGCATGAAGGGGTGGAGGAGGCGCAGGGCGCGCTCCAACACGTAGACCAGAACGCGCCGCGCCGTCATGGCCCGACCGTCGCGCGGGCCCTGCGAGGCGTAGAGGCGGGTTTTGCTCGCCTCCACGTACCAGTCGGCGAACTCGTCCCACAGGAAGTGGTAGATGGCCCGGCCAGCCTCGCCGAAGCGGAAGGCCTCCATGTGGTCGGTCACCTCGGCGATGAGCTGGTGGATGCGGCTCACAATCCAGCGCTCGGTGAGGGGCAGGGAGGCGAGCGCGTCGGCGTCGAAGGTGGTGTGGGCCAGGGCGGCGCGTTCCTCGTCTGTCAGCGCCTCCAAGTTGGCCACCACGAAGCGGCCCATGTTCCAGATCTTGTTGGCAAAGTTGCGCCCACCTTCGATGCGCTTCTCCGAGAGGTTGATGTCCTGCCCGGGCGTGGAGCCGGTGGCGAGGGTGAAGCGCAGGGCGTCGGCGCCGTATTTCTCGATGACCTCGATGGGGTCGATGATGTTGCCCAAGGTCTTGGACATCTTGCGGCCTTGGGCGTCGCGCACTAGGCCGTGCAGGTAGACGATGCGGAAGGGGGGCTTGCCCGTGAACTCCAGGCCGGTGATGATCATGCGGGCCACCCAGAAGAAGAGGATGTCGTACCCCGTCTCCATGACGGTCGTGGGGTAGAAGTACCGGTAATCCTCCTTCTCCTCGTCAGGCCACCCCAGGGTGCTGAAGGGCCAGAGGGCGCTGGAGAACCACGTGTCGAGCACGTCGGGGTCCTGCTCGAGGGTGACATCCGGCCCGTACTTGTCGCGCGCTTTGCGGTAGGCTTCCTCCTCGTCGTGGGCCACGATGAACTCCTCCCGGCTGCCGTTGACGTACCAGACGGGGATGCGGTGGCCCCACCACAACTGGCGGCTGATGCACCAGTCACGGATGTTCTCGAGCCAGTGGAAGTAGACTTTTTCAAAGCGCTCAGGAAGGATGCGGATGGCCCCCTCCTTGACGGCGCGAATGGCCGGCCCGACGAGGGGTTTCATCTTCACGAACCACTGGGTGCTGATCAGGGGCTCGATGATCTCGCCGCCGCGCTGGGAGCGGGGCACACGCATGGTGTAGGGCTCGGTCTTGAGGGTAAGCCCCGCGCGTTCCATGTCCTCCCACAGCCGCTGGCGGGCCTCGAAGCGGTCCATGCCGGCGTAGGGGCCGGCGTTCTCGTTGAGTGTGGCGTCCTTGTTCATGATGTTGATGGTGGGCAAGCCGTGGCGTTGGGCGATCTCGTAGTCGTGGGGATCGTGGCCGGGCGTCACCTTGAGGGCACCGGTGCCGAATTCCCGGTCCACGTACTCGTCGGCGATGACCGGGATTTCACGCCCGAGGATGGGGACGATGACCTGCTTCCCGATGTGCTTTTGATACCGCTCGTCCTCGGGGTGGACGGCGACGGCCGTGTCGCCCAAGATGGTCTCCGGCCTGGTCGTGGCCACGGGGATGTACTCGTCGCTTCCCTTGAGCATGTATTTGAAGTAGTAGAGGGTGGCCGGCTCCTCGAAATACTCCACTTCCAGGTCGGAGACGGCCGTCTGGAGGTTGGGGGACCAGTTGACCATGTACTCTCCCCGGTAGATCAGGCCCTTCTCGTAGAGGCGCACGAAGGCCTCGGTCACGGCCCGGTTGAGGTCGGGGTCTAGGGTGAATTTCTCGCGGCTCCAGTCGCACGAGGCGCCGAGGCGGCGGAGCTGCTGGGTGATGTAGCCGCCGTACTTTTCCTTCCACGCCCACACGCGGGCCTCGAAGGCCTCGCGTCCCAGGTCCCACCGGGTCTTCCCCTCCTCGGCGAGCTCCTTTTCGACCTGAAGCTGGGTGGCGATGCCGGCGTGGTCGGTGCCGGGCAGCCACAGGGTGGGATCGCCCTTCATGCGGTGGTAGCGGGTCATCAGGTCTTCGAGGGTGACGAACATGGCGTGACCCATGTGGAGGGCGCCTGTGACGTTGGGTGGGGGCATGGAGATGACGAAGGGCTCCTTGGACCAGTCGATGTGGGGGGTGAAGTAGCCCCGCTCTTCCCACCAGCGATAGAGGCGCATTTCGGTTTCGCGTGGGTTGTACACTTTGGGCAACGCGCTCATCTCTCTCCTCCTGTGCTAAGAAGGTGTCATCGGATCAGCCGTTTGCGGCGCAACACCCACCACGTTTCGTGTGGGTAGTCCGCGCGTTCGGCAACGGTGAGGCCGGCTGCGGCCGCTGCTTCCTCCAGCCTAGCGGGCGTGATGGGGTAGTAGGTGGTCGCGGAGGTGTGAACGCGCCATTTTCCCTCCTGCTCCAGCAGGTAAAAGGTCGTCCAGATGACGTGCTGGGCCCGGAAGAGGCGCACGTCGAACATGAGCAGGCGGGAACCGTTCATGCGCGCCACGCGACGTGGCACGAAGAAGGTTCGCTCCCGGAGCAGGCCCTCCCAATCCCGCAGGCCGATGAGGGCGAGGCCCTTGGGGGCCAGAATGCGGGCCATTGCCTCCAGGGAGCGCCCCTGTTCGGCAGGGGAGTGGCGGGCCAAGGCATCGTGCAGGGCGAAGGCAGCGTCGAAGGGCCCTTCGAGCACGTGGGCCAGGCCCGGCAGCCCGACCCGGTAGAGGGCCACCGAGACGGGCGCACCGGCCAAGTGTTCGAGGGCCTGGCGAAACAGAGCCTCGTCGGGCTCACAGGCTACCACGTGGAAGCCCCGCTCGGCCAAGGCGGAGGCGAGTCTGCCCCCGCCGGCGGCCGCGTCAACGACGGTGTGAACGCGGTGTGCCTCCAACACGTGAGCCAGCCGCCGGCCCTCGTCGTCCACGTGATCCTGCCAGTGATCGTACAAGTTCCACGGAGAGGGAGTTTTCACCGTTCACCTCGGGCTGTCCCCACGCCGCACAACACCACAACAAAACGCCTCCCGCCCACAAGGACGAGAGGCGCCTCTTTCCTCCCGCGGTACCACCTTGTTTGTCCGACACAGGGCCGGACCCCTCGGCCCCGGCGCCCATCTGAGCGCCGGCAGTGCTGATAACGGGCACCACTCCGGCCGGGCTTACTGGGGCTCATGGGGCCCGTTCAACCCGGCGACTCCCCGGCGACCTTCGGCGGCTCCCTGCCGAGGGTGGCTCTCAGCCTGCGACCACCCCTCTCTGGCGGCCGACCACCGCCTACTCCTCCGGTTCACCGTCGTTTGCGTTCTCGGCTGTGGTGGCAGAAGTATAGTGGTGGAGAGAAGGGTTGTCAAGTGGCTCGTGGAAGACGGGGTTCTCCCACTTGACAGCGAGGGCCCCGGTCTACTATAATAATGTTGCAGAAGTTGTTCCCTGTGACGGCCGTGGGGATGAATGGTTTCGACGGGGAGGTGCCGTCCAGGGGCTGCAGGCGGAGCGCCCGGCTCCTAAAACGGGCACCTAAACATAACTGGCGAACCTCAACTCGCCCTCGCCGCCTAAGCGCGCGGCGACACTCGTCGGCACCTTCCCCCGGTGGGTGCCGAACGGGTGACAGAGAACCGGGGTGCCGTCAGGCCGGGCCGCACGGCCTGACGAAAGAACGCGCGGCTGGCGGGCTGGCAGCTTTGTTCGGTTGGGCTGCGGCCCGCGAGATGGACCAACCGAACTAAGCCTGTAGATGCCTCTGGGCGAACTCTCCGGACGCGGGTTCGATTCCCGCCATCTCCACCTGCGGAGCGCGGGCGTATCCGGTGCCCGCGCTTTTGTTTTCCCCCACACCCCACGATTTGCCTTCGTCCACACAAGGGGTATGCTTAACCACGCCGACTGTGGTGAGAGCAGGACATGACGTCGTGTTGGCCGAAGGGTGAAGGAGGGCGAGCGGTGAGTCAAGAACGGCCGCGCGTTGTGTTCTTGGGAACCCCCGAGTTCGCCGTGCCCAGCCTCGAGGCGTTGGCCATCAGCCGGCAGTACGAGATTGTCTCCGTGGTGACTCAACCCGACAGGCCGGCCGGCCGGGGACGGCGCGTGCGCCCCTCGCCTGTCAAGGTCGCGGCCGAGCGGCTTGGCCTGCCCGTGTGGACCCCGCGAACCTTGCGCTCCCCCGAGGCCGTGGCCCGCCTGAGAGACTTGGCGCCCGATGTGGGCGTCGTGGTGGCCTACGGTGAAATCCTGCGGCCGGAGGTGCTCGCCATCCCCCCTCGGGGCTTCCTCAACGTCCACGCCAGCCTGTTGCCCAAGTACCGCGGCGCGGCGCCCGTTCAGGCCGCCATCTTGGCCGGTGACCGGGAGACCGGTGTCACGGTGATGGTGATGGACGAGGGCATGGACACAGGCCCCATTCTGGCCCAGCGGGCCGTGCCCATTGCCGACGACGAGACGGGAGCTTCTCTTGCGGAGAAGTTGGCCCGTGTGGGCGCTGAGCTCCTGAGTGAGACGTTGCCCCGCTGGTTGGCGGGAGAAATCGAGCCGCGCCCCCAGGACGACGCCGGCGCCTCGGTGGCGCGACGGCTGAGGAAGGCCGACGGCCTGCTGGAGTGGACGAAGCCGGCCGAGGTGTTGGCCCGCCAAGTGCGCGCTTACACGCCTTGGCCGGGCACCTTCACGACGTGGGCCGGCAAGCGCTTACACGTGCGGCGAGCTCACGCTGTGACTCGACCGCTTGGCGGCGCCCGCCCGGGCGAGGTGCGCCTGTGGCCCGAGGGGTTGGCCGTGGCCACGGGGGACGGGTGGCTGGTGCTGGACGAGGTTCAGCTTGAGGGGCGCAAGGCTGTGGCCGGCATGGCCTTTTATCACGGACATCCCCAGATCGTGGGGGCGCGATTAGGAGAGGAGGAGGACTCATGAGCCGACGGCCGCTCTGGGTGGTTGACTTAGGGCTCATCCCCTACGCGGAGGCGCTCCAGCTTCAACACACTCTCGTGGCTGCCAAGAAGAACGTGCCCGACATGCCCGATGTGCTGCTCCTCCAAGAGCATCCGCCGGTTATTACCATTGGCCGCAACGGCAATGAGGAGAATATTGTGGCCCCCAGGGAGGTGCTTGAGCGGCTGGGGTTCCAGATCTTCCGCGTCGAGCGCGGGGGGGATGTGACCTATCATGGCCCGGGGCAGGTGGTGGGCTATCCCATTCTCGACCTGCGCCGTGTGCCCAAGCCCAAGGATGTCGGGTGGTTCGTGTGGGCCCTTCAGGAGGCGCTCATCCGCCTGCTCGACGAGTACGGCATTCGGGGGGAGCGCATTCACAAGGTGGTGGGCGTTTGGGTGCGCGACCACACTGGGCCGGCGCTGGACGCCTCCTTCGACGAGCGCACGCGGGCTTCTCTGGCCGCGGCCCACGCGCGCTTCAGCGACCGCAAGATCGCGGCCATTGGGGCGCGCATCGAGGAGTGGATCTCCTACCACGGTTTCGCCCTCAATGTGAACACGAACCTCCACCATTTCGACTTCATTGTGCCCTGTGGCCTGCGTGACCGGGGGGTTACTTCGATGGCACGGGAGCTGGGCCACGAGGTGCCGTTGGAGGAGGTGAAGCGGCGTGTGGCGTACCACGTGGGCCAGGTCTTCGACCGGAAGCCGGTGTGGCGTTCGCGGACGGCGCTGGAATATCTCTGTGGCGCCCCGGCCATGAGGGGAAGGTAAAAAACACCTCCCGGGAAAAAAGCCCCGGGAGGTGACGAACAGGCATGTCCGCTCTGGTGGCGGTCAGGACGGACGTTTGTCCGACTTGTCCTGACCAGACATGAAGAGTTCCTCGATCTCCTTGAGATGTTGGTCACTGCTCAACACGCTGCTCGCCCCCCCGGGTTCGCGCCGCAACACGATTTCGTTCTTCTCCTCGTCACGCTCGGCCACGATGAGATCGCCCGGCTCGAACTCCCCGGAGAGCAACCCCTCGCTGATGGGGTCCACGATGAGTTGCTGCAACATGCGCTTGAGGGGCCGGGCGCCGAATTGAGGGTCGTAGCCCAGTTCGGCCAGCACTTCCTTGGCCCCGTCAGTCACCTCGAGGGCCAACTCCTGCTCGGCCAAGAGCTTGTGCAGGTCGCGGAGCAGGATGTCCACGATCTGCTTGATCTCCTCACGGCGGAGCGAGCGGAAGACAATCACCCCGTCCAAGCGGTTGAGGAATTCCGGCCGGAAGCGGCGCCGTAGCTCCTCGAGGACCTTTTCCTTCATGGCGTCGTATTCGCTCTTGAACTCCTCGTCCTCCGACTTCTTGCGGAAGCCCAACGCCGCTTGCCGGTTGAGCAGCTCGGCGCCCACGTTCGACGTCATCAGGATGAGGGTGTTGCGGAAGTCCACGCGCCGCCCCTTGGCGTCGGTCAGGTTGCCGTCCTCCAGAATCTGGAGGAGCATGTTGAAGGCCTCTGGGTGGGCCTTTTCGATCTCGTCGAAGAGGACCACGCTGTAGGGCCGACGGCGCACGGCTTCGGTGAGTTGTCCCCCTTCCTCGTAGCCCACGTAGCCGGGCGGGGAGCCGACCAGCCGGCTCACGTTGTGGCGCTCCATGAACTCGCTCATGTCGAGTTTGATGAGGGCTTCCTCGCTGCCGAAGAGGAACTCGGCCAACGCCTTGGCCAGCTCGGTCTTGCCCACGCCGGTGGGGCCCAAGAACATGAAGGAGCCGATGGGCCGGCGCGGGTCTTTGAGCCCGGCCCGTGCCCGCCGCACGGCCTTGGAGATGGCCAGGATGGCTTCTTCTTGGCCGACCACTCGTTTTTGCAGCTCCTCTTCCATGTGGAGGAGGCGTTGTGTCTCCTCCTGGGTCATGTGGGCCACGGGAATGCCGGTCCACATGGAGACGACTTCGGCGATGTCCTCTTTGGTGACAACAGGCCGGCCCTCATCCCACTGGCCCATGCGCATCTGCTCGATGCGCTGCTGCAGCTCCAGTTCCTGGTTGCGGAGCTCGGAGGCTTCTTGGTAGCGGCGGGCCGCGAAGGCGTCTTCCTTCTCGCGCTGGATTTGGTTGAGTTCCTGGAACGTCTCGCGCAACCCCTTGACGTGGGGGATCTTGTACATGCGCACCCGGCTGGCCGCCTCGTCGATCAAGTCGATGGCCTTGTCGGGCAAGTAGCGGTCGGGCACGTAGCGGGCGGAGAGGTAGGCGGCTGCCCGGATGGCCTCGTCGCTGATGGTTAAGTTGTGGTGGTCCTCGTAGCGTTCCTTGATGCCGTGGAGGATTTCGATGGTCTCCTCGATGGTGGGCTCGGCCACCATCACGGGTTGGAAGCGGCGCTCCAAGGCCGCGTCGCTCTCGATGTACTTGCGGTATTCGTCGAGGGTGGTGGCGCCGATCACCTGGAGCTCGCCGCGCGCCAGGGAGGGCTTGAGGATGTTGGCCGCGTCCACGGCGCTGCCGGCCGCGCCGGCGCCGACCAGCATGTGGACCTCGTCGATGAAGAGGATGGCCTCGCTGTTCTTGAGCTCCTCGATGACGCGCTTGAGGCGTTCCTCGAACTGACCGCGGTAGATGGTGCCGGCCACGAGGGAGCCCACGTCGAGCATCCAGAGCCGGCGGTTGAGGAGGGTCTCGGGCACGTCGCCGGCCACGATGCGCTGGGCCAAGCCTTCGACGATGGCCGTCTTGCCGACGCCGGGCTCGCCGATCAGGGCCGGGTTGTTCTTGGTGCGCCGGCTCAGGATTTGGATCACGCGCTCGATCTCCTGCTGTCGGCCGATCACGGGGTCGAGCTTGCCCTGGCGTGCCTCTTCGGTGAGGTCAATGCCCAACTGGTCCATGAGGGGTGTCTTGGCCTGCTGACGGGCCGTTGTGGCGCGGGCAGCTTGGGGCGGGTCCTGGCGCATCACTTCCATCGTGCGCCTGCGGACCGCTTCCAAGCTGACGCCCAAGCTGGAAAGGACGTCAGCGGCAATCCCGTTGCCCTCGCGCACGAGGCCGAGGAGCAGGTGCTCGGTGCCGATGTAGTGGTGGCCGAGCCGACGGGCTTCCTCCACAGCTAGTTCGATGACGCGCTTGGTGCGCGGGGTGAGGCCAATGCGGCCCACGGTGGTGCGCTTGCCGCGTCCCACGATGTCCTCGACGGCCTGGCGCACCTTGGGAAGGTCCACTCCCAGGTCCTTGAGGACGCGGGCGGCCACGCCATCGCCCTCACGCATCAAGCCCAGGAGGAGGTGTTCGGTGCCGATGTAGCCGTGGTTGAGGGCTTGTGCCTCTTCCTGGGCCAGTGAGAGAACCCGCCGTGCTTTCTTGGTAAACCGGTCAAATTTGTTCGCCATGATATCCGTCCTTGATTCAGTCGTATAGCAGCCGTGCCTCGCCGTTAATTTGAATCATCGGTGCCAATATTGGCAAATTCGACGGCCGTGTTGGCGTCCATGTCCCCGGTGTGCGCGGTGGGCTCGCCGTTGGGACAGGACTCCGCGCGGGAGGGGAGAGAGTCCACGTGGCCGGCCGCCTCGGCCGGTGGAGGGGGGGAAACGTCGTCCTGCTCTTGGGGCGGGGTGGGCCTCGCGACGGCCTTGAGGCTGAGGCCAATGCGCTTGCGCTCGGGGTTGAGGCGAATGATACGTGCCCGCACCCGGTCGCCTTCGGCGACCACCTCGGATGGCTTGGCCACATGCCGGTGGGCCATCTCCGAGATGTGGATGAGCCCTTCCACTTCTTCGCCTTCCAAGCGGGCGAAGGCGCCGAAGGATGTGAGCTTGGTGATGATGACGTTCACTTCGTCGCCGACTTGGTATTTTTCGCCGATCTGGCTCCAAGGTTCGGGCTGCAGGCGCTTGAGGCTGAGGCCCACGCGCTGGCGTTCGTGGTCCACGCGGAGGACATACACCTCGACTTCGTCGCCGACGTTGACCACGTCGCTGGGGTGAGAGATGCGGTTCCAGGAGAGCTCGCTGATGTGGACGAGGCCGTCCACGCCGCCGAGATCGACGAAGGCGCCAAAGTCGGTCAAGTTGGTGACGGTGCCGCGCACCACTTGGCCTTCCTGGAGCCGGGCGAGCATCTCCTGTTTGCGTTGCTGCTGGAGCTGTTTTTCGGCCTCCCGCTGGGAGAGGATGAGCCGGCCGCGCCGTCGGTCGGCGTCGAGGACTTTCACGTGAATGGTCTGTCCCACCAATTGGCGCAGGACGCGCGCGCGCTCTTGGGAGGACTTGCCCTGGGTAGCCGTCAGGTGGGAGGCCGGCACGAACCCGCGAACTTGCCCGATGTAGGCCAACACCCCCCCTCGGTTGTAGGTGGTGACCGTGGCTTCCATGATCTCGTTGTTGGCCACACACCTTTCGATGAAGTCCCAATCCTCGCTTTGCAGGGCCCGGTAGATGGAGAGCAGGGCCTGGTCGTCGTCCTCGTCGAAGCGCACCACGTAGACGCGCACGTGGGCGCCCTCCACGATTTGGGCCCGCGTCTCCTCGGAGAGGCGTTCGAGGTCCTTGCGGGGCACGAGCCCTTCGGTTTTGGTGCCGATGTCCACGAGGACTTCGTTTGGAGTCACGTGCATCACGACGCCTTCGAGGATTTGGCCCGGCTCAAGGACAAAGGAATCGGCGGACTGAAGCCATTCCTCCAAGAGCGTGTAGTCCCTCGCGTGGCTGTGATCTTTTGGCATCTCCTTTCAGTCCTCAGCGCGGTATTTCGGCGAGTTGGTGCCGGTGCCTATATTATACTGATTCCCAGACACAATGGCAATCTTGAAGGGGGCGCGGGCGCCTGGCCGGGCTTGGCCGTTTGATGGGCTTGTGCTATAGTTGGGGAGAAGCGAAGAGGCTGAGAGATAGAGCAGAAGGAGGAAAGAGCCGTGGGCAAGAAGCGAAATCGGCGGAAGGGGCGCCAAAATCGTCGGCGAGCTTCGGCCCCATCTCGGCCGCGGCGCCGGCGTCGCGACTGGCGCATGACGACGTTTTACGTGTTGGGCATCCTCATTGTCATCAGCATGGCCGTGAGTTTGGTCTTTCCCTTCCTCCAGTAGTCGGCCGTCAGAGGGGGACACGGGGAGCAAGTGGAGGGATCACCGTCCACGTGCGCCCCGTGTCTGCGCTCATCCCTCGAGAATTTCCTCTTCCTTGGCCTGTCCGACTTTGTTCGCCTCCTCGATCTTGCGGTCGGTAAGCTTCTGGACATCGTCCTTGGCGCGGTAGAATTCGTCCTCGCTCAGCAGGCCCTCCTTCTGCATTTCTTGGAGGTCTTGGAGCACGTCGCGGCGCACGTTGCGGATGGCCACCCGTGCCTCCTCCACCCGCTTGTGGACGGTGCGGACGAGCTCGTGGCGCCGCTCTTCGGTCAGGGGGGGCAGGACGAGGCGGATGACTTTGCCGTCGTTGTTGGGCGTCAGGCCCAAGTCGGACTCGAGAATGGCCCGTTCGATGGCCGCCAGCGTGCTGGGGTCCCACGGCTTGATCATCAGAAGCCGCGCCTCGGGAGCGGTCACCGAGGCCAACTGGGTGAGCGGAGTGGGCACGCCGTAGTATTCGACCCGGATGCGCTCGAGCAGTGCCGGGGAGGCACGGCCGGTCCGCAGCGCGCGCAGGTCCTGTTCGAGGGCGGCAACGGCTTTGTCCATGCGCGACTCGGCGTCTTTCATCAGGTCTTTGAGCATGGCTTTCCCTCCTTGTTCGGTGCGACAGTGGCATGATTGTGGGGCAAAGCGGATGGGAGGCGCTACTTGGTAATGATTGTACCGATATCTTCGCCCAAGACAACTTGCTCGATGCTCTTGTGGCCCCACAAGTTCACCACGACGATGGGGAGGTCGTTGTCCATACAGAGGGTGAGGGCCGTGGAGTCCATGACGCCGATGCCCATGTTGAGGGCGTCCAAGTACGTGAGGTGGCGAAAGCGGCGCGCTTGGGGGTTGACGAGGGGATCTTCGTCGTAGACGGCGTCCACCTTGGTGGCTTTGATGAGCACTTCGGCGTCGATCTCCATGGCCCGCAGGGCGGCGGCCGTGTCGGTGGTGAAGTAGGGGTTGCCCGTGCCGCCGGCCAGGATGACGATGCGCCCTTTCTCCAAGTGGCGGATGGCCCGCCGGCGGATGTAGGGCTCGGCCACGGCCTTCATCTCGATGGCCGTCTGCACGCGCGTGTCACAGCCCACTCGTTCGAGTGCATCTTGGAGGGCGAGGGCGTTGATGACGGTGGCCAACATGCCCATGTAGTCGGCTGTGGCCCGGTCCATGCCGTGCCTCATGCCGATCTGGCCCCGCCAGATGTTGCCGGCCCCGATGACGACGGCCACCTCGACGTCGAGGTGGCGTACCTGTTTGATGGTTTCGGCCAGCTCATGGGCCCGCTCGGGGGCGATGCCGTAGCCTCCGGGTGTGGCCAAGGCTTCGCCGCCGACTTTGAGCAGAATGCGGCGGTACTTCACGTCTGTCATGGGCGATCACCTCTTCCCGTTTGCGTCACATCGGGGGTTGAGAGCGGTTTTTGGCCAGCAAAAAGGGCCGGTGTTTCCACCGGCCCCCGTGTTTACTCCGCCTCGCCGACGGCAAAACGGCAGAAGCGGCGCACGACAATGTTTTCGCCGAACTTGGCGATGGACTGCTTAATGAGATCGCCGACGGTGATTTCCTGGTCCTTGATGAAGGGCTGCTCCAGGAGAACCGTTTCCCCGAAGAATTTCTCCAGCCGCCCTTCCACCACTCGCTCGATGACGTGGTCGGGCTTGCCCTCTTGGCGAGCTTGCTCTGTGAGGATGTGACGCTCCCGCTCGATCACCTCGGCCGGCACCTGGTCGCGGGAGACGAACTGGGGACTAATGGCGGCCACGTGCATGGCGATCTCGTAGGCGAGCTGTTGAAATTCGGGCGTGCGGGCCACGAAGTCTGTCTCGCAGTCCAGCTCCACCATGGCCCCGATCTGGTTGCCCGTGTGAATGTAGCAGGCCACCACGCCCTGGGAAGTGGCCCGGTGGGCTTTCTTGGCAGCCTTGGCCAGTCCCCGCTCGCGCAGGAGCTGGATGGCCTGTTCGATGTCGCCCCCGGTTTCCTGGAGCGTCTTCTTGCACTCCAGGATGCCGGCGCCCGTGCGGGCGCGCAGCTCTTTGATCATCTCCGTCGTGATGTGTGTGCTCACGGTATCACCTCGTGTTGGCGTAGGTCTTTATGTCTGTTTGATCCGTGCGACGCTCAACTTCTGTTCGTTTCTTCATTCCTGGCGTTCTTCGGCTTCACTGAGCTCCTCGAGCTCCTCGAATTCCTGGGTGACTCCGTAATCGTATTCGTCCGTGGGGGAGAAGACCCGCTGTTCGGGAATGGGGCCTTCTTCCTCTTCCTCCACCATCATGGTCTGGTAGAGGTTACGCCCTTCGATAACGGCGTCGGCCACGAAACTGGTGATGAGCTTGATGGCCCGGATGGCGTCGTCGTTGGCCGGGATGATGTACTCGATGCCGTCGGGGTCGGAGTTGGTGTCCACCATGGCGACGATGGGCAGGCCCAGGATTTGCGCCTCGCGCACGGCAATGTGCTCTCGGTAAACGTCCACGATGTAGAGCATGTCGGGCAATGTCTCCATGCCCCGCAGGCCGCCCAGCCGGCGGTCCAACTTGGCAATCAGCCGCTCCAGCTTGAGCCGTTCTTTTTTGGGCAGCAGTTCAAACTCACCCCTAGCGCGCCTGGCCTCCAAGTCGAGCAGGTATTCTACCCGGCGCCGGATGGTGCGGAAGTTGGTCAGCGTGCCCCCAAGCCAGCGCTGATTGACATAAGGCATCCCGCAACGTTGGGCCTGGGTGGCAATGATCTCTTGGGCTTGGCGTTTCGTGCCCACGAAGAGCACGTAGCCCCCTGCGGCCACCGTGTCCCGGATGCCCTCATAGGCCCTCTGAAGGGCTTCAAGGGTTTGGGCCAAGTCGATGATGTGGATCCCGTTGCGCTCGGTGAAGATGTAAGGGCGCATCTTGGGGTTCCAACGGCGCGTCCGGTGGCCGAAGTGGACACCGGCTTCCAAGAGGTCCTTCATGGTGATTTTGATAGTCATTGGTGGCGTGCCTCCTGTGGGTTTTGATCGTCCGCGCCCTTCCTCCCCCAACGGAACCCGCGGGCGGGCACCCCCGTTGAAGTCCGGGCGCGTGCTTGGTTGAACTGACGATGTGCGCACACAACAAAATCCCCTATTCCTGGAACGAAATAGGGGAACGCCGGCGGCTTGCTAAGTATACCACAACGGGAACAAAGGGGCAAGCCCCCCGAAGCCCCGGTGACTGTGTGAGCAGGGGGCCGCGGACGTGAGCTCTTAGCTGAACCCGCCGCCGCCCCCTCCACCGCCGCCACCACCGCCTCCGCCGCCGCCGGAGAAGCCGCTGCCGCCGGACGAGGAGGTCAACGCTGAGGAGGCTTCGTTCACCATTGCGGCCAGGCCGGCACTCATGGCGGACAGGCGTGCGCCGAGGCTTTGGGGCGGGGCTCCTCCGCCGCCCGAGGTGCCGCTGGAGGTGGCGGTGATGGCCGGATGGTACCAGGCCGGCCACACGTCTGCGTCCGTGTCCCGGGCGAGGTGTGCCCACGCGCGCAGGAAGTGCTTCTCCACGCCGAAGGCCACTGCGTAGGCCAAGTAGCGCTCCAGGCGCTCACGCGCCGGGGCGATCTGTTCCATGCGCTCCAGCTCCTGCAAGTACCGGCGAAATGCGCGCCACTTTTCCGCCTCCTCCGCGCCCACATCGGTGCGCTTGGCCATGAACCGTCCCGCCACGCGCACGGCTACGCCGACGATGCCCAAGCTGATGAAGAGCAGGCCCCCGAAACGGTCGCTCAGGCCCAGGCGGGCGAAGCCGCCCATTCCGAAGGTGAAAAATGCGAGCACACTCAGCCCGATGAGCACGTTGCCCACCAGCCAGTGGAGCGCATCGGCCTCGGAGGGGGGAGCGGGGAACAGGCGACGGCGCACGAGCTCCGTCTCCTGGGCCTTTCTGATGGCGCGCACGTGTTTGTGGAACCGTTCCCGGATGTCCTTCAGCCGCTTCTCCCGGGAGCGAGCCATGAAGGCGTACATCGTGCGCTGTTCAAAGGGAAGCAGGTGCTCGGGGGCGTCTTTCAGCCGGCGGAACAGGTAATCGTGCTTCTTCGCGCCGCGCACGGGCCGTTCCTCGATCTCCAAAAAGCCGCGGCGTGCCAGGTCGAGGACGGTGGCCAGCACGTGGCGGGGTTTCATGAAGGCGTCTACTAACTGGCCCGCGAGCGCGGGAGGCAGGTCTGACGGGGGTTCGCGCAGGTAATCGATGCGGGGCACGGGCTTGTCCCGCCCGTATAGGTACCAGATGAGCACCAGTGCTGCCAGGCTCAGCGCGGCAAAGGTGACGCTGCCGAACACCATGCCCACTTCCAGCAGGGGCACGGCGCGCGTGCGCCAGGCGTGGCTCAGCTCAATCCTCCACGTCTCCCTGTCCGCTTTGGCCTGCCATGGCGCCGGGGTGACGGGAATTGTGCCGTGGGGCCACTGCACCCGCACCTCGAAGGCAGTGCCGGGGGCAATGGGCTTCTCGGCAACGAAGCGGACGGTGCGTTCGTCCAGGCGTTCTATCTCCGCCGGGACGTAGTAGGCCGCATACGCTTGGACGGGGCCGGGCACCCTCACCGTGACGGTCGAGAGGATGACGGCCCCATCTCGGTCGGGGAAGACGGCCTTCCACCACAGTTGGTCGCCGCCCGGGTAGGCGCGCAGCCCCCCGTGGACGCGGTAGGTGAGCACAAACGTGCGCTCTTCGTCCGTAAGGGGGGAGAAGTGCCACCTGACGAGCATCTCGCCGCCCTCTCGGGTGACCGAGAAGGTGTGATCGCCGGCGGTGCTGGCTTGGGTGTAAGGGCCTGCGTCGTCCTCCAGGCGGAGGTCGGTGATGTCCACCACTTTGTCCAAGGGAATGGAGCGGTACCCCGAGGTGAAGGGGCCGCCCAGAAAGTTCACCTTGAGGCGCTCTTCCACGGTGAAGGTGCCGTCGTTGTGGACCGTAATGTTGACGTCCGCGCGCAGCCAGAGCACGCTTTTCTGTCCGGGCGCCGGCGTGGCAGCGGGTGGCTTCCACCGTCGCTCGCCCGCGGGCTGTGGCAGGGGGGCAAGAGGGGCTGACGACGGCGTGATGGCCGCTGCGCGTGTGGTGAGAGATGTCCACCAGGCGGACAAGGCCAGGACGACGAGCAGGAGCAGGAAACGAGCGGCCCGGCATCCGTTCACGTGAGGAGATGGAGAGCCTTCCATTGGGAGCCCTTTTCGATGTGCCCGAGGCCCCTTGCCCCTGTGGTGATCGGTGGGGCCCGGGATCGGCCGTCGGCCGTCGATACGGGTGCAGAGCGTGTTTCCTGGGGGCTGCCCAGGAGCTGCCACGATGATACATGCCCGTGAGCGTATGGCCAATTTGTTCCCGGTGTGCTCGCCGTGGTGGGCGTCTCAGCGCCGTTTCTGGTTCCACGCACAAAGGGCCGACGGCTCCCCGGAAGCCGCCGGCCCAAAGTTGTCGCCGGGACTGGTGGAAGGCGTTACTCCTCGCCCTCGTCCTCCTCGAGTTCCTCCTCGAAGAGCTCGTCCAGCGAGGCCGGCTCCTCGCCGTCCAACTCCTCGTCCAGCTCGATGCCTTCGATGTCCACGTCTAGCTCGGCCTCGGGCAACAGGTCGTCGTCCAGGAGGTTGAGCTCCTCCCCGTCTTCCGACTCCAACAACTCTTCGGACGGCGTCTCCTCCTCCTCGGCCGGAGTCTCGACGGACTCGTCGGCGAGCTCTTCCTCCACCAACTCGGCCAGCTCGTCTTCCAAGTCTGCCAGGGCCTCGATGTCCTCCAGCTCCTCCTCGCTCAGATCGGGGATTTCCAAGTCCAAGGGCTCCTCTTCGGGCGGGCGCTCGTCCACGATCTTCTCGGCGATCTGGTGCTCGAAGTCGGCCGTGTAGTCGCGGGGCCGGAAGCCCGTGCCGGCCGGAATGAGCTTGCCGATGATCACGTTCTCCTTGAGCCCTTCGAGGGGGTCCACACGTCCCTCGATGGCTGCCTGGGCGAGCACGCTGATGGTGTGCTGGAAGGAGGCCGACGAGAGGAAGGACTCCGTGTTGAGGGCCGCCTTGGTGATGCCCAGGAGCACTTGCTCGGCCGTGGCCGGCCGCAAGTTGCGCTCGATCAGGCGGCGGTTGACCTCCTCGATCTCCAGGCGGTCCACCAGGTCGCCGGGCAGGTAGGTGGTGTCCCCGGGGTTGCGGACGCGCACACGGCGCAGCATCTGGCGGATGATGATCTCGATGTGTTTGTCGTGAATGCTCACGCCCTGGGATCGGTACACCTTTTGGATTTCCTGGAGCAGGTACATCTGGGTGGCTTCGCGCCCCTGGATTTTGAGCACCAAGTGGGGGTTCTTGGCTCCCTCGGTGAGTTGGTAGCCGGCCTCGACGACCTGCCCCTCGAACACGCGCAGGCGAGCGGTGAGCGGAATCTCGTACTCGCGCACCTCTTTCTCGTCGTAGCGGAGGACGAGGTGGCCGTTCTCGAAGAGGACAACGCCGTCGCGGGGGGCCTCAACAGTGGCGCCGTCCGCGCCGCGGGCCAGCACGTCGCCCCGCTTGACGAGGTCGCCTTCTTCCACCACCACGTGGTAGCCGGAGGGCACCTCGACGGTGTGGTGAATGGCGTGGGCGTTGACGATGCGCACCATGCGCATGTCGCCGCTGCGCTCAATTTCCACGCGGCCGCCGATCTCAGCCAAGATGGCCTCGCCCTTGGGCACGCGGGCCTCGAAGAGCTCCTCCACGCGGGGGAGGCCCTGGGTGATGTCGCCGCCGCCGGCCACGCCGCCCGTGTGGAAGGTTCGCAGGGTCAGCTGGGTGCCGGGCTCGCCGATGGACTGGGCGGCGATGACGCCCACGGCCTCGCCAAGGGGAATGAGCCCGCCTCGGGCCATGTCGCGGCCGTAACACTTCACGCAAACGCCACGGTGGAGGCGGCATTCGAGGGGCGAGCGCACGTAGACTTCCTTGACGCCGGCGCGCAGGATGCGGCGCACGAGGCGCTCGTCGAGAAAGTCGCCGGCGTCGGCCAGCACTTCGCCCGTCTCCGGGTCGGCGACGGGGCTGGCCAAGTACCGCCCCAGAATGCGCTCGCCCAACTGTTCCTGCATCTCGCGGCTTTGGGCCTCGGTGATCCAGATGCCCTCCCGCGTGCCGCAGTCCTCGGCGCGCACGATGACATCCTGGGCCACGTCCACCAGCCGGCGGGTGAGATAGCCGGCGTCGGCAGTGCGCAGGGCGGTGTCGGCCAAGCCCTTGCGGGCGCCGTGGGTGGAGATGAAGTACTCCATGGCGTTGAGCCCTTCGCGGAAGTTGGAGCGAATGGGCAGGGCGATGATGCGGCCCGACGGGTCGGCCATGAGGCCGCGCATGCCGGCCAACTGGGCCACCGGCCCGAAGCCGCCCTTGGTGGCCCCCGAGTTCGCCATGATGGCGATGGGCCCTCTTGGGTCGAGAACCCGCTGTACGAGGTCGGTGATGTCGTCCTTGGCCTTGGTCCAGAGCTCGATGGTCTTGCGGTACTGTTCCTCGTCGGTGATCAGGCCACGGCGGTACTGGCGTTCGACATCTTCGACTTCCTGTTCCACTTCACGCAGGATGCGGGCCTTTTGTTCGGGGATGGTCACGTCGTCAATGGCGATGGTCACGCCAGACCGGGTGGCGTAATGGAAGCCCAAGTCCTTGAGCTGGTCCACGAAGGCAGCGGTGGCCTCCAGTCCCAGCTCGGTGTAGCACTCGGCCACGAGGTCCCTCATGCCTCCCTTGTCGAAGAGTTCGTTCCTGAAGCCCAGCTCCTTGGGAAGCACCTGGTTGAGGATCAAGCGGCCGGGCGTCGTTTCGACCAGCTCGTTGCGCCTGGGGTAGCGCTCGGGGTCGATGTGGTGCTTGGCCAGCGCCTCCTCCAACTCCCTGAGGGCCACGCGGCCGAAGTTGGGCACGGCCAGGAGCGCCTGGGGCCCCTCTTTCAGGCGGTCCACGATTTCGCCCACATCCGTCAGCCCCGCGTCGGCCAGGGCCTTGATCACGCGGGAGCTCAGCTCCAGCTCCTCGACGCTCATCCCGTCGAACCAGCGGGGAACGCGCACCTTGATGGCCGCGTGGAGGGCCACTTCGCCGACCTCGTGGGCGTAGATAGCCTCATCCGGGTCGCTGAAGATGCGCCCGCTGCCCTGAGCGTCCGGGTCTGGGTCCATGGTGAGGTAGTAGAGGCCCAGCACCATGTCCTTGGTGGGGCTCACCGTGGGCTCGCCGTCGGCGGGCTTGAGCAAATTGCGGCTGGAGAGCATGAGCTGGTAGGCCTCGTCCACGGCCTTTTCGCTCAAGGGCACGTGGACGGCCATCTGGTCGCCGTCGAAGTCGGCGTTGAAGGCCGCGCAGACCAAGGGGTGGAGCTGAATAGCGTCCCCTTCGATGAGCACGGGCTCAAAAGCCTGAATGCCGAGCCGGTGAAGTGTAGGAGCCCGGTTGAGCAGGACCGGCCGCCCCTCGATCACCTTCTCGAGGATGCCCCACACTTCGGGGCGCATCTGTTCGATGATGCGCTTGGCGCCCTTGACGTTGGGGGCGTAGTTCTCGTCCACCAGCTTGTGGATGACGAAGGGCTTGAAGAGCTCGAGGGCCATCTTCTTGGGCAGACCACACTGGTGGAGCTTCAAGTGAGGGCCCACGACGATGACCGAGCGGCCGGAATAGTCCACCCGCTTGCCCAGCAGGTTGCGGCGGAAGCGGCCCTGCTTGCCCTTGAGCATGTCGCTCAGGCTCTTGAGCTTGCGCTTGCCCCGCAGGCTGATGGCCTTGCCCCGCCGGCTGTTGTCAATGAGGCTGTCCACGGCCTCCTGCAACATGCGCTTCTCGTTGCGAATGATCACGTCGGGCGCGTCCAGCTCCAGGAGGCGCTTGAGGCGATTGTTGCGGTTGATGACGCGCCGGTAGAGGTCGTTGAGGTCGCTGGTGGCGAAGCGCCCGCCGTCAAGCTGGACCATGGGCCGCAGGTCGGGCGGGATGACGGGCAGCACGGTGAGGATCATCCACTCGGGCCGGTTGCCGCTGCGGCGCAGGGCTTCGACCACCTTGAGGCGCTTGGTGGCCTTCTTGCGGCGCTGGCGGGAGCGGGTGCGCCGGATCTCGCGGCGCAGCTCCTTGGCCAGTTCGTCCAGGTCCAAGTTCTTAACGATCTCGTAGAGGGCCTCGGCGCCCATGCCCGCCTCGAAGATGGCGCCGTACTTCTCCCGCAGGGCGCGGTACTCGGCCTCGTTGAGGAACATGAGGGGGCGCAGTGCCTGGAGTTCCTCGATGTCGTCCTCGCGGGAGGCCCGGATTTTCTGAATTTCCCCGGCCAGCTCCTCGCCGAGTTCTTGCCGCCGCTCCTCTAACTCCCGTTCCAGCACTTCGACCTCGGCCGAGGCCAGCAGGCGTTTGTCCTCGACCTGTTGTTCGAAGATGGCCTGGATCTTGTTCAGCTCCTGCTCAACGGCGGCGTTCAACTCGGCGATGTGTTCGCTCCCGATGATCTCCCCTTGGGAGACGATCACCGTCTCGGTGGGCTCGAAGCGGATGTCCTGGGGCGCCTGCTTGCCCTTTTCGCCGGTGAGGTACTCGCGCATCTGCCCGGCGGCTGTCATCAGGGCGTTGACCCGCTCGTCACGCTCCGCCTCCAGTTCGGCGATGGCCTGGTCGAGCTCGGCCTGGATGGCCTCCTTGCGGGCCTGAACGTGCGCTTCGACCTCGGCCAGCCGGCTGTCAATGCCCTGGCGCACCTCGGCAACGCGCTCTTCCAGCTCCTCCTCGATGCGCTTCAGGGCTTTCTGGCGGGCCTGCTCGTCAACGTGGATGATCACATATTGGGCGAAGTAGAGCACGCGGTCCAAGTTGCGGCGGGAGATGTCCAACAGCAATCCCAGGTAACTGGGCACCCGCCGGGTGTACCAGATGTGGGCTACCGGCGCCGCCAGATCGATGTGGCCCATGCGCTCCCGGCGGACGGAGGAGCGGGTGACCTCGACGCCACATTTGTCGCAGACGATGCCCTTGAAGCGCACCTTCTTGTACTTTCCACAATAACACTGCCAATCTTTCGTGGGGCCGAAGATCACCTCACAGAAGAGGCCATCCCGCTCGGGGCGCAGGCGGCGGTAGTTGATCGTCTCGGGCTTGGTGACTTCACCATGGGACCAGGAGCGAATTTCTTCCGGCGAGGCGAGGCTGATGCGGATGGCATGAAAGTCTTTTATTTCCACGCGGGCCCTCCGTCAAAGAGAGAATTTACACGGTTTTTTCCGGCCTCTTTTGGCTATGTTTCACAAACAGAACAAGACCTTTAGGGCCATTTTCGCCCAAAGGTCTCCGTTGGCGAGGGTGAAGTCAAATCTCGGGAGGTACTTGGTCCTCGAGCCACTCGTGTTTGGGGGATGTGTGTCATCCTTGATACAATTCGCAACGCATAAATTTAGTACAGAAGTGCTATTTTGTCAAAACGGGTGCCCTGATGGCGCGAAGGAGGGGGCAAGTTGACAAGTGTACCGGTGAGGTTTACAATTCGGAGCATCTTACGGGGAGCCAACGTCATGCGCGCACAGGTGGACGGGCATCCGGTGACCTTGGAAGATGTCAAGCGGGATGCCCAGGTCAAGGCGTACCTGTACCAGGCCAACGAGAACCTCAAGGCGCTCGGGTACACCGAGCACGGCTTTCGGCACGCCGGCCTTGTGGCCCAGATTGCGCATAACATCCTGCTCCACTTGGGCCACGCGCCCCGACAGGCCGAGTTGGCCGCCATCGCGGCCTACTTGCACGACATCGGCAACGTCATCCACAGGGACAACCACGCCCTGAGCGGCGCGCAAATTGCCCACGACATCCTCAGCCGGCTGGGTATGCCCTTCGACGAAATCGCCCTCATCATCAACGCCATCGGCAACCACGAGGAGGAACGGGGCAGCACCACCAACGCCATCAGTGCAGCCGTAGTCTTGGCCGACAAGGCCGACGTCCACCGCAGCCGGGTCCAAGAGCGGGACCCGGCCCGCTTCGACATCCATGACCGGGTGAACTTCGCCGTGAACCGCTCCTTCGTGCGCGTCGGCGACGACCGCCGCACGATTTCCCTGGAGCTGGAGATCGACACGACCATGTCCTCGGTCATGGAGTACTTCGAGATCTTCCTCACTCGAATGCTCATGTGTCGCCGCGCGGCGGGCACATTGGGGTGTTCCTTCCGGCTTGTCATCAACGGCGTTCAGCTCCTCTAGGTCGCGGAGTGCTCCGCGCCGGGCATGAAACTGCACACGGTTGAGCGGCAGGGTGGTGGGGGAATTCGTCTGTGCCGGACATAAAGGGGTGTCCACCGGCTTCACGGTACAACCCGGTGTTTCGCCTGCACCGGGCGCCGGACGACGCGAGGACCACGTGGGTTCTCGTGTGAAAAACCTGATGAGAGGTGATATCATGTCAGGGGAACACGCGACCGTACAGAGCACCTATGGCCTCGACCAGCACGGCCTGACCAATGTCCGGCGTGAGCTCTGGAACCTCTTCCCCGCCCAGCTCTACGAGCACGCCCTTCGCCTGGGGGAGGGAGTCCTGGCTCACCAAGGGCCCTTCGTGGCCGTGACAGCCCCGTACACCGGCCGCTCGCCCAATGACCGCTTCCTCGTGCGGGAAGCCTCCAGCGAAGCCAACATCTGGTGGGGCGATGTCAACCGCCCCTTCGATCCGGCCGACTTCGACCGCCTGCACAGCGACGTGTTGGCCTACTTCCAGAACCGCGAGCTCTTCGTGCAGGACGTGTACGCCTGCGCCGACCCCGATTACCGCTTCCGCGTGCGCGTCGTCTCCGAGTCGGCCTGGCACAGCCTCTTCGTCCACAACATGTTCCTGGTGCCCCCGCCGGAGGAGCGCCGGGAGTTCGTGCCCGACTGGCTCGTGCTCCACGCCCCCAACTTCCTGGCCGCGCCCGCGCGCCACAACACGCGCTCCCAAGTGGCCGTGGTGATCAACTTCGGCCTGCGCGTGACGGTCATCGTGGGCACCCGCTACGCCGGCGAGATCAAGAAGTCGGTCTTCTCCGTGCTCAATTACCTCCTGCCCGAGCAGGGGGCATTGCCCATGCACTGCTCGGCCAACGTGGGGCCTGAGGGGGATGTGGCCCTCTTCTTCGGCCTCTCCGGCACGGGCAAGACCACCCTCTCCAGCGACCCCGACCGCTCCCTCATCGGCGACGACGAGCACGGCTGGGGACCCAACGGCGTCTTCAACTTCGAGGGCGGCTGTTACGCCAAGGTGATCAACCTCTCGCCCACCGACGAGCCCGTCATCTACGCGGCCTCCCGCCGGTTCGGCACGATTCTCGAGAACGTCATCCTCGACCCAATGACCCGGGAGCCCGACTTCGACGACGGGAGCATCACCGAGAACACGCGCTCCTCGTATCCCATCGAGTTCGTGGAGGGCCATGTGCCCGAAGGGCGGGGCGGTCACCCGCGCCACATCTTCTTCCTCACCGCCGACGCCTTCGGGGTCATCCCGCCCATTGCCCGCCTGACGCCCGAGCAGGCCATGTTCCACTTCCTGGCGGGCTACACGGCCAAAGTGGCCGGCACGGAACGGGGCGTCACCGAGCCTCAGGCCACGTTCAGCGCCTGTTTCGGCGCCCCCTTCTTGCCGCGCCACCCCTACGTCTACGCGGAGATGTTGGGCCGCAAAATTCAGGAGCACGGCGCGCGCGTCTGGCTGGTGAACACGGGGTGGACCGGCGGGCCCTACGGCGTGGGCCACCGGATGCCCCTCAAGTACACCCGGGCCATGATCCACGCGGCCTTGGCCGGCCGCCTCGACGACGTGGAGACCGTGCGCGATCCCATCTTCGGCCTCCACATCCCGGCCCACGTGCCCAATGTGCCCGACGAGGTGTTGATCCCGCGCAACACGTGGGCCGACAAGGGCGCCTACGACGAGCGGGCTCGTGCCCTGGCGGCCGCCTTCCGCCGCAATTTCGCCGCCTTTGCCGAGTTGGTGCCAGAAGAAGTGCTCGCAGCCGGACCACGAGTCGAGTAGCCGGCCCCTCCATCGGCCGGAGCCGGGCACAGCGGCCGTCCGCAGCCCGGCTTTTCTCTTTCGCCCGTGGCACAGAGCACCATGGAATGGCTCACCGAGTTAGTGCCGAACATCGAGCTCTGGTTTCGCTTTGGCCTCGCCATGGCCCTTGGGGGGCTCGTGGGCTTGGAGCGGGAGTACGCCCAGCAGCACGTGGCCGAGGTGGAGCGGGCCTTCGCCGGCATCCGCACGTTTCCCCTCATCTCGCTGCTGGGCGCGCTGGCCGCCTTCGTGGCCGACACGCTCGAGTCGCCAACGGTGTTCGCCGTGGGCTTCGGGGGCATGGCCGTCCTGGTAGGCGTGGCCTACATGCGCCGCCTCACCGACGAGCGGGGCGACCGCAGCGAGGGCATCACCACGGAGGTGACCATCCTGCTCGTCTTCATGTTGGGCAGCTTGAGCTACTGGGGGTGGGGCACCCTTGCCAGCGCCATCACCGTCGTGGTGACCTTGCTCCTCTCCCTCAAGCGAACTCTGCACGAGCTGGCCCGCAGCCTCACCCACGAGGACCTGTTGGCCACGCTCCAGTTCGCCCTCATCACAGTGGTGGTCTTGCCCATTTTGCCCAACCGCCCCTTGGACCCCTATCAGGTGCTCAACCCCTACCGCATTTGGTTGCTGGTGGTGCTCATCTCGGGGGTGAGCTTCGGGGGCTACTTGGCCATCAAGGCCGTGGGGCCTCACCGGGCCCTGTGGATGACCGGCCTCCTGGGGGGCATGGTCTCCAGCACGGCCACCACGCTGAGCTTTGCCGAGCGCAGTCACAGCACGCCGCGCTTGGCCCCGGCCTTGGGCGTGGCCCTGATCTTGGCCTCCACGGTCATGTACCCGCGGGTGGCCGTGCTCCTCCTGATCGTGAACCCCGAGCTCTTTTGGGCCACGTTGCCCTACTTGCTGGCCCTCACCGTGGCCGGCCTGATCACCTTCTTCCTCCTTTGGCAGGTGTACCGCCTGCCGGCCGACGAGCGGGGCGTGACCCTCGAAAACCCCCTCAACTTGGGAGGGGCCATTCGGTTCACCTTCATCTTCGTGCTCGTTTCCTTTATAGTGAAGTTCGCCGAGCTCTACTTAGGCACCGTGGGACTCTTCGTGGCCAGCCTGCTGACCGGCTTGGTGGGCGTGGATGCTATCGTGCTCTCCTTGGCCAACACCACTTCCACCGGGGGGCTCAACGCGATGAGCGCCGCCATTGCCATTCTCTTCGCCACGCTGGGCAACACCTTGGCCAAGGCGGCGATGGCGTACACATTGGGAGCACGTCCCATCCGCAAGCCCACGGCCTACGGGTTCGGCGTGCTGGCGGCCATGGGTGCCGTGGCCGTGGCTGTGGCCTTCTTCAGAAGCTGAGAGCCTGAAGCGCAAAGGAGGTTCAAGATGAAGATTGTGCGCTTTGCCTACCGTGGCCTGGTGGCCACCGGAGTGTTGGACGGCGATGAGGTGTATCGCCTTGACGGCGATGTGTTCCGGGAATGGCAACGGGGCACACACGTGGCCTCTCTGGCCGACGTGCGCCTCCTGCCCCCGGTGCAACCCAGCAAGATCGTCTGTGTGGGCCGCAATTACGCCGCCCACGCGGCCGAACACAACGCCGAGGTGCCCAAGGAGCCGCTCCTCTTCCTCAAGCCCCCCAGCGCCGTCATTGGCCCCGGCGAGGCCATTCGGCTCCCCGGCCTGAGCCAACGGGTGGAGCACGAGGCCGAGCTGGCCGTCGTCATCGGCCGGCGCTGTCGTCACGTGCGGCCCGACGAGAGCGCGTGGGACGTGGTGCTCGGCTATACCTGCGCCAACGATGTGACGGCGCGGGACCTCCAGTTCAGCGACGGCCAGTGGACGCGGGCCAAGGGGTTCGACACCTTCTGCCCCCTGGGCCCTTGGCTCGTCACCGACGTGGACCCCCGCGCCCTGGACGTGGTCGCGCGGGTGAACGGGCAAGTGCGCCAACACGGCAACACGCGCGACATGGTCTTTGACATCCCCCACCTCATCGCCGCCGTCACCGCGGTCATGACCCTCGAGCCGGGCGACGTGCTGCTCACCGGCACGCCGGCCGGCGTCGGGCCCCTCTCCCCGGGAGATGTGGTCGAGGTGGAAGTGGAGGGCGTGGGCGTGTTGCGCAACTCCGTGCGCGCCGAAGGGGAGAGCGTGCCGGGCGATTGACAACTGCCCGGCCGCGTGGTACAATCCACCCGGTTTCGGCAGTTTATGTAGAGGTGTGGGGAACCCGATGAGCGCGCCGGACAGGAAGCGGGTTCACGGTTTCATCAGCGGGCGAGTGCAGGGCGTCTTCTTCCGCGTCTCCATGCAGGAGGAGGCCACACGTTTAGGCGTGGGCGGCTGGGTGCGCAACGTGCCCGACGGGCGGGTGGAGTTTGTGGCCGAGGGCGCTCCCGAAGCCGTGGACGCCCTGGTCCAGTGGGCCCACCGGGGGCCGCCTGGCGCCAGAGTGACCGGGGTGGAGGTCGATGAGGAGCCCCCGACGGGCCAGGAGCGCCGCTTCGAGGTCCGGCGCACGCCCTTCAGGTGGCCGTGACGAGCGTT
>JALSKA010000167.1 GCA_026989095.1 Ardenticatenaceae bacterium
TGGCGTTGGTGGTACCGCTGTCCCCCTCGGTCACGGTCACGTCGTTGATGCGAATAGCAGGAGTGGGGAAGACAGGATTCGAGCGGCTCCAGTCAGGGTCGGTGGCGAAATCGGTGACCAGCGGCCACAGCACGTTGGGCGACGCCCGGTTGAGAATCCACAGCTCGCTCGTGGGCCCCATCACCCGCTCGAAGACGATGTAGCCCCCGTCCGGCGAGACGGAGAGCCCCTTGATGACCTCGCTGTTGAGGTCCAGCAGCAACTTGTCGTTGCCGTTGAGGTTGTACTCGTAGATATTGCCGTCGGATGTGGAGTAAACGAACGTCGAGCCATCCGGCAACCAGGCCATCTCTTCGGTCACAGCTCCCGAGAATTGGGAGTCGGAGACCCGCAGTGTGGCCGCTGTGCCGTCTACACCGATGTGGAAAATGCCGAACGTGCCCCCGCTTGCTCCCTGGAAGAGGACCGTGTCGTTGGCCGGCGACCAGTCCAAGTCATTCCCCACTATGCCGGCGCTGGAGCTGAAAAGCGACCGGCCCAAGAACTCACCGCTTGCCTGGACACGCTTGGCCAAGCCCGCGCCCGAGAAGCCCACTTCAGAGCCATCCCTGCTCCACGTGGTGTTGGAAGCTTCGAACTTGTTACAGTCACCGTCGAAGGTGAGCGTGCCCACATCCACACTTTGGCCGGGTTGCACGTCGGCCATGACGCCGAGTTCCCACTCCACCCCGAGAGCACACGTCACCCCATCTCCCCACGTGATGTAGATGTTCTGCCCACGCCCCAAGTCGGCCACGTTGGGGATGGTAAAGGTCGTCGTATCATTTTTGCTGCCCGGGTTGTGGGTGATTGCTTGTTTGGCCCCCTCGACGTAGATCACCATGGCCGTCACGGTGCCGTAGTTGTTGTACACCTTGCCGGTGACGGTGCCGTACTGGTAGCCGCTCTGGACGTCGGCCAACGAAGGGGGGTTGGTCACGCGCCGCAGACCGCTGCCGTCGGGGCGCACGGCGTAGATGTCGGTCAGGTAGGGCGAGGCACCGAGCTCGTGGCCGCTGGCGAAGGCGATCTCTGTGCCGTCAGGCTTCCAGGCAGGCTTCCACAGCTTCGTTGAGGAGCTGCTCGGCATTGTCCAGACGGTGGTGCGGTCGCTCCCGTCGGGATAGATCCACTCCACGGTGTAGTTGCCGTTGCTGTCTCGGCCGACGAAGGCGATGGCTCCACCCAGGAAAGGCTGGAACCGCCACCCTGTCACCCAAAGGGAGATGTCGTCCAGGAGGATGAGGGAATTATCGTCGACCGAACGCTCGTAGCCAATCACGAGGCGCACCCGCTCGCCGCTCTGAACGGCCTGATCGAAGGCGTCGAGCAGGCCGGAGACCGTCGATAGATCGATGCTGTCGTTCACCCAGCCGGAATCGCTGCTGAACCAGGGCCCATTCAGCGTCGTGTTGGCCAACACCCGTCCTGTGTCGGTCTCGAACTGCGCAAAGAGCCGCGCTTGTCCGGTTTCTGGCACCACACGATATCGCAAGGAGAGTGAGGCTGAATCCGTTGTGCCGGGGATGTGAACCTCCTGCCACACGAAGAGTTTCGGCTTGAACGAGAGGGAAAGGGGCGGCTGGATGCGCAACACTGGGTTGCCTTTGTCGAAGACGACCTTAGTGGGATAGCCAGGCGAGACCTCGTACCACCAGCCGTCAGGTGTCTCGCTGATGGAATTGTAGTAGTTGAACTCTCCGTTGCGCACGAACTCGCCAATGACCAAGACATTGGTCCCGAAAACCTGCGCGGCGGCCGGCTGGCTGCTGCGGAAGAAGAACAGCCCTAGCATCAACACCGCGCACATCAGCCAATACATACTTCTCCGCATGACCGAGTGGCCTGCTCGTGCTCCCCTGTGGTGGGTTCTCCACATACGCCGAGAACATCGTCTGGACATCCGCCCCCTCCTTTTTTGGATCCTCTTTTCCCGTGGTATAGTTGTGTTGAAGCCCCTTTCAACTCCCTGTGCCCGGCCTCTCCGCGTGAGGGCAGGGTGTTCAAGTAGGAAGAAAGTACTACTTGGCGGCAGGTCGCCCGTGCGTTTATTCCCGGTAAAGGGTGAGATAGCCTGCTCACCCCCTGTGGCTATTCATGGTCCATT
>JALSKA010000168.1 GCA_026989095.1 Ardenticatenaceae bacterium
CCTGGCGGGGCGGGGATGAGGCCGGCTTCCTCCGCGCCCTGGAGGTGTTCACCGCCCGCACGGGCATCGCCGTGGACTACACCGGGGAGGCCGAGGTGGCCGATGCCCTCCTGGCCGCGGTCGAGGCCGGTGTTCCGCCCGATGTAGTGGTGCTGCCCAAGCCCAACTGGCTCTGGGAGCTGGCCTCGGCCGGGGCCATTCCTCCCCTGCCCCCCGACGTGGCCGCCCTCGTGGAACGCGACTTCTCGCCGGCCTGGGTGGAGCTGGTGAGCTACGGGGGGGAGCCCTACGGCGTGCCGGTGCGCGCGGCCAGCAAGAGCCTGCTCTGGTACCGGCCCGACGCCCTGAGGAGTGCGCCGGCACTCGACACCTTGGACGACTTGGAGGCCGCGGCCGAGGGCCTCAGCGCCCGGGGCGTGAAGCCTTTCGTGGTTCCCGCCGGCGAGGGCGGCGGCTGGCCCCTCACCGACTGGTTCGAGAACATCCTGCTGGCCGAGGCCGGCCCCGCGGCCTACGAGGCCCTGGCCCGCCACGACATCCCCTGGACTCACCCCGACGTGCGGCGGGCCGCGGTCCGCTTCGCCGGGCTGCTGCGGGACGAGTGGCTGCTGGGCGGCGCCGAGGGCGCTGTGGAGCTGCCCTTGGCCGAGAGCTTCGAGGCCGCGTTCACGCCTCCCCGCCCCCGGGCGGCCTTTTGGCTCGGGCTGGGGCCGGTTGTCGAGGGGCAGCGGCGCAAGTTCCCCCACCTCCGCCCCGGCGAGCACATTGGCGTGACATCTTTCCCCGCGAACGGCGTGGTGGGCGTGGCCGACGTGGCTGTGGCCCTCAACGGGCGTGAGGAGACCCGGCGTCTCATGGCCTTCTTGGCCGGAGCCGAGATGCCCCTCCTCTGGGTCGGTGCCGGCGGCTATTTCATTTCCCCAAACCGCGCCCTTTCCCCGAGCGCCTACACGGATTCGTTTCGGGCCTACGAGGCCCGGCAGCTCCAAGAGGCAGCCGCCTTCGCCTACGACCTCTCAGACCGCCTGCCCCGGTTGCTCGCCCAGGAACTGCAACGTGGCCTCACGGCTTTGCTGCTCTCCCCGGACGATGTGGACGCCGTTCTCGCCCAAATCGAGGAAGTGGCCGGGCGAGAACAGGGGTTCCGCTAGGGGGTTCGCCAACCCAGGATGGGGGGAACCAGCGCTGTCAGCAGGATGGCGAGGCCGGCGAGCTTGCTCCAGGCCAGGAAGAAGGCCAAGTCCTCCCGCGTGCTGTGGGGGCGGCAGGCGCGCGCCATCGGCGCCAACAGGCCGGCCGCCAGTGCCGGGGCCAGGCCGGGCCAATGGCCGGCCAGCCGCAGGGCATACCAGGCGAACCCCGTGGCCCCGCCGAAGAGGCCGGCGGCCAGGCGCCACGCCCACACCTCGCCCCACGCCGCCGGCGCCGTGCGCCAGCCTGCTGCTCTGTCGCCCGCCAGGTCGTGGATCGCTTTGACCACCTCGCGTCCGGCGAAGAAGAGCCCCACGCTGCCGGCCGCCCACCAGACGGCGCCGACGTTGCCGGCCAGCAGCCCCCCGTACACGAGCGGAGCTGCCGTGAGGCCGCCGACGGCCAAGTGCCCCGCCAACGGGTAGCCCTTCAGCCCGCGCGTGTACCACGCCGTCAGCGCGAGGGCCACCGCCGTGCCCGCCGGGGCCGGCCCGCCGAGCCGCGCGGCCGTGGCCAACGCGGCCAGCACGAGGGCCAGGCGCACCCGTTTGGCCGCCCGGACGCTCAGCTCCCCTGCCGGCAGGGGGCGTGCGGGGCGGTTCAACCGGTCCGCGGCCACGTCGTGGATGTCGTTGTCGGCGTTGCCGGCCGCTGCCAGCAGAAAGGCGAGCGCCATCGGCAGGAGCCACGGCCACCCCACATCGGCGCCGGCCAGCCGGCCGCCGACGGCCACCAGCAACGCGGCCCCGGCCGCGCTGTGGGCCCGCACGAGCTTCAGCGTCGCCAGGGCGAGCCCGAGTGCCGGGAGGGGAAGAAGAGAGGGGGCACGGGCGTAGTCGTCCCGTGCCCCCCGTGTGCCGCCGTGAGGAGTGAGCGCCATACGCCGACGCGCTCTCTCATTGGCCGAGCTGGGCAAAGTAGCTGGCCACTTGGGAGAGGAGTCCCGCCTGCCAGAAGTAGCTCAGGGCGTTGAGCTGGTCATCCGGCGAGCCCTGCCGGAGGGAGCGGGCCACCTCGTAATAGTAGAGGGCCATTGGCGGCACATCCTCGCCGGCCAGGCCGATCAGCTCCCGGGCGCGCCGGTCCGCGAAGTCGAGCATCTCGATGAGCGCCTTCTCGCGGCCGTAGCCGGTGATGTTGCCCTGGTCGTCGAGCTGGGCTTCCAAGGAGTAATACTTGGCGATCAGCATGGAGGTGAGGGTGTAGGCACTCTGGGAGTGGCCGAAGATCAGTCCGGCGGCATCGGGGCCACTGCCCACCTTGTCGCGGAGGACCTCTAGTCCGACACGAGCGGCCTGGGCCATCAGGTAGCTGTTCTCGATCTGGTAGAATAGGTTGCGCGTCTGTTCGGTGGAGAGCCCGAGGGAATCCGCGAAGGGCTGGATAATCGTGCTCTCGAAGTAAGCGTCATTGGCCTCGGCCGCGCGGCGCAGGGCTTCGGCCATGTTGAGCACCTTCTGTGGGTCCGGCGTGGCTGCTTGGCCGTACCCTAGGCTGATGTCCACAGTGTCCCGGGCCAACTGCACAAAGCCGGAGGCCAGCGTGTAGTAGAAGGCTGCCTCGGCAAGCTGACCGAGGAGCTCCTCCTCGCTGTACAGACCAATGTTGTTTATCAGGTCGTTGACCGTGCCGTCAGCGATGAGCACCAACCCCTCGGCAATGGCCAGCTCACTGTATGCGTCGAAGACCGTCACCACGTCGCTGACAGTGCGCACGTTCTCCGTTTGGAGAAGCGCAATCAGGGCATCAATCTCCGACTGAACGGACATGGAGGATTGGAGGTAGCTCACAGACGAATCGAGGTCGTTGAGAATGTAACGCTGAACCATGTTGCCAGCCAGGAGGGCCACTTGGGCGCTGGCCGCTGCCTCCCATGCATTCTGGTACGCGACGCCCACCAGCCCCTGGGTAATGTAATTCTCGGCCGAGCTAGCTAGGCGGTCGGATTCATAGACCAAGTCCATGAAGAATTCTTTGATGGCGGGATCGATAGTCTCGAACTCGTTGCGGTACTTCTCATAGCGGCTGAGCCACTCGCGGGCTTTGGCTTCCATGCGGTCGTAGGCCCGCCCGGTGAGCTGGGGTGAGCTGGAGGGAGGCTCCGGGCGCGGCAGCCGGCTGCCGGTGAGCAGCTCATACGCCTCAAAGACGGTGCTCACCTCTCGCACTTCGATGCCCAGCTCGCGGCCCAAGTCCACCAGGTCCACCATGCGCTGCTCGTTGTAGTCGTAGTCCTGGCGCTGGCCCACGGGCACCAAGACGAGCTTCTTGCCCGCCTCCGCGGCTCCCCTGATCTTGTGGGGAATGCCGCCCACGGGCCCCACGGTGCCGTCGGGGTTGATGGTGCCGGTCATGGAGGCATCTTCCCGGACCTGATCGCCCCGCAGGGCGGCCAGCACGCCCACGGTCATCAACGTGCCGGCGCTGGGGCCGTCGATGCGCCCGCCCACGCTGAAGGAGAACTCGTACTCGGTGGGGTCAACGCCCTCCAGCATGGAGGCCAGCAACACGGCCATCCACCCCGAAGACCGCCACATGTTGCCGGTCCCCTGCACTTCCTCCTCGAAGAAGCCCACGCGCAACTCGCCCGGCTGGGGGGCTGGGCGCACGCGCACGATCACACGGCTGGTGCCGCCGAACGCCTCGCGGCCGTCCGAGGCGTAGTAGAGCGCGTCGATGCGCGCGCTACGCTCGCTGGGCGTGGGCGTGGGGGCTGGCGTGGGCGTCTCTGGGGGCAGGGGCGTGTCGGTGGGGGCGGGCGGCTCTGTGGGTGGCGGCGGCTCTGTGGGCGGTGCCGCCGGCTGCTGGGCCTGCTGGCCCCCACCACCACAGGCGGCCAAAAGCACCAACAAAACGGCCAGGAGCCAGAAAGAAGCAGTTCGCCAGCGTAGTGATGCGTACATAATGTCCTCCTTCTTGTCGGGGTTGAGGGTTGAATTGAACTCCGAACACGTGCCGGCCGTTGGCGACTGGGACACGGGTGAACATCACATCGGCGCTTCGGCCGTCAGGTTCATGTTCCCCGGTGCCCGAAGGGTGTGCGGACGGCGAAACTGCTCGACACAAGCAGTCTACTCTGCCACCGTCAGGAAAACGTCAGGAGCCTCGCCCGGCACCGGCGGAATGGGGAGGCCAAAATGTGCTCACCTCAACGGCGGGGAAACGGCGCCGATGAGGGCGTGTGCACGGGCCACAAGAGATTCGTCGCACTCCCCGGGCCCTTGAAAAACACTCAGGGCCGACAACACCCACCGGCTCCTTATCCTCGGGAGCAGTGGAGTGATGTTCTCGTCCGGCGGTACGATCGTTTCGGGCTCCCTGCACGATGTTGTGAACCCCTTAGCGGAGGATGGATTCACCGCTGAAGAGGCGCAACACGTCGAAGTAGGTGATGAACAGCATCAGGCTGAGCAGCACGATCATGCCGATGAAGTGAACAAGCCCCTCTTTTTGGGGATCAACGCGCTTGCCGCCGCGCACCCATTCAAGGAGGACGAAGAGGAGCCGGCCTCCGTCCAAGGCCGGAAAGGGCAGCAGGTTGAGGATGGCGAGGTTCACGCTCAGGAAGGCGGCGAAGTTCACCAGGGTGATGAACCGCCCCTCGCGGGCCAGCTCGCCCGTGACTTGGGCGATGCCCAGGGGGCCGGCCACGTCGGTGCGAGCGGTGCCCTCGATGATCTGGGCCACGCCCTGAACGACGAGCCTCACCACGCGGCCCGTCTCGCGCAGGCCGAAGAGGATGGCGCGCACCGGATCGTAGCGCACCGTTGTCCGCTGGTTGATGATCTCCACGCCCAACCACCCTTGCCGGCGGGGAGGGTCGGCCCTCGGGGTCAGAGTCAGGTCGATGAGCTCGCCGTTGCGCTCCACGGTGATGGTGATGGGCCGTTCGCGGAACTTGAGCACAATGGATTGGACTTGTTGGGTGTGGCTCACCCGCTGGCCGGCCACGTAGAGGATCACGTCCCCCACTTCCAACCCCGCCTCGGCGGCCGGCGACGCCTCGGCCACGCCCACGATCTCCACGCGGCCTGTGAAGGGGCCGGCCGGCACGCCCACCACGCCCAGGAGCGCGAAGAGCAACACGGCCAACCAGATGTTCATCAGCGGGCCGGCCAGCAACACAGCAGCACGCACTGCCGGCGGCTGGGCGGCCAGGCTCTCGGGGTGGGAGGGGTCCTCCTCGCCCAACATGCGCACGAAGCCGCCGATGGGCAACAGGTTCAAGGTGTACTCGGTTCCCTTGTGGCGGAAGAGAGTCACCAGGCGGGGAGGGTACCCGAAGCCGAACTCCAACACGCGGATGCGAGCCCATTTCGCGACCAGAAAGTGGCCCAGCTCGTGGACGAAGACCAGCAGGCCGAGAATGGCGAGGAACGAAACAATCGTCACAAGCATAGATGACGTACTCCTCTACAAGCCGATTTCGCGCGCCAAGCGAGCGGTGTGGTGTTGATTATACTCCCTCATGGGTGAAGGCCAAAATTGGCTCCCCGTGGCCGAAGAGTTTTCACGTTCCCTCGTGCTCATCACCGCGAATCCACGTGCCGGCCACAGGGCGTCCCAGCAGAGCATCCCTGAGTACCCCCGGTTTCAGCCCCGAGGCCACCAGCACGTCCAGCCCGGGCAGGCTGTGGACTAATGTCACCATGTCGTTGACCTTGGCCGCCATCCCTCCCGTCACGTCGGCGCCGCGCGCGCCGGCCAGGCCGGTGCGGATGGCCTGCCACGTGGCCGGCGTGATGGTGGGGATGAGGGCGGGCGGCGGCGCGTCTGGAGAAGAGACGTGGGGGTTGGCCGTGTAGACCCCGGCCACCTCGCCCAGGAGCAGGATGCGGGCCGGCCGCAGGTGAGGTGCCAGGATGCGGAAAATCGTCTCCGTGGAGACGACCGTGCCCCCCTCGGGGGCTGCCACCACGTCGCCGTAGGTGAGGGGCACGCCACCCCAGGCCAACAGGCGCTCGTAGGGTTCGACGGCCAAGGTCCACAGCTCTCCCCGCGAGCCCGCCCCCGAGGCCGACGGCGGCAGGGAGACGGCGGGCACTCCGGCAGCCAACAGGGCCGCTCTCACCAGGGCGTTGAGCCGGGCGGCGGCGTCGCCCACGCGGGCCATGGCCTCGGCCGAGGGGAACCCTCGCTCCCTGTGATACCCTGTCTCGCGGGCCACCACGTGGCCGAAGGAGCCGCTGCCGTGGCCCACGACGACCCGCAGCTCGGGCACGCGCTCCAGGGCTTCGGCCAGCTCCTGCGCCAGGCGCGCCAGCACCTCCTCGCGCACGGCGAAGCGGGCCGTCTTGTCCGTGATCAACGAGCCGCCGAACTTGACGAAGACGACGCGCGCGGGTTTCCCGCTCATGGCTCTTCTCCTCTCAGGCGTGGGCGGCCGCGTGTGCCTGTTTGGCAAATCCCGCGATGGCCCGCAGCACCTCTTCCAGGTCGGCCTTCCACCTGTCGCCGGAGCTGCCCATGGGCACTCGCACCTCTCGCCGGCCCAGTTGGGCCCGCCCTGAGATCACGCCGGCCTCGGCCAGCCGGCGGACCTCGGCCGGGCCCGGCAGGAGCACGACGATGGCGTTGCCGTCGCGACGGACGGCCTCCACGCCGGCCTCTCGGGCCAGGGCGCGCAGGCGCAGGACGTAGAGGAGGTTTTCGGCCGGCGCCGGCGGCGGGCCGAAACGGTCGCGCAGCTCACGTGTCAATTCCTCCACGTGGGCGAGCGCCGTGGCGGCCGCCATGCGCTGGTAGAGGCGCAGGCGTGTCTCCGCATCGGGGACGTAGGATGTGGGCAGGTGAGCCGGCAGGGGAAGGTCAACGGTGGGCAGCGTCTCTTCCTGTGGGGGCGGCACAGCTTGACCCTGGCGTTGGGCTCGCTTCTCCTGGATAGCCCGGGCGAGCAGGCGCGTGTACATGTCGAAGCCCACGGCCGCGATGTGGCCCGATTGCCGCGCTCCCAGGATGTCACCTGCCCCCCTGATGTGCAGGTCCTTGAGGGCAATGCGGAAGCCGGCCCCGGGCCCCACGGCCTCGCGGATGGCTTGGAGTCGCTCCAGGGCCTCCGGCGTGAGGTGCTCTTCGGACGGGTGGAGGAAGTAGGCGTAGCCGCGACGGGCGCCACGGCCCACCCGTCCCCGGAGCTGGTAGAGCTGGGCCAGGCCGAACTGTTCCGCGCGGTTCACGATGATAGTGTTGACGTTGGGCAAGTCCAGCCCGCTTTCGATGATGCTGGTGCAGACGAGCACGTCGTGGTGGCCCTCGGCGAACTCCACCATGGTGCGCTCCAGCTCGCGTTCGTCCATCTGCCCGTGGGCTACGGCCACCTTGGCCGAGGGCACCAGCCGTTGGACGCGCTGGGCCACCACGTGAATGGTCAGCACGCGGTTGTGGACGAAGAAGACCTGTCCGCCCCGCGCCAGCTCCCGCAGGATGGCCGTGCGCACCAGGTCATCGTCCCACGGCGCCACCTTGGTGACCACGGGCAGCCGCTCTTGGGGCGGCGTCTCGATGATGCTCATGTCCCGCACGCCGGTGAGGGCCATGTGGAGGGTGCGGGGGATGGGCGTGGCCGAGAGGGTGAGCACGTCCACGGTGGTGCGCAGGCGCTTGAAGTGCTCCTTCTGGGTGACGCCGAAGCGCTGCTCCTCGTCGATGATGACCAAGCCCAAGTCCTTGAAGCGCACGTCGGGGCTGAGCAGCCGGTGAGTGCCGATCACGATGTCCACCAGCCCCCGGGCCAGCCGCTCGAGCACGGTGGCCTGTTCGGCCGGCGAGCGGAAGCGGCTGAGCACCTCCACTTCGACGGGAAAGGGGGCCAGCCGGCGGCGGAAGGTGTGGTAGTGCTGCTGGGCCAACACTGTGGTGGGCACCAGCACGGCCACCTGCTTGCCGTCCATCACGGCCTTGAAGGCGGCCCGCACGGCCACCTCGGTCTTGCCGAAGCCGGCGTCGCCGCAGACGAGCCGGTCCATGGGACGGGGGCGCTCCATGTCCCGCTTGACTTCTTCGATGGCCCGCAATTGATCTTCGGTCTCCTCGTAGGGGAAGGCGGCTTCCAGCTCGGCCTGCCACGGCGTGTCGGGGCTGAAGGCGAAGCCCTTGGCGGCCTCGCGGGCGGCGTAGAGGTCGAGCAGCTCCTCGGCGATCTCGTCCACGGCGCGCTTGGCGTTCCGGCGGGCCGTCTCCCAGTCGGCCGTGCCCAGGCGGTGGACGCGGGGCTCTGCCCCGCCGGGCCCCACGTAGCGCGCCACGCGGTCCGCCTGGTGGACGGGCACGTAGAGGCGGTCGCCGTTGGCGTACTCGATTTCCAGGTACTCGCGCACGACGCCGTTCAGCTCCCGCCGGGTAAGGCCGCGGAAAATGCCCACGCCGTGGTCCACGTGGACCACGTAGTCGCCGGCCGAAATTTCCCCGAAGATGTCCTCCCTCCGGGCCGCTCGGCGGGGGCGCAGGGGCCGGCTGGGCGGGGTGCGGCTCCACCCGAAGAGCTCCGTGTCGGTGATCACGTGAAGGGTGGCCCGGGCGTGGGGGTTCTCCTCTTCGCCGGCAAGCGTTTCGGCCAAGCGGAGGACAAAGCCCTCTGCCAGGGCGCCGCGCACCACCTGCAACGCGGGCACGGGGCCGTCGGCCGGGGAGGTGAGCCCGGAGACGGGCGTGACGTGGAGTCCGGCGGCCCTGAAGAGCTCGCACAGGCGGTCGGCCTGACGGCTGACCACCACCACGGGCGCGCGGTCCACCAGGCGTTGCGCGTCACGGACGGCCTCGTGGAGCCGGCCGCCGAAACGCCGGCCGGGCGCGAAGGCGCGGTCCAACCCGTAGGGGGCGGGTTCAGCCCCGTGGCCGAGCACAATGACGTGGTGGCGCTCGAGGTGATCTCGCACGTCGTCCCAGGTGAAGATGGCCTGGGCGAAGTCGGCGGGGAGCTCGCCGCGCTCCACGCGCTCACGGCGCAGCTCGATGGCCTGCCGCTCGATTTCTGCCACGAGCGCGTGAAACTCCTCCCAGTCGTCCACGAGCACGAGGCCCTCTGAGGGCAGGTGCTCCAGGAGGATGCCCGGCGGGTCGTACACGTAGGGCAGGTAGAACTCCAGGTGGGCAAAGGAATGACCGGCCATGAGCCGCTCGATGTCCTCGGCCCACTCCTGCCGGGTCTCCTCGGTGAGCCCCGAGAAGTCGAGCTGGCACAGGCGCGATGCAGCTTGCTCGCCGAAGCGGTGGAGGATGGCCTCGCGGGCCGGCGGCACGGTCACCTGGTTGAGGCGATCCACGCTGCGCTGGGTCCCGGGGTCGAAAAGGCGCAAGGAATCCACCTCGTCGCCCCACAGCTCCACGCGCACGGGGTAGGCCATGTGAACGGGGAAGATGTCGAGAATGCCCCCCCGCCGGGCGAATTGCCCCGGCTCGACGACGGTCGTCGTGGGCTCGTACCCCAGCGCGTACCACGAGGCCAGGAGGAAGCTGAGGGAGACGCGCCGCCCCACGGCGTGGGTCCTGGTGTAGAGCCGGAAGACCTCGGCCGGCAGCGTGGGCTGGAGCAGGGCCCGCGCCGAGGCCACCACGACGAGGGGCTGGCCGCCGGTGCTTTGGTGAAGGGCTGTGATGGCGGCCAGGCGCTTGTGGGCGCGCTCAGGGCTCCAGGGTGCTCGCTCGTAGGGCAGGGGGCCCGGTTCCGGGAAGTGCAGGACCCGGTCCGGCTCGGGCGCCCAACGGCGCAGCTCCTCGTAGAGGTGGAGCGCGCGTTCGGGCCGGCCGGCCACCAGGAGCACGGGCGCGTGCAGCGCCCAAGCAAGGGCGGCGGTCAACGCGGCCCGCGCCGCCCTGATCACCTGAAGGCTTGGCAGGGCCTGCGTGTCCCGGCCGAGCCCCCGGCGCACGTCGGCGATGAGGCGGCGCACGCCGGGGTGGTTGTGCAAGAGCGGGAGCAACCCGCTCACGCCCTCGAACTTCATGGCGATGTGTTCCCGTCCCTCGACTCTCTTCCGCGCGGTCCTCTCCGGGCACCCGGCACGCGGGCTGCCTGTGCTCGGGGGAGCCCATCAGCCCCGCGTGACAACTTCTCATTATAGCATGTGCCCCGTGGGGGATGAAAGGCGCGAGCTCCTCCGCGACCGGCGCGCGAGTTGAACCCCCGCGAACTTCGGTTATAATTGGGCCCACCGTGCCTTGCCCTACCAACAGGCCCCGGCGGCGAGGACGGGGGCACCCACGCGGTGCCCCCTTTTGTGATGGTGAGTCTCGCTGTGACGGCGGCAATCCACGCTCGAACGGAGGGAATCTCGTGCGCCGAACACACATGGCCGGAGAGCTGCGCCCAACCCACGCCGGCCAGCGCGTGACCTTGGCCGGATGGGTCCACCGTTCCCGCGATCACGGCGGCGTCATCTTCGTGGACGTGCGTGACCGCGCGGGCATCGTGCAAGTGGTCTTCCACCCGGACACGGCCGCCGACGCCTTCCGGGTGGCCGAAACCCTGCGCTCGGAGGATGTGATCGCCGTCACCGGCACCGTGCAGATGCGCCCTGCCGACATGGTGAACCCGAAGCTGGCCACCGGCGAGGTCGAGGTCATCGCCGAGACCGTGGAGGTGCTCAACCGCTCCCGCACGCCCCCCTTCGTCATCCGCGACGAGGTGAAGGCCAACGAGGAACTGCGCCTCAAGTACCGGTACTTGGACCTGCGGCGCCCCAGGATGCAGCGCAATCTCCACCTGCGCCACCGTACCATCAAGTTCATCCGCGACTGGCTGGACGAACGGGGCTTCTGGGAGGTCGAGACGCCCATCCTCATCAAGAGCACGCCCGAGGGCGCGCGTGACTTCCTCGTGCCCAGCCGGCTCCAGCCCGGCAAATTCTACGCCCTGCCCCAGTCGCCCCAGCAGCTCAAACAGCTCCTCATGGTGGCGGGCGTGGACCGGTATTTCCAGATCGCCCGCTGTTTCCGGGACGAGGACTTGCGGGGTGACCGCCAGCCGGAGTTCACCCAGCTCGACCTGGAGATGGCCTTCGTGGACGAGGAGGACGTGATCGCCCTCAACGAGGCCCTCATGATCGCGCTGGCGGAAGCTGTGGTGCCCCAGAAGCGAATCCTTCAGGTTCCCTTTCCCCGCCTGGGCTACGCCGAGGCCCTGGAGCGCTACGGCAGCGACAAGCCCGACCTGCGCTTCGGGCTGGAGCTGGTGGACGTGGGCCATGTTTGGGCCGAGACTGAATTCCGCGTCTTTCGCGCCGTGTTGGCCGAGGGGGGAGCGGTCAAGGCCGTGCGGGCGCCCGGCCTGGCCACCTACAGCCGCAAGCAGATCGACGAGCTCGAGGCCCTGGCCCGCCAGTGGGGTGCCCGGGGATTGGCCTGGGTCAAGGTCCAGGAGGGCGGAAAGCTCCAGGGCAGCGTGGCCCGCTTCCTGGGCGACGGCGCCCGCACGGCGTTGCTGGAGGCCACCGGCGCGGAGCCGGGCGACCTGGTGCTCATGGTGGCCGGCGCCCCGGAGCTGGTCGCCGACGTGCTCGGCCGGCTACGCCTCGAGGTGGGCGAGCGCCTGGGCCTGCGCGACCCCGATGTGCTGGCCTTTGCCTGGATCGTGGACTTCCCCCTCTTCGAGTGGGACGAGGAGGAAGGGCGCTGGGACGCCGTCCACCACCCCTTCACGGCTCCCAAAGATGAGGACGTGCAGCTCCTGGAGAGTGATCCGGGGCGCGTGCGGGCCAAGGCCTATGACCTCGTGGGCAACGGGTGGGAGCTGGCCGGGGGCTCCGTCCGTATCCACCGGCGCGACGTGCAACAGCGCGTCTTCGAGCTGCTCGACATCAGCCCCGAGCGGGCCCAGGAGCGCTTCGGCCACATGCTCGAGGCCTTCGAGTACGGCGCCCCGCCCCACGGCGGCATCGCCTGGGGGCTCGACCGGGTGGTGATGCTCTTCGCCGACGAGCCCAACATCCGCGAGGTGATCGCCTTTCCCAAGACGGCCAGCGGCGTGGACGTGATGACCGGCGCGCCCGGCGAGGTGGACCCCGAGCAGTTGGCCGAGCTGCACATTCGCGTGGTGCTTCCCGAGCCGCCGGCAGATCCAGGGCACAGCAGCCGCGCGGAGGAGGGCGGGAAATGACCGGCCTGCTGTCATCGGGACGACCGGCGGAGGCAAGGGCGTGAGCTGGCACGTGGCCGTTGAGTACACGGCCGGCCTAACTCAAGGCGGCGGGGTGGGCCGCTACACGCGCGGCCTGGTGGCCGGCCTCCTGGCCGTGAAGGGCGAGGAGGTCTACACCCTCGTCCACGCGCGCGACGTTGGGCCGGACGGCGGGAGGCCATGGCCCCCCGGAGCGCGCCGGCGGGCGTGGCCCCTGAGCCAACGCCAGATGGCCTTCCTCTGGCACCGCCTGGGCCTGCCCGTGTCGGCGGAGCGCTTTCTGGGGCCGGTGGATGTCTTCTTCTCGCCCGACTTCGTCCTGCCCCCGCTCCGGCGGGCGCGGGGTGTGGTCACCGTCCACGACCTCTCCTTCCTGGCCACGCCCGCCTTCCACGAGCCCTCCCTGCGGCGCTACCTCACACGGGCCGTGACCCGCAGTGTGCGCCGGGCCGACCACATCTTCGCCGACAGCGACTTCACCCGGCGGGAGCTCGGGCGCCTTCTCGGCGTGCCGGCCGGCAAGGTGCGGGTGGTCTACCCGGGCGTGGAGCCCCGCTTCCGCCCCTACGACCGCGGGCGCGAGGATGACCGAGCCCGGCTCGACCAGGTGCGGGCGGCCTTCGGGCTCCACAACCCCTTTGTCCTCAGCGTGGGCACGTTGGAGCCGCGCAAGAACTTCGACGGCCTCATCCGCGCCTACGCCGAGCTGCGCCGGCGCGGGTTCACGCGCCACGAGTTGGTCATCGCCGGCGGCCGGGGGTGGCTGGGCAAGGAACGCGAACTCTACGCCCTGGTCGACGAGCTCGGCCTGGGCGGCCACGTGCTCTTCCTGGGCTACGTGGACGACGCCCTGTTGCCGGCCCTCTACAACTTGGCCGAGCTCTTCGCCTTCGTGAGCCACTACGAGGGGTTCGGGCTGCCCGTGCTCGAGGCCCTGGCCTGTGGCACGCCCGTGGTGTGCGCGCGCACGGCGAGCCTGCCGGAGGTGGGGGGCGAGGCCGTGCTCTACGTTGACGACCCGCAGGACCCCGCGGCCATTGCCGAGGCGTTGGCCCGCGGCCTGGAGGACGAAAGCCTGCGGGAGGAGCTGCGCCGCGCCGGCCCGGCACAGGCGAGCCGGTTCACGTGGGAGGCCGCAGCCAGGGAAGCGCGCGCCGTGCTCGTGGGCGGAGGGGCCACGTGAGCGGCGGGCGCACTGTTCGCTACCGGGCGGCCGGCGGCGTGGTGGTGGACGGGCGGGGGCGAGTGCTCCTGTTGGAGCGCGATGTGGTGCGCGGCGGGCGGCCTGTCCACGAGGTGCGCCTGCCCAAGGGGCACGTGGAGCCGGGGGAATCGGACCTGGAGGCCGCCCTGCGCGAAGTCTGCGAGGAGTCCGGCTACTGCGATCTGGCCGTGCTGGCCGACTTGGGCACGGGGCGCGCGGAGTTCGACTTCCGAGGGGACCACGTGGTGCGCGACGAGCACTATTTTCTCATGCGCCTGCGCTCGCCCGCCCGCACGGCGCCCAACGTGAACCCCGCCAGCGAGGAGGCCCTCTTCCGCGTGGTGTGGGCCGAGAACCTGCACGTGGCCCGGCAGATGCTGACTTTCGAGGGCGAACGGGAGTTTGTTCGGCGGGCTCAAGAGTGGTTTGCACAGCGAGGAGGCCACGAGTCGTGAAGAGGATCGAGCGGCTCCTGCCGCCGGGTGTGAAGGACATCTTCGGCGCGCCGGCGCGCCATCTGGTGCGCCTCAACCGGAGGCTGGGCGCCCACTTCGAGCGGTGGGGCTACGCGCCCGTCATCCCGCCCACCTTCGAGTACTTCGACAACCTGATGCGCGGCTTCGACGAGGCGTTCAGCCGCGAAGTCTACCGCTTCGTGGACCCGCAGGGCCACTTAGTCGCCCTGCGGCCCGACATGACTGTGCCCATTGCCCGCATGGTGGCCACGAAGCTGTACGACCAGCCCATGCCCCTGCGCTTCTCCTACGCGGCGCCCGTCTTCCGCTACGTGGAGCCCCGCGCCGGCCGACAGCGGGAGTTCTGGCAGGCCGGCGCCGAGCTCATCGGCGCCAACACGGCCGAGGCGGACGCGGAGATCATCGCCCTCCTGGTCGCCACGCTGGAGACTTGTGGGCTCTCCACCTTTCAGGTGAACATGGGCCACATGGGGTTCCT
>JALSKA010000169.1 GCA_026989095.1 Ardenticatenaceae bacterium
CACCAAGTTGTAATAACAGATGTCCTCCTAGCCCGCCTTGGCTCGGTGCACCTCAAGGGCTTAGGACCACAGCGCCTCCAACTGGCCGCGTTCCAGTTGGTCCTCAGCCGGCACACCTCTTCGACGGCCTCGGCATGGTGCGCTGCGTCCCGCAGTCACGCCCGGATGGTCTCTTCCTTGTGGCCCTTGACCCGCGACAGACTGCTCACCCGCACGCCTTCGGCGAACAACGCCAACGTCTCGATGATCTCTTCCTCTGGCGTCCGGCGTCGGTAGATCGGTAGAAGAGAGTGCCTTTGGTTTCCGTGAAGCTCTGCCCGCAGGTCTTGCACAGGTAGCGTTGCCGGCCCTTTTTAGTCTTGCCGTTCTTCTTGAAGTTCTTCTTGGGCTGATCGCTTTGGAGCTTGCCGTAGTCAGAACAGGATTCATGGGCACAGACATCACCAACATGGGCGAAAGCTGGTATACTCATATCTATCCCTCCTGAGCATGGGGGACGTCAGTATACCTCTTGACTCAGCAACACCCAAGAGGGAGACTACCGCCATATCGGATTTACACGTATTCTTAAATTGCCAGGAGCCGCGTCACGTGCATGTTGATCGCGAAAATAAAAGTGCGAAGTTCTGGCTGGACCCCGTGGTCCCCCTAGCAGACAATTACGGGTACAATGGACTTGCACTTGTCGCTTTCGGCGTGCTCGGCATTGAAACAGAAAGCGGTCGTTAGCTTGCTTGCGCTCCTGGAGGAAAGTTGCACAATAATAGATGATGAAGGACGAGATGCCCGTTTCACCTCGGAAGAGATCAGGTCATTGCCCGCGTCAGTCGCCGTCGCGTCCGGCGGTTCACGGTGGCGACCACTCGCGCGCCCTGGCCTTGGCCGATGCTCGTGTGCTGGAGAAAGGCGACCTCACGGCCCTTCCCCACGTGGTAGCCTGGAGCTTGCTGGACGCTTTCCAGCGCGGCCAAGGGGCTCACGCGCCCATCGAAGCAATGGAAACCATGGCACTCCTGGGTGAGACGGACCGCGCCTTCCACTATGCCGCGCGCATTCTTGCTCTTGAACCGCGAACCCCCACGTGGCGCACCGCCGGCCGCGGCTGGATCTTCGAGCCCGGCATCTCCGCCGACGAACAACAAGCTCGCCAGGCCGAGGCGTACCGGCGCATTGCCGGGCGGCTCCTGGAGCGGGGGTGGCGGGAGGAGGCGTCCATCGCCCTCCGCCGGGCCCTCGTCGCCACCCAAGCCATCGAGAGCGAGGCCCGCCGAGCTCAAGCCCTGGCAGCGCTAGCCGGAGTGCTGGCATCGGCAGGCGAGAAGACAAGCCTGCGGCAGGTCCTCCGCGCTCTTCAGCACATCCAGCATGAAGAAGCCCGGGCCGAGGGCTTGGTCGCGCTCGCTCACGCGCTGGCCCACGTGGGGGACAACGAGACCCTCCACCTGGCCCTCCGCGCTGCCGAGACCATTAGATGGGAACCTCGTCGCGTCCGCGTCCTGGCCGCGCTGACCCGAGCCTTCGCCCAAGTGGGCGCCGAGGAGAAAGCCCACACCCTCCTTCGCCGGGCACTTCGTATCCTTCCCGCGGCCACGAGGGTGTTCAGCACAGGCTTCAGTGACGCGGATCTCTTCGCCGAGCTGGCGCCGGCCATCGCGCGCGCGGGGGACCGTGACGCCCTCCGCCAGGCTTTCCAAGCCGCTCATGCCATCCGCCAGCGACTCGGGAAATATGACTTTGCCAAAGCCGTAGCCGCCATCGCGCCGGTCCTCGCCCAGATGGGAGAGGAAAGCCGGGCCCGCGAAGCCCTGCATCAGGCCCTCCAGGAAGTCCAAGCTCTCCTGGATGAAGAGTTTCGTGGCCCCCTCCTGCCCGCCGTAGTTCACGCTCTGGTTCAAGTGGGCCAGAAGCACCGAGCTCTGCGGGTGATCCATGCCCTGAGGCGGGAACCTGATCGAGTCCACGCCCTGACCGCGGCAGCCCTGGCCCTGGCTCAAACGGGGGACGAGGCGACTGCCCGCACAGCCCTGCACCAAGCCCTTCAGGCCGCGGAGGCCATCGCCGATGCAGAGCAGCGCGCCGAAGCCCTGGCCGCCGTGGCCCAAGCCCTGGCCCGAGTGGGAGACCACGACGGCCTCCGCCAAGCCCTGGAGACAGCCCGAGCCATTGAGCGGGAGTCTGCTCGCAGCCATGCCCTGGCCGCAGTGGCCTTGGGCCTGGCCCAAGTAGGGGAGGAGAACACGGCTCGCGGTGTCCTCCATCAAAGCCTTGAGGCCGTTCAAGCCCTGGGGTGGGCATACGGGTGCGCCCGTGGCCTGGCCGCAATGGGGCGTGCGCTAGCCCAAGTGGGGGAAGAGGGAGCAGCCCGCGCCGCCCTGCGCGAAGCCCTCCTGAGCGCCCGAAACATTGGAGATGTGTGGCGCCGCGTCCACGCCTTGGCCGCTATCTCCCCTCTCCTGGCCCAGGGAGACGACCCTGAAGCTTTCCGTCAAGCCCTCCAGGCTGCCCGAGCCATCAGGGAAGCGGAGCCCCGTGTCCAGGCCCTGGTCGCTATTTCCCAGGCCCTGGCCCAAGCAGGCGACCGCGAGGCTCTGCGCCAGGCCCTTCAGGCCGCGGAGGCTATCGCCGATGAAGAGGATCGCGTCGAAGCCCTGGCCGCTGTGGCCCAAGCCCTGGCCCGCTCGGGCGACCGCGAAGCCTTGCACGAAGCCCTCCAGGCCGCTCGGGCTCTTCAGGAAACGTGGTTTCGCGCCCGAGCCTTGGCCGCAGTAGCCTTGGCCCTGGCCCAAGTAGGAGAAGAGCAAGCAGCCTACACTGCTTCTCTGGAAGCGTTCCAAAGCGACCATGCCCAGCGGACTATTGTGGCCCAGGTGCTGGCTCACATAGGGAAAATAGGCCAAGCCCTGCAGATCGCGCAAGGTGCCGAGGATGAGCGGGTCAGCAGCCTCGTCCTGGCCGCCGTTGCCTCGGCTCTGGCCCAAGTAGGCGACCGAAACGGCCTGTACCGGGTCCTCCAAGCCGCTCTGGCCATTCGGAAAAAGGACTCTCGGGCCAGGGCCCTGGCCGTGGTTGCCCACGCGCTGACCCGGGTGGGCGACCCGACTGCGCTGCATCAAGCCCTCCAGGCGGCCCAAACCGCCCAGACCTGGCATGTGCGTGTTGAGACCCTAGCCACTGTGGCACAAGCGCTGGCTCAGACAGAAGAAGCCGAAGCAGCCCGTATGGCCCTTGCCCAAGCCCTTGGGCAAGCCCTGAAGGCCTCGCGAAGCCTCCGGGCTTGGGAGGACCTCAAGTGCGACGACGTGCTGACCACCGTTGTCCACGCTCTCGTCCAGGTCGGAGAAGGCCGCCAGGCCCTTCAAGTGGCCCGGAACATCGAGACATGGCGAATGTATGCCCGCAGCTTGGCTATCATTGCTCCGGCCCTGGCCCAAGCAGGCGACCGCGAGGCCCTGCACCAAGCCCTTCAGGCCGCGGAGGCCATCGCCGATGCAGAGCAGCGCGCCGAAGCCCTGGCCGCCGTGGCCCAAGCCCTGGCCCGAGTAACGCGCACAAATGACGTGGAAGTGGCCCGTTGGACGGTGGAAGCGTTCCAGATGGCACGCAAGCGGGGGGCGGAGGATGTCTGGCGCCATGTGGAAGCGTTCGCAGGGGTGTTGGGGAAGTTAGGGGTGATCAAAGGAGTGTGGGAGGAAGTACAAAAAGCCGCCACATCATCCGCAATGCTATAGGGCGAACGGCCGTTCGTCTTCTGGGGGTACTGTCAGCCGACAGGAGTGGCAACTGACACTCTCCACAACACGCACACAAGCCCATCGGCCAAGCGCCGGTCGAACGTATTCGGCTTGTCCCCCAGCCCCCTTTTGTCTATAATTGTAGAGCACCACGTAGAACTGAGGGGACTCCCCTCAGTTTCTTCTTTCACTACATCAGACGCAATTCAAAGCACAGAGGACGGGGTGCGGAGAACGCTCCCCCTTTTCGTTTCCCGGAATCACCCACTGGCCGACGACGCTGTGGTTCTCGTGGTCGCCGAACAAAAACCCGACAGAACAGGAGCGGAGACTATGCACGGGAAACCTACACTGCTCACCCCCGAGGGCAAGAAGAAATTGGAAGAGGAGCTGGAATACCTGCGCACGGTGCGTCGCGCCCAAGTGGCCGAGCGCATCCGTCGTGCCCGCGAGGAGGGTGACCTGCGCGAAAACGCCGAATACGAGGAGGCCAAGCGGGAGCAGGCCTTCGTGGAAGGGCGCATCCAAGAGCTAGAGGAGATGCTCAAGCACGTCCAGATCATCGCCAAGGACAAGCGCCTGAAGGGCGTGGTCCAGCTCGGCTCCACCGTGCGCGTCCAAGAGGAAGGCGGGCCGGTCGAAACCTTCACCATCGTCGGCTCGGCCGAGTCCGATCCGGCCAAGGGCCGGATCTCCAACGAGTCCCCCTTGGGACAAGCGCTCCTCGGGCGCCGGGTAGGCGAGCGGGTGCGCGTCCACACGCCCGGCGGCGAGACCATCTTCACCATTCTGGGCATCGATTAACCGGCCACTTCCCCTTCACCCCTACAACTCACGCGGGGCGACGGGAAACACTCGTCGCCCCGCGCATTTGGCGGGCCCCAGGTGGCGCTCCCGGTGGAAGCCGGTATAATACGCGCGGAACACTCGCGGATCACCCCGGAGGGAACGCACACATGGAATGGCCTGATTTCGACTTCAACGAGTACCAGCGCACCCGCTTCCAAAAAGTTCTCGAGCTGCGCGCCCAAGGCATAGACCCCTATCCGCCACGTGTCTCCCGCACCCACACGAGCCAAGAGGCCATCGCCGCCTTCGAGCAGGCCGAGGGGACAGGGGAGACCGTTCACGTGACCGTGGCCGGCCGGCTCGTCGCCTGGCGGGAGATGGGCAAGATCACCTTCGCTCACATCGAGGACGGCGCGGGGCGCCTCCAGCTCTTCTTCCAGCTCTCAACGTTGGGCGAGGAGCCCTATCGCGCGGCCCGCAAGTATTTGGACTTGGGCGACTTCGTTGAGGTCTCGGGCGAGATGTTCCGCACGCGCACGGGCGAGCCCACAGTGCGCGTTGCCAAGTGGCGGCTGCTCGCCAAAGCCCTCAACCCTCCCCCCGAAAAGTGGCACGGCCTCACCGACGTGGAGCAGCGCTACCGACACCGGTACGTGGACCTGATGAGCAACCCCGAGGTGCGCCGTGTCTTCGTGATCCGCAGCAAGATTCTGCGCGCCATCCGCGATTTCCTGGACGCGCGCGGATACGTGGAGGTCGAAACGCCCATCCTCCAGCCCGTCTACGGCGGCGCCGAGGCCCGCCCCTTCATCACCCACCACAACTGGGCCAAGCGGGACCTCTACCTGCGCATTGCCACCGAACTCTACCTCAAACGCCTGCTGGTGGGCGGGTTCGAGCGCGTCTACGAGATCGGGAAGGACTTCCGCAACGAGGGCATCAGCACGAAACACAACCCCGAGTTCACTGTGATTGAGGCGTACCAGGCCTACGGCGACTACACCGACATGATGGAGCTGGCCGAAACGTGCTGGGCCACGGTGGCCGAGGAAGTCCTGGGTTCCACCACGATCACCTTCCAGGGCCACACCATCGACCTCACCCCGCCCTGGCGCCGCATCACCATGCGCGAGGCCATCCTCGGCCAAACGGGCATCGACATCGAGCGGGCCGACACCCTCGAGGCGCTGCGCGCCGCCGTTGCGGAACGCTCCCTGCGCGTGGACCCCAAGCCCACGTGGGGCAAGCTGGTGGACGAGCTCTTCAGCGAGTACGTGGAGCCCACGCTCATCGAGCCCACCTTCGTGGTGGACTATCCCCGCGAGATTTCCCCCCTGGCCAAGCAGAAGCCCGACAACCCGAACATCGTGGAACGCTTTGAGTTCTTCATCGGCGGCTTGGAGTTGGGCAACGCCTTCACAGAGCTGAACGATCCCGTCGAACAACTGGAACGGTTCCGCGATCAACAGCGCCAGCGCGCGGCCGGGGATGAGGAGGCCCATCCCATCGACGAGGACTTCATCAACGCCCTCATGTACGGGATGCCGCCCACCGGCGGCATTGGGTGGGGCATCGACCGCATGACCATGCTCTACACCGACCGTGCCAGCATTCGCGAGGTGATCCTCTTCCCCCAACTGCGGGAGCGTCGGAGCTGAGCCCTTCCCCTTCAACACCTTTGCCGGCTGTTCCAAAACCGGTTATAATCACGTCACGCCGTGCTACAGTCGGTCCCCGTTGGGGGCTTGCTCGTTGTGGCGAACATACGCCGGGCTTACGGCCCAGGCACGCTCATGTGCGGTGCAGCCCGGAAGAGCAAGCGGAGTCGCGAGTGCGAGCGCTAATTACCGGAATTGGTGGGTTTGCGGGCAGCTTTCTGGCCGAACACCTCTTGGAACAGGGCTACGAGGTCTGGGGGGTCATCCGGCAGGGACCGGGCCACGTAGCTCACTTGCAATCCCATGTGAGGCTGATCCGCGCGGATGTCACCGACTTGGAGCGCATGTGTGCTGTCTTGGACGATGTACGCCCCCAGCGCGTTTACCACTTGGCCGCCCAAACATTTGTGCCGCGCTCGTGGGAGGACCCGTGGGACACGTTCGAGACCAACGTGCGCGGGCAGTTGAACGTGCTCCAGGCTGTGCTCCGAGCCGCTCCAACGGCTCGAGTGCTGGTCGTCGGCTCCAACGAGGCCTACGGCAGGGTCTCCGACCACGAGCTGCCCATTCGCGAAGAAACCCCCTTTCGGCCGGAAACCCCCTACGGGGTGAGCAAAGTTGCCCAGGAGCTCCTAGGACTTCACTACTGGCTGAGCTACAAGGTCCACACCGTGCGCGTGCGCCCCTTCAACCACATCGGCCCCCGCCAGAGCGCCCGCTTCGTAGCCGCCGCCTTTGCCCGCCAAGTCGCCGAAGTTGAGGCCAAGCTGCGCCCCCCACTCCTGCGCGTCGGCAACTTGGCGGCCCAACGTGACTTCAGCGACGTGCGGGACGTGGTGCGGGCCTATCACCTCCTCCTCGAACAGGGCACACCAGGTGATGTCTACAACGTGGGGCGGGGAAAGGCGTACAGCATTCAACACGTGCTCGACACCCTGCTCGGCTTTAGCCGAGTGCAAGTCCAAGTGGAACAGGACCCAGCACGCCTCCGCCCGAGCGACGTGCCCGTCTCATACGCGGACATCTCCAAAATTCGGGCCGCCGTCGGGTGGGAACCGCGCATTCCCTTCGAGCAGAGCCTGCACGACGTGTTGGAATATTGGCGAGCACAGGTCCGCCAGCCGGGCTACCGGCCTGCCGAGGCACCGTGAACACACATTCCGTGCCCCGTGCGGCACATTCCGCCCCCTTTCGGGGGACCATAGAGTGGAGGAAATCATCATGACCACACGGCGACAAAAGACCGCCCTCATTACGGGCATTACCGGCCAGGACGGCTCCTACCTGGCCGAGTTTCTCCTGGAGCAGGGATACCGCGTCGTGGGCATGGTGCGGCGCACCAGCACCATCAACTTCGACCGCATCCGACACATCCAGGACAAGATCGAGCTGGCCCAAGGCGACCTGCTCGATCAGATGTCCCTCGTGGACATCCTCAAGGAGTACCGCCCGAACGAGGTCTACAACTTGGCGGCCCAGAGCTTCGTGCCCACCTCATGGCGCCAGCCGGTCCTGACCGGCGAGTTCACCGCCTTGGGCGTCACCCGCCTGTTGGAAGCCATCCGCATGGTTGACCCGGAGATCCGCTTCTACCAGGCCAGCTCCTCGGAGATGTTCGGCAAGGTGCGCGAGGTGCCCCAGAACGAGAAGACCCCCTTCTACCCGCGCAGCCCCTACGGCGTGGCCAAGGTCTACGGCCACTGGATTACAGTCAACTACCGCGAGTCCTACAACCTGTTCGCCGTCTCCGGCATTCTCTTCAACCACGAGAGCCCCCGCCGCGGCCTGGAGTTCGTCACCCACAAGATCACCTACGGCGCGGCCAAGATCAAGATGGGCCTGGCCAACGAGCTGCGCCTGGGCAACCTGGAGGCCCGGCGCGACTGGGGGTACGCCGGCGACTACGTGCGGGCCATGTGGCTCATGCTCCAACAGGATGAGCCCGACGACTACGTGATCGCCACCGGCGAGACCCACAGCGTGCGGGAGTTCGCCCAACTGGCGTTCGACTACTTGGGGCTCAACTACGAGGACTACGTGGTGGTGGACCCGGCCTTCTTCCGGCCGGCGGAGGTGGACCTGTTGGTGGGAGACGCCTCCAAGGCCCGCGAGAAGCTGGGGTGGGAGCCCCAAGTCTCCTTCGAGGAGCTGGTGCGCCTCATGGTGGACGCCGACATGGACGCCCTGCGGCGGGGCATTCGTTACCCCGAACACCACGAGGCCACGGCCGGCTCGTGGCCCACCCAACCGGAAGAGGAGGTGGACAATGCGTGAACCCATCAAGTTCGGCACCGACGGCTGGCGGGGAGTCATTGCCGAGGACTTCACCTTCGAGAACGTGCGGCGCGCGGCCCACGCCTTTGCCCGCTATCTCCAGGAGACGGGAGCTGCCGAACGCGGAGTAGTGGTGGGCTATGATCACCGCTTCCACAGCGAGAACTTCGCCGCCGCCGTGGCCGAAGTCATGGCCGGCCACGGAATCCACGCCTACCTCACGGCCGGCCCCATGCCGACGCCCGTCGTCTCCCACACCATCCTCGACTTGGGCGCCGGCGGCGGGGTCAACATCACGGCCAGCCACAACCCGCCCACGGACAACGGCTTCAAAATCCGCGCCGACTACGGCGGCGCCGTGGCCAGTGAGGAGCTGCCCAACGTGGAGAAGCACATTCCTCCCCCCGGTGAGCCAATCCCCCGGGTTCCCCTGGAGGAAGCCCTGGATCGCGGCCTGGTGGAATACGTCGATCCCACGGCCACCTACGTCGAGCGCGTGGCTCGCCTGGTGGACGTGGACGCCCTGCGCTCGTTCCGGGTGAAACTGGTGGCCGACCCCATGTGGGGCGTGGGCAGCGGCTGGTTTCCCCGGCTCATCGGCAGCGACGCCGTCGAAATCGTCCAACTCCACGCCGAGCGCAACCCCATCTTCCCGGAGATGAGCCGGCCAGAGCCCATTCCCCCCAACGTGGACGTGCTGCGCGAGCGCGTTCCGGCCTTGGGGGCCGACGTGGGCATCGCCACGGACGGCGACGCCGACCGGGTGGGCATCGTGGCCGAAACAGGGCGGTTCGTCAACCAGCTCGAAGTCTTCTCCCTGCTGGCGTACTACCTCCTCGAGGTGCGCGGGTGGCGCGGCCCCATCGTGAAGACACTGAGCGCCTCGAGCATGCTCGAGAAACTGGGCGCGCGTTACGGCGTGCCGGTCTACGAGACGGGCGTGGGATTCAAGTACGTGGCACCCAAGATGCTGGAGACCGACGCCATCATCGGCGGCGAGGAGAGCGGCGGCTACGCCTTCCGGGGCCACCTGCCCGAGCGGGACGGCATCCTGGCCGGACTCATGTTCCTCGACCTGATGTACCGCACGGGCAAACGCCCCACCGAGCTGTTGGAGGCCCTCTTTGACCTCGTGGGCCCCCACTACTACGAGCGATGGGACGTGCGCTACCCGGCCGAACAGCGCGAGCAAATCCGGGCGAACGTGGCCAACGCCCGGCCGTCGCAGATCGCCGGCTTCCCCGTCGAGCGCATCGACACGACTGACGGCTGGAAGTTCCACTTGGGCGACGGCGGCGGCTGGCTGCTCATCCGCTTCAGCGGCACCGAGCCCCTCATCCGCGTCTACACGGAGACGACCCGCGAGGAGAAAGTGGAGGAACTCCTCCGAGCAGGTTTGGCCATTGCCGGCGTGGAACGGTAGCGGAGTCCGTAAGACGGGGCAGGAGATTCTATGGAATCTGCCCAAATCCCCCAACTGATCCGCATAGGGCTGGGCAATTTCTTGGCCTTCGAGCACGTTGAGCTCGAGCTCGCTCCCCTTACGGTGCTCATCGGGGCCAACAGCACCGGAAAGAGCGCCGTGCTCCACGCCCTCGTGCTGCTCAAACAGAGCCTGGAGGGTGGCGATTACCGCGTCCCCCTCACGTTCGGCGGCCCCCTGCTCGACTTAGGACGCCTCCAAGATGTGCGTTGGGGACGCCGCAACCGCGCCCTCCGCTTTCACCTCATGTGGGAGAACGGATGCGGCATCGCGACGTCGATCAAGCCGCAGAGGCGCATTGGCCTCGCCGTCCAGCGGGACACGTTCCGTCTCATCGCCGGCGGAAGGGAGTGGCGTTTGGACGCGGGCGACAAAGTCGAGCCATGGTACTTCTCCTTTGAGATCACCCAAGCGTCCGAACGCGAGAAAATCTTCGCATTTCGGGAGACCAACGCTACTGTCAAACAATTTTTCACCGCCTTGCGATACGTGGGCCCCCTACGCCAGCCGACACGTGAGGCTTACTTCGGCCATGAACAGCCCGGCAGCGTGGGCCCCCAAGCCCACCACTTGATCCCCTTTCTTATCGAGCACCGAGATGTCGTGCAGCGAATCAGTTCATGGCTACGGAAGCATCATCTTGCAGACGGCATCGAAGTGCGTGAGACTCTCAAGGGAAGCGGGCGCTGGGGCATCTACGTGGTCGAAAACAGGGCGAAGAGGGTACGTTGGAACCTTGTGGACACCGGCTTCGGATACTCACAGCTCATTCCTGTGTTGGCAGAACTCTACGGATCTGTTCCCGGCAGCCTCACGCTCATCGAACAGCCCGAAATTCACCTCAACCCACGCTTGGCCATTGCCGTCGGCGACCTCCTCATAGAGACCATCAAAGCGGGAAAACACGTTTTGGTGGAAACGCACAGTGAACACCTTGTGCTTCGGCTCCGCCGCCGCATAGCCGAAGGGGATATTTCCAGAGACCAGGTGGCAATTTACTTTGTAAGACGATCTCGCCAGGAGAGCAAGTCATTCGTCGAACGCATCACGCTCAATGAGGTAGGACAACTTAAAGGTGGGTGGCCCGACCAATTCTGGCACGAGGATTATGAGGAGACTTTTGCTATGTTCCGGGCGCTCATCGAGCGCCAACGTGCTCGTGACACCGGAGGGTGAAATGCGCCGTTGGATTGTAGTGGACACGAACATCTTCTGCTACCCCTCCTTTGACAGGCTAAGATGGAATCCAACCAACCAGCGAGCCCTCAGTGTGGGCAGTGACTGTTTAGAATTCTTGAACAGAATGGTCGAGGAGTGCGACACCTATGGGTTGGCAGTTGACAAAGAGGGGCTTATAGTAGAGGAATATGAGCAGCAGATACCAAGGGAGAGCTTTGGTTTCCAAGTCCTCAGAGAAATGATGGACCAAGAAGGAAAAGTCGCACTGTTTGATCACAGAAACCCGGCTTGGTTGAACCAGTTGCAGGATGCCCACATGCTCGACAATCATGATCGGCGATTCCTCGCGACGGCATTGGCAACACCAGAAAAGATCCTCGTGTCCGAGGACACGGTGTTTCTGAACAACAGCGATTTTCTACAGAGCCAAGGGGGCTCAGTCTACGATGCGGAGCGGGCAGCCGGCCAACTCTGAAGCCAACGTCCTGATAGACACCCACCTCCACCTCGACTTCGACGCCTTCGACGCCGACCGTGACGAGGTGGTAGCGCGGGCTGTGGAGGCCGGCGTCCACCAGATGATCACCATTGGCATCAACGTGGAAACGTCCAGGCGGGCCGTGGCCCTCGCCGAACGGTACGAGGCCGTTTACGCGGCCGTGGGGGTTCACCCCAACGAGGCCCACACGTGGACTCCCGAGGTGGACGCCGAGCTGCGCGCGCTGGCGGCTCACCCCAAGGTCGTGGCCATCGGCGAAATCGGGCTCGACTATCACTGGGAGCGGGTGCCCCCCGAGCACCAACATCTCGTCTTCCGGGCCCAACTTCGCTTGGCCGCCGACGTGGGACTGCCCGTGGTCATCCACGACCGGGAGGCCCACGACGACGTGGTGCGCGTCGTCCAGGAGTGGGTCTCTGAGGCAGGTGTTGGCACACGGACAGGCGTCTTCCACTGCTTCAGCGGCGACCGCGAGATGGCCGGCCGCGTGCTCGATCTGGGGTTCTACGTGGGCGTGGACGGCCCCGTCACGTTCAAGAACGCCCGCCGGCTGCACGCCCTGGTGGCCGAGTTGCCCCTCGACCGGCTCCTCGTGGAGACGGACGCTCCCTTCCTGACGCCCCACCCGTACCGGGGGAGGCGCAATGAGCCGGCCCACGTGCGGCTGGTGGCCCAGCGGGTGGCCGAACTTCGCGGCGTGTCGGTCGAGGAGGTGGCCCGGGCGACTTCACACAACGCCCGGCGCCTCTTCTTCAAACTCACATCCGTGGTGCCAGGTCGGCCGGAATGACCGGCCGGCGCCCGACAGACTACGGAGGAGCGCCCTGACAACAACCGTGACCATTCAAACCCTGCCCCTGTTCGCCCCAATTGAAGAGGACCTGGAAGCCGTTGTGGCCAAAATGCGCCACGCCGCGCGGGTGAACCTGGAGCTGTTGGACAGCGCCTTGGCCCACGTGGTGGCCTCCGGCGGCAAGCTGGTGCGCCCGGCCCTGGCCATCGCCGCCACCCGGTTGGCCGCCGGAAACGTCGAGTATTCGAAAATGATCTCCCTGGCCGCCTCGGTGGAAATGCTCCACACCGCCACCCTCGTCCACGACGACATGATCGACCAGGCCGCCCGCCGGCGCGGCAACCCCACGCTCCACACCGTGCTCAACCCGGCCTCGGCCGTACTCTTGGGCGATTACCTCTTCGCCCAAGCGGCCGAGTGGGCAGCGGAGACGGACAACGTGCGCGTGGTCCACATTTTCGCCGAGACGCTCATGATCATCGTCAGCGGCGAACTGCGCCAGATGTGGGCCCAGTGGGACTGGCAGCGGGCCCGTGAGGATTACATGAACCGCATCTTCGGCAAGACGGCGGCCCTCTTCGCCGCCGCCTGTGAGGCGGGCGCCGTGCTCGGCGGGGCAGCGGAGCCCGTCGTCCAGGCCCTGCGCGAATACGGCCGTCTCGTGGGGCTCGCCTTCCAGATCGTGGACGACGTGCTCGACTACGCCGGGGACGAGGCCAGCTTGGGCAAGCCGGTGGGCAGCGACTTGCGGGGGGGCAACATTACCCTGCCGCTCATCCTGTACCTTCAGGACGCCTCGGGCGACCACTGGCTCCCCAAGCTCCTCGACGGCCGCCGCCTCTCCGAGGACGAGGTGCGCGACGTTGTGACACAAGTCGTGGCCTCTGGGGCCATTGAGGCCAGCCTGCACGAAGCACGTCGCCTCGCCGAGGCGGCCAAGGAAACCCTTCGTGCCGTGCCCCCGGGCCCGCTTACTGACATCCTGGTGGCCTTGGCAGATTATGTGGTCCGCCGGCAACGGTAGGGCTGGGAAACCCGACGTCTCGGCCGTGGTGGTGAGCTGGAACGTGCGCGACCTGCTGGCGCGCTGCCTGCGTTCGGTGGCCCAGAGCGCCGAACAAGGTGGCGTGGCGGCCGAGCTCATCGTGGTGGACAACGCCAGCCACGACGGCACGCCGGCCATGCTCAGGGAAGCATTTCCCCACGTCCACCTGGTGGCCTTGCAGGAGAACCGGGGGTATGCTGCCGGCGTCAACGTTGGGCTTCGCGCGGCCCGTGGGCGTCACGTGCTGGTCCTCAACCCCGACACCGAGGCCGTTGGCGACGCGGTCGCCCAGCTCGTCCGCTTCCTGGATGCCCACCCGGCTGCCGGCGCCGTCGGCCCGACGCTCATCTACCCCGACGGCTCCCCCCAGCCATCCCGCCGGCGGTTCCCCCCTTTGCCCGTGCTCTTCTTCCAGGACACGACACTCCACGTTCTGGCCCGCCCGTGGCTCGGCCGCTTCGTCATGGAGGATGTGCCGGCTCAAGTCCCTCATCCCGCCGATTGGCTGGTGGGAGCTGTGCTGGCCGTGCGCAAGGAGGTTGTGGAACACATCGGCGGCATGGACGAGGGCTTCTTCATGTACTTCGAGGAGGTGGACTGGCTGCGGCGTGTGAAGGCGGCCGGCTGGTCGGTGTGGTTCCTCCCCCAGGCCACCTTCGTCCACCACGAGGGGGCCAGCAGCGGCCAAGTGATCGCCCGGCGCCACGTCTACTACGCCCGCAGCCGCGTCCGGTACGCCAAACGCTGGCACGGGCCTACAGTGGCCACGGCCCTGTGGGGGTGGCTCATGGTTCACTTCGGGTGGCAGTTGATGATCGAGAGGGCCAAGGGGGAACTCGGCCACAAGCAGCCGTTGCGCCGCCGGCGCGTGGCCGCTTACCGCCACGTGCTGCGCGCCCTGTGGAGGAGCAGACCGCCATGCGCGTGCTCCTCGTGACCGGTGAATACCCGCCGATGGTGGGCGGCATCGCCGACTACACCCACCACTTGGCCGGCGCGT
>JALSKA010000170.1 GCA_026989095.1 Ardenticatenaceae bacterium
AGCTGGCACGGCTCTACCCCAACTTACCAGAATCACCTTGATGAGGTGCGAGGTTTCGCGCGCTCATATTGCACCCGACGCTCCGGACTTCCCCCCGGCGACAGAGTACTGCCGGGCGACGCATCGGCATAAAGAGAAGCTGTACTGGTACGATTCGTTTCCCCATCCCAACGACCCTTCCCTGGCCAGCACCCATCCGCATCACAAGCACGTGCCGCCGGACATCAAACATCATCGCATTCCGGCTCCGGAACTGAGCTTTACTCGTCCCAATCTGCCGTTTCTGATCGAAGAGGTTGAACGCGAGGTGCTATCACAGTTTGAAAGCTGAGTGTGTGGGAAGCGTCGCACCCTGCACTTATCCTTCCACAACGATCAACTGAGTTCTATCATCCCCATTCACGAACCCATTATTCCTCCACGAAGTGGCACGCAGTTTTATCTCATGCTGACCAGGACCGAGGAGCAAACTTGTGGACATCATCAATTGTTCTCCAATTCCGGGTTGATTGTTCCATCTATGGCTACTAATGACCGAGTTGCCATCGACAAAGACAGCAGCAGCAAAGAATGCGGCAGTGGAATTGTTCTGAACCCCTATTGAAGCGTGGATCGTTACGATCATTTCTCTCTCCAAATTTATAGTGAGCGACAAAGCATCATACCATGTATGGGGGTTTGGCATAGGTACGTCAGTAGTTGCAACAATTCTGGTGATTCGCCGTGATAACTTCAGGCTTGTCACCGCCCCGTCCGCGATCTTCTCCGTCGTGATGCTCCCATCCGGCACCGTCAGCGCCTGCACCGCCCACGGCACGCTCCCCAACTGCACCCGCGGCTGCATCTCGTCATCCGTCCCCACCGTAATCCCCAACCACAACTGCTCCCGCCCCGCGATCACCCCCGCCGGAATGGGCTCCAAACTCCCCAGCATCACGTTGAACAGCCCGTCGCTCACCCGCACGCCGTTGGAGCCGGTCCACTGCTCCTCCCATAGGGGCGCGCCGCCGGTGGGCACGTCGTAGAGGCGGAAGATCATGTTGTACGTGCCGGTGAGAGGGGGGCCCGCGCTGTCGGCCAGGCGACCCTGGTAGGCGAGGGTGATGGAGGAGCTCTGTAGGGGCGAGGAGGCACCTTGCCCAAGGGGCAGGGCGCCGGCGGATTGGGCCCAGAGGAGGGCGATCACGACGAGGATCGTGCCGATGTTGGGGACCAGATGGCGGGTAAGTCGGTGCTGCCATCTAGGTTGGGTTGGTGGCCTCTCCATCTGATGCACAATCTGGCGTTCGGCACGGTAACGCTCGTACGCTTCGACCAGGTGATGCAGAAGACTCTTGCGCTCGTTCATGATTCGGCCTCCTTCCTCGCTTATGGATCCCCTGTTTGACTGCGCCGATTTCTACGGCTACAATTCACACAAATCCGGCGGGATGCAGGCCTTCCGATCAGCGTTGTGAGAGGAGTAAATGGCATGAGCCGGCCGCTCTCATCCCAGCGAATCTCCGTTTCATTGCAGACATTAGAGTTACAGCCGGGTGAGCCCTTGACCCTTCCGGAAGATGTGAAGGCCACTCTGGGCCTGGAGGAAGGAGGCACCTGCTTTATCCTCCGGCTGGACGACATGGTGCTGTTGCTCTCCCGCCCTTTGCAAAGCCCCGAAGCCCTGGAAGGCATGCGCCAGGCGCTGGAGGCGGCCGGTGTCACCCTGGACGAGCTGCTGGCCGGCCTGGCCGATATTCGCACCCAGATGCTTCGCGAGCGATATGGCATCACCCCATCCCCCTAGGATCTTCTTCGACTCCAGCGTGCTCTTCGCCGCGGCTGCCTCTGCCACAGGCGCCAGTCGAGCGTTGGTGATCCTGGCCGAATTGGGTTTGTTGCGCCCGGTTGTCTGTCCCCAGGTCTTCGCGGAAGTGGAGCGCAACCTGCAGGGAAAAGCACCCGCGGCGCTCCCTTACTTCCACCGCCTGCGGCAAGCGTTGGATTGGGAAGTGGTGAACGATCCACCCCCGCCCAGGTCCAACGCTGCATGCAGGTTATCGCTGCCAAAGATGCCCCTATTTTGGCAGCGGCCATTGCCGCCCGGCCCCACCGCCTGGTCACGTTGGACGTACATGACTTCGACCGCCCTGAAGTGCGTCGGTCTGTGACATTCCCCATCCAGACCCCTGGTGAACTGATCGCCGAGATCCGCCAGGCGTTGATTCACGCATTGGGCTAACACCCCAGCCTACCCAACCTGCGGCGCCCAATTTGACACCTCGGCCGGATGCCCTATAATAGCTGCATGTCTGTTCATTTTTACATATGAGCATATATTCATATGTTAGTGGCCTGGGAGCCTGTCGCCGGGGAAAGGAGGGGGCAATGGACCACGCGGGCTCGGGGAAGGCTCATGCCGACGTGGACGTGTTGGACGAGGAGACGGCCGCTCGCCTGGCCGAGCTCTTCAGCGCCCTGAGCGATTCCAGCCGGGTGCGCATTCTCTCCGCGCTGGCCCAAGGGGAGATGCACGTGGGCGCTTTGGCCCACGTGGTGGGCATCAGCGAGTCGGCCGTCTCCCACCACTTGCGGGGCCTGCGCCAGATGCGCCTGGTGCGCGCCCGCAAGGAGGGGCGCTTCGTCTTCTACTCGCTCGACGACGACCACATCGCCGACCTCTTCCGCTGTGGCCTCGACCACGTGCGCCACGGGTGAACCCAAGGGGCGCGTGCGGGGCGGCGGAGCCCTTTTGGGAGCGGGGTATTGGGCACGTCCCGCCCTTGCTGTGAAAGACTTAAAAGGAGGTGAGGAGAGGATATGATGAGTGACACGACGTTACGGGTTGAACTGCCCGTCCTTCTGCCGGAAGTGGACCACGAGGAGGACCAGTGCGTCGAGCGCCTCCAAGAGGTGTTGCTGGAGCACAAGGGCATTCAGCAGGTCCACCTGGTGCGCCAAAACGGCGAGGCCCTCTTCTGCCTCCACTACGACCCGGACTTGGTGACCCTTTCCCAAGTGCAGCGCCTGGCGGCTCAGGCCGGCGCCCAAGTGGCCCGCCGCTACCGGCACGAGACCCTCCACGTGACCGGCATGGACTGCGCCGACTGTGCCCTGAGCCTCGAACACATCTTCGGCCGGCTGCCCGGCGTGCTCGCCGTCTCGGTCAACTACGCCGCCGAGGCCATGCGCATCGAGTACGACACGACCCTTCTTAGCCGGGAGACCATTGTCCAACTCCTGCGGCGCATGGGCTACGGCGTGGAGGAACCCGAGACGCCCAAGACGTGGCTCCAGGAGAACTGGCGCCTGGTGCTCAGCGTGGGCTCCGGCCTTCTCCTGGCCCTGGGCTACGTGGGCGAGCGCTGGTTGGAGTTCCCCTGGCCCCTCCTGCTCGCCCTCTACGTCGGCGCCTACTTGGCCGGCGGCTTCGACGCCACCCGCCACGGCATCCACGCCGTGCGCAGCGGCCGGCTCGACATCGACAGCCTCATGGTCGTGGCCGCCGTGGGCGCCGCCACGCTGGGCGCGTGGGCCGAGGGGGCCCTCCTCCTCTTCCTCTTCAGCCTGGGCCACGCCCTGGAACACTACGCCACCGACCGCGCCCGCTCGGCCATCCGCGCCCTGGAGAAGCTGGCCCCCAAGACGGCCCTCGTGCGGCGGAACGGCCGGGAAGTCGAGGTCCCTGTGGCCGAAGTGCTGCGGGGTGATGTGGTCATCGTGCGGCCCGGTGACCGCGTTCCCGTGGACGGCGTGGTCGTCCGCGGGGAGTCGTCGGTGGACGAGTCCCCCCTAACGGGCGAAAGCCTGCCTGTGGACAAACAGCCCGGCGACCAGGTCTTCGCCGGCACGGTCAACGGCGCCGGCACCCTGGAAGTGGAGGTCACCAAGCGGGCCAAGGACACCACCCTGGCCCGGGTGATCCAGCTCGTGGAAGAGGCCCAGACGCAGAAGTCGCCCACACAGCGCTTCACCGAACGATTCGAGCGAATCTTCGTGCCGGCCGTCATGGGGGGCACCGCGCTGCTCATCGCCGTGCCCCCGGCGCTGGGGTGGATGACCCTGGCCGAGTCCTTCATGCGGGGCATGGCCGTCCTCGTGGCCGCCAGCCCCTGTGCCCTGGCCTTGGCCACGCCCTCGGCCGTGCTCTCGGGCATCGCCAGGGCGGCGCGCGCCGGTGTGCTCATCAAGGGGGGCGTCCACCTGGAGAACTTGGGCACCGTGCAGGCCCTCGCCTTCGACAAGACGGGGACCATCACCGAGGGCCGGCCAGCCGTGACCGACGTCGTTCCCCTGCCGGGCATCTCGGGGGAGGAGGTCTTGCGCCTCACCGCGGCCGTGGAGGCCCTCTCCTCCCACCCCCTGGCCGAGGCCGTGGTCCAGGAGGCCCGCCGGAGAGGGCTGGAGTGGCCCCAGGCCGAAGGCGTCGAGGCCCTGACCGGCCGCGGGCTGAAGGGCTCGCTGGAGGGCGCGCCCGTCTACGTCGGCAACCTCACCCTCTTCGAGACCGTGGGCCTCTCGGTGCCCGAGGCCGTGCGCCGGCAGGTGGCTGCCCTCGAGGAGGAGGGCAAGACCACCATGATCGTCTACGGCCCGCGGCCCGACGGCAAGGGCTCGGACTTCCTGGGGTGTCTCGCCCTGGCCGACCGCGTCCGCCCGGCCGTGCCCGGCGTAATCGCACGCCTCAAGGAGATCGGCATCCGGGAGATCGTCCTGCTGACGGGCGACAACGCGCGGGTGGCCGCCGCCGTGGCCAAGGCCGTGGGCCTGACCGGCTTCCAGGCCGGCCTGTTGCCCGACCAGAAGGTCGAAGCCATCGAGGAGCTAGAGGCCCGCTGGGGCCGTGTGGCCATGGTGGGCGACGGCATCAACGACGCGCCGGCCCTGGCCCGCGCCACGGTGGGCATCGCCATGGGCGCTGCCGGCACCGACGTGGCCCTCGAGACGGCCGACGTGGCCCTCATGGCCGACGATCTCACCAAGATCCCCTTCACCGTGGGGCTCAGCCGCCACACGCGCGCCATCATCCGCCAGAACGTGGTCGTCTCCCTCGGGGTCATTGCCATCCTGATCCCCCTGGCGACCTTGGGCGTGGCCGGCATTGGGCCGGCCATCACGCTCCACGAGGGGAGCACGCTCTTGGTCGTCTTCAACGCCCTGCGCCTCCTGCGCTACGGCGGGGAACAGGGCTGATTCCCGCCGCCGGCCGGGCGGGGCCTTGGCGCACAGGGCCCCGCCCGAATTGTCGCCCCCCCGTTTTGCGCTACAATCCCCTCAGGACCCACAGGAGCCGCGGAACGGCTCCCCCACAAGGAGTTTCCCCAATGGGCCGGCAGACCGCGCAAGCCACGCCAGGAGAAGTCGTTCACGGGCCCCAGGATGGCCCCCGCCTGACCAGCATCAGCCCGGCCACCGAACAGGTGCTCGGCCACGTTCCCCTCACCGGCCGGAGTGGCTTGGAGGCCATCCTCCGCGGGGCTGAGGAGACGGCGCGCATCTGGGGCACCCTCTCCCCGGACAGCCGGCGCGTCTACCTGCGCCGGCTCCGACAGGCCGTGGTGGACGAGGCCGAAGCCATCGCGCGCCTGGTGGCCTCGGAGCAGGGCAAACCCCTGTCCGAAGCCTATGCCACGGAGATCATCCCCGTCTTGGCCCTGCTCAAGTGGCTGGAGGCCGAGGGGCTGGAGCACCTGAGCCCCCGCCGCTTCGGCGCCACCACCCCCATGCTGGGGCGCAAGCGCCTCTACGAGCGCTACGATCCCCTGGGCGTGGTGGCCCTAATCACGCCCTGGAACTACCCCTTCGCCATCCCCTTCGTGCAACTGGCCTCGGCCCTGGCCGCCGGCAACGTCGTGGTGCTCAAGCCTTCGCCCGTGACCCCCCTGGTGGGCCAGAAGATCGGCGAACTCTGCCGGCGGGCCGGCCTGCCGGCCGGCGTTGTCCACGTGGTCCACCTGCGCGACGAGGACGCTCCCCTTCTCGTCGAACACCCCAGTGTGGCGAAGGTCTTCTTCACCGGGAGCGTGGAGACGGGCCGGCGCGTGATGGCCTCGGCAGCCAAGGGGCCCAAGCCCGTGGTGCTCGAGCTGGGGGGCAAGGACCCGGCCATCGTGGCCGCCGACGCCGACCTGGAGCGCACGGCGGCCGGCATCGCCTGGTACGCCATGGCCAACAGCGGCCAGACCTGCGCGGCCGTGGAGTGCGTCTACGTCCACCGGGCCATAGCCGAGCTCTTCGTCCGCCGGCTGGTGGACGAGGTGGGCCGGCTCCGCGTGGGCGATCCGTTGGACCCGAACACCGACGTGGGCCCGCTGACCACCGAGGCCCAGCGGCAGCGGGTGGAGGCCCACGTGGAGGAGGCCGTGGCCCTGGGCGCCCGCGTGCTGGTGGGCGGCCACCGTCTCGACGACCGGCCCGGTTACTTCTACGCGCCCACCGTCCTGGCCGACGTGCCCCCGTCGGCGCGCGTGGTACAAGAGGAGACCTTCGGGCCGGTCATCCCCGTGATCACCGTGGAAACCCTGGACGAGGCCGTGGAGCTGGCCAACCGGTCGCCCTTGGGCCTGACGGCCAGCGTCTGGACCACCAACCCTGCCCTGGGGCGGGAGCTGGCCGTGCGGCTGCGGGCCGGCGCCGTCCACGTGAACGACCACGCCTGCCACTGGGCCGAGCCGCGGGCGGCCTGGGGGGGCGTGCGCCAGAGCGGCTTCGGGCGCGTCTTGGGCCCCCACGGCCTGCGGGAGATGGTCAACGTCAAGATCGTTTCCGAAGACTACCGCGCCGGCGCCCTGGAGCCCTGGTGGTACCCCTACGGCCCCCACGTCATTTCCCTGCTGGCCAACACGGCGCGGGCCCTCTACGCCCCCCTCCGCCGGCGCCCGTGGGCCCTGCTGAACCTGCTCCTGAACCGGCGGGCGCGCCGGCGCGTTCACCTGCTCGACTACCTGCGCCACCCGCGCGCCTGGTGGTGATCCTTTCCTCCACGCCCCTGCGCCTTCCTGACTGACCTGGCGGCAGAGCGGCCCTCCCTGTGATCTGCCCTGCCGGGGAAGAAATCGTTTTCCCCCTTGACAGCCCCTTGCTTTTGGGTTACAATGCCCTCGAATGGGAACGTTCCCATTACCGCGCGGCGACCGACAGCTGCGCGCCCCCTCGCGAGCCCATTGCTGTTTCCTGAGCCGTCGTGCCGGTGGCTGAAGTGAGCCGGTGGCTGCCGGCCCCGTCCCTGTGCCGACACGTTGGCGGCGTGGAGGAACAACCCACAACCGGAGAGGAGGACTTCCATGAGGCGGCTGCTCCCCCTTGTGGCCCTTGTCGTCGTGCTCGTGGCTCTGGCTCTGCCCTGGGGCGGCATCGGCGCCCGGGCGGAGGCCGCTCCCCTGGCGGCCAGCGCGGACTGCGACATCTGGTGGAACGAAGTGCTCCACGACACCTTCGACCCCGTCTACCGCTCCCCCGTGGGGCCGGTCACCACGGGCACCACCGTGCGCCTTCGCCTGCGCGTGGCCCAGGGCGACATCACCGGCGCGCGGGTGCGCGTCTGGGACGACCGCACCAACACCGAGACGTACTACAGCATGGCGTGGGACGGCGGCTACGACACCGACCCCACCACCTACGACTGGTGGTACGTGGACATTCCCGTCGGCACCACCCCCACCATCCTCTACTACTTCTTCGAGATCAACGACGCCCCGGGCTGGTGTGCGCCGGACCAGGACTTCTACGTGGACGATGACCCCAAGTTCTACGGCGGCGGCCTGGGCCAGATGATCGACACCTACGACGACATGCGCTCCTTCCAGATCACCGTCTACGACCCCGCCTTCACCGTTCCCGCCTGGATGCAGCGCGGCGTGGTCTACCAGGTCTTCCCCGACCGCTTTCGCGACGGCGATCCCACCAACAACCCCCAGGCCGGCCGCTTCTCCTACAACCGCAGCAACGGCGCCATCGTGCGCTCCAACTTCGGCGGCGCCAACCCCGGCGAGGTGTGGAACTTCACCGTGTGCGACCCGCGCGGCACCTACACCCCCTCGTGCCAGGACGCCGACGGCGGCTACTACGGCGACAACTTCTACGGCGGCGACCTGCGGGGCATCATCCAGAAGATCGAGGACGGCTACTTCACCAACTTGGGCGTCACCGTCCTCTACATCAACCCCATCTTCCTCTCCCCCTCCAACCACAAGTACGACACGGCCGACTACATGACCGTGGACCCCGACTTCGGCACCCTGGCCGACTTCCGCGAGCTGGTCCAGAAGGCCGAGGCGCGGGGCATCAAGGTGATCCTGGACGGCGTCTTCAACCACACCTCCTCCGACAGCATCTACTTCGACCGCTACAGCCGGTACGACAGCAGCGGTGCCCTGACCAGCCCCAACGGCCCGGGCTCCGACGACAACAGCGGCGCCTGCGAGAGCCCCAACTCCCCCTACCGGAGTTGGTACTACATCCCCGACGTCGGCACGCCGGGCAACCAGCCCGACGACCGCTGTGACCCCGACGACGCCGACGACCCCGGCGGCGCCTGGACGGAAACCTACGAGGCCTGGTACGGCTACGGCTCCCTCCCCAAGCTGCGGGCCAACTCGACGGCCGTGCGCAACCTCATCTGGGCCAACGGCACCAACAGCGTGGCCCCCTACTGGATCGGCGAGGGCGCCGACGGCTGGCGCCTGGACGTGGGGGGCGACGTGGACCCCGGCCTCACCAACGACCCGGCCAACGACTACTGGGAGGGCTTCCGCGCGGCCGTGCGGGCCGTCAAGGCCGACGCCCTCATCCTGGGCGAGGAGTGGGGCGACGCCTCCCCCTGGCTGTTGGGGAACGAGTGGGACAGCGTCATGAACTACCGCTTCCGCTCGGCCCTGCTGGGCTGGCTGATGACCGGGTGCAGCGGCAACGGCTGTTCGGGCGGCACCACCTTCGAGGACAACGACAGCAACGCCTGGAGCAGCAGCGGTCCCATTACCCGGCTTACCCCCTCCCAGTTCAACGCGCGTCTCCTCTCCATCTGGGAGGACTATCCCCCCATGGCCTTCAAGGCCATGATGAACTTGGAGGGCTCCCACGACACGAACCGCGTTCGCTTCCTCCTGCGAAAGGTCAACAACGACGACGACGCCACCGCCGTCCAGCGCATGAAGGAGTGGTGGGTGTTCAGCTTCACCTATCCCGGCGCGCCCACCCTCTACTACGGCGATGAGATCGGCCTGAACCACGACGGCGTCTGGTACAACAACACGTGGGAGGATGACCCCTACAACCGGGTGCCCTTCCCCTGGCCCGACGCGAGCGGCTCCACCTACAGCTACGACAGCACGGCCCAGGCCGCCGGCCTGCTCGACCACGCCCGCAAGATGGCCGGCATCCGCCACAGCTACCGCGCCCTCCAGGACGGCGACGTGCGCCACGCCGTGGTGCTCGACGATGCCAACTGGCTTTACGGCTTCGCCCGCCTCTACGACGACGGCACGACGGCCCAGGTGGCCATCGTCGTGCTCAACCGGGACAACGCCGGCCACACCGCCACCGTCGGCGGGCTGAACAGCGCGCCCTACAACCTGCCCGACGGCACCGTGCTGGTGGACGCCCTCAACGGCGGCACCTACACCGTCAGCGGGGGCAGCGTGACGGTCAACGTGCCCAGCAACTGGGGCGTGGTGCTCCTCGAGCAGGCCAAGCTGGACACGCCACAGGCCCCATCGGGCCGCACGGAACAGGTCACCGGCGGCGTGAACGTGATCTTCTCGCCGGTCTTCACCGATACGGCCGGCGGGTTCGAGGTGGTGGCCGCCTACCACGTCTACCGGGACGCCAACCCGGCCTTCACGCCCGACAGCAGCACCCTGATCGCCACGGTGGTGCCCGACACCTACGGCGGCTACCGCCTCAGCTATCAGGCCAACCCCGCCATGACCATCGCCTTCGACCCGGCCACGAACACGATTACCCTCTACGACCCCGACGGCACGGGGAGCGATTACTACGCCTTGGGCAGCCTGAACCACGTGGGGGTGAGCAACGTGGCCGGGCCGAGCCCCACGGCCCTGCGGCTGGAGCGGCTGGAGGGATATGGCCTGGTGGTGGCCGCGCTGCCCGCGACTCCCCTCTGGGCGCTGCTGGGCGCCCTGCCGGCGCTGTTGGTGGTGGCCGCGCGCCGGCGATGAGCCCCGCGTGAGGTTGGCCAAGGGCGTTGCCGGCCCCCTCCCGGCCTCGCCGTGGGAGGGGGCCGGCGCGTCGGATTTGACGGGAGGATGCTTTGCGCGTAGAATCGGGAACGTTCCCGAACACATGTGGGGGTGATGTGAACGATGCCAACTATCCATGACGTGGCCAAGCTCGCCGGTGTCTCCAGGTCCACCGTCTCGCGCGTGCTCAACAACCGCCCGGGCGTCCACCCCAAAACGCGCGAGCGCGTCCTGGCCGCCGTTCGGGAGCTCAACTACGCCCCCAACTTCGCCGCACGGGCCCTCAAGCGCCAGCGCGCCGACGCCGTGGGGCTCATCATCCCCGCTTCCTTCCGCGAGCCCCGCTCCGACGAGCCCAGGGGATACGTCCTCACCGAGATCATCCGCGGCGCCTACAACTTCTTCACCGAGCAGCGCCTGGCCCTCACCCTCCTCGACGACCAGGGCACCTTCCGCTTCTACCAGGCCCTCTTCGAGCGCCGCCAGGTGGACGGCCTCCTCTTCATCGACCTGGAGCCCGACCCCCACATGGTCGAGCGCCTCAAGGGGCTCGATGTCCCCTTCGTGGTCATCGGCAACGTGGACGCCGAGGACGTGGTCTGCGTGGACGTGGACAACTACGAGAGCTCCCGCCGCGTGGTCTACTACCTGTACCAGATGGGCCACCGCCGCATCGCCTTCATCAACGGCCCCCAACGCCGCTTCGCCAGCCGGGACCGCCGCGCCGGCGTCCTCGCCGCCGTGACCGAGCTGGGGCTCTCCCTCCCCGACGCTTACGACCAGCCCGGCGACTTCAGCGAGCGCTCCGGCCAGAAGGCCATGTGGCGCCTCCTCGAGGCCGACCCCCGCCCCACCGCCATCTACGCCATGAACGACCGCATGGCCATCGGCGCCATCCGCGCCGCCCGCGACGCCGGCCTGCGCGTGCCCGAGGACATCAGCGTCGTCGGCTTCGACGACATCCCCGTGGCCCCCTACATCCGCCCCCCACTGACCACCGTCCGCCAGCCCCTCTACGAGTTGGGCGCGGCCGCCGCACGTCTGCTCGTGCAGCGCATCGCCGGCCAGGAGCTCCCCTCGCGGCGCGTGCTCCTGCCTGCCCTCCTCGTCGAGCGGGAGAGCGTCAGATCGCTGCCAACCGAAGCGTGAAAGGAGGTGAGATGCCCGCTGAACGGCCCCTGTTGAAGATGGCGTTGTGAAGACTGTTGTGAAGGTGAGGTTGATCGACCGATGTCAAGGAGGAGATGCAAGGAGGAAAGTGAAGATGGAACGCCGATCTGTTCTCCTGACCCTCGTTGTTGTGACCGTGATGTTGATCGTGGCCGCCTGTGGCGGTGGCGGGGCCCAGCCCACGGCCGCCCCTGCGCCCACCGAGCCGCCGCCGGAGGCGGCGCCTTCCCCCACGCCCGAGCCCATGGAGGAGCCCTCCCCCACGCCTGAACCCATGGAGGAGCCCTCGCCCACGCCCGAGCCCATGGAAGAGGCCGCGGCCCAGTTGGTCATCTGGGCCGACGAGAACCGCGCCCCCATCATGCAGGAGCTGGCCGAGGCGTTCAAGGCCCAGTACGGCGTCGAACTGGTCGTCCAGCAGGTGAGCTTCGGCGACCTGCGCGAGCAGTTCAAGGTGGCCGGCCCGGCTGGCGAGGGGCCCGACATCATCATCGGCGCCCACGACTGGCTCGGCGAGCTCGTGGTCAACGGCCTCATCGTGCCCGTGGACTTGGGCGACAAGCGGGACCAGTTCCTCGACGTGGCCCTCCAGGCCTTCACCTACGACGGCGAGCTCTACGGCATGCCCTACCTGACCGAGAACGTGGCCTTCTTCTACAACCCTGACCTCGTGCCCGAGCCCCCCAAGACCTGGAGCGAGGTGCGCGAGATCGCCGCCCAGCTCCAGGAGGAGGGCAAGGTCACCCAGGGGTACGTCCTCCAGGTGGGTGACCCCTACCACTTCTACCCCATCATGAGCGCCTTCGGCGGCTACGTCTTCGGCCGCGACGAGAAGGGCTCCTACAACCCCGACGACTTGGGCATCGACAGCGAGGGCTCCATCGCGGCCGCCAAGTGGCTCGACCAGATGGTCAAGGACGGCCTGCTCAGCCCCGACGTGGACTGGGACACCATGCACGCCATGTTCGAGAACGGCGAGTCGGCCATGTTCATCACCGGTCCGTGGGCCCTCAACCGCATTCGCGAGTCGGGCGTCAACTACGCCATCGCCCCCATCCCCGACGAGACCTCTGAAGGCAAGCCCTTCATGGGCGTCCACGGCTTCATGATCAGCGCCTTCAGCCAGGACCCGCTCCTGGCCCAGGCCTTCCTGACCGAGTTCGTGGCCACCGAGGAGGTCATGCAGAAGCTCTTCGAGGCCGACCCGCGGCCTTCCGCCTTCCTCTCCGTGCGCGAGGCCATCGACGACCCCGACACCGCGGCCTTCGGCGAGGCCGGCCAGAACGCCGACCCCATGCCGGCCATCCCCGAGATGGCCTCCGTCTGGGAGGCGTGGGGCAACGCCATCACGCTCATCTTCCAGCAGCAGGAGGACCCCGAGGCGGCCTTCAAGGCGGCGGCCGAGCAGATTCGCGCGGCCATCGCCGGCCAGTAGGCCCCGTCTCCCCCGTTGTGGCGGGCGCAGTCGGCCCGCCACAACGGGGGTGCCCCCTTGATGTGGAGCGAGGAGTTCTTCCATGATTCGCGTGGGAACCGGCCAAGGCACACAACGTCTTTCCACCTCCCTGTCCCTCTCGGAGGTGCTCTTCCGCCTGCTGGCCCTGGCCCTGGTGGACGCCGTGGCCATCTGGCTGGTCATCCGCATGGTGGCCGACGGCGTCTGGCTGCTGGTGACCCTGGTGACCGTGATCACCCTGGGCCTCAACGTCATCTTCCTCCGGGAGGAGTTCTACCCCCTGCGCTGGATGTCCCCTGGCCTGGCCCTCATGATCCTGATGGTGGTCTACCCCCTGGTCTTCACGGTCTACACCGCCTTCACCAATTACAGCGACGGCCACCTGCTCACCAAGCCACAGGCCATCAAGCGCATCACCACGGGCTTGCAGAACATGTACGTGCCCGAGGGGGGCATCACCTATCGCTGGGTGGCCTTCCAGGCCGAGGACGGCACGCTGGCCCTCTGGCTGACCGATCCCGAGGGCAACCACTACTTCGCCCGTCCCGGGGAGCCCCTTCAGCCCGCGCGCGCCGGCGAGGGCATCTTCGGGCCGCCCGACGAGGCGGGCGTGCCCACGGCCATCGAGGGCTACACGCGCCTCAACCGCATTCAGGCCGCGGCCAACCGGGAGCTGCCCTCCATCCAGTTCGGCCTGCCCCCCAACGCCGTCCAAGTTCGCACGCCCACCGAGGCGGCCGTCCTCCGCCCCCGCTTCGTCTACGACCCGGAGCGGGACGCCATCGTGGACCAGAAGGAGGGCAAGCTCTACGTGGCCGACGACAGCACCGGCTTCTTCGTCAGCGCCGAGGGCGAAACGCTCACCCCCGGCTACATTGTCACCGTGGGCTGGCGCAATTTCGACCGGCTCCTCAACAGCCCGGCCATTCGGGGGCCCGTCATCCGCGTCTTCGTCTGGACGGTGGTCTTCGCGGCCGCCAGCGTGGTGACTACTTTTGCCCTGGGGCTCTTCATCGCCCTGCTCTACAACGACCCCACCGTCCGGGGCCGCAAGCTCATCCGCTCTCTGCTGATCGTGCCCTACGCCATCCCCGCCTTCATCAGCATCCTGGTCTGGCGGGGCATGATGAACCCCCAGTTCGGCGTGCTCAACCGGGCCCTGGACACGTGGCTGGGCTTTTCGCCCCCCTGGTTCTCCGACCCCATGTGGGCCAGGCTGGGGGTCATCCTGGTGAACCTCTGGCTCGGTTTCCCTTACATGATGCTCGTCTGCAGCGGCGCCCTCCAGGCCATTCCCGACGACATCTACGAGGCGGCCGAGATCGACGGCGCCGGCGCCTGGAAGAAGTTCCGCCTCATCACCCTGCCGCTGCTGCTCGTCTCCGTGGGGCCGCTGCTCATCTCGTCCTTCGCCTTCAACTTCAACAACTTCAACGTGATCTACCTCTTCAACCAGGGGAATCCGCCCATGCGCGGAACGCCCACCCCTGTGGGCCACACCGACATCCTGGTGACCTACGTCTACCGCCTGGCCTTCGCCAGCGGCGGGGGCAAGGACTACGGCTACGCGGCGGCCATCACCATCATCATCTTCCTGATCGTGGCGGCCATCACCCTCTTCAACTTCCGCTACACGCGCATGTGGGAGGAGGTGTCGGAACATGTTTGAACAGGTGAACGGCACCCTGTCGCGCAGGCAACGGCGCCAGCTCATCCGCCTGGCCCGCTGGGCGCTCACCCTGGTGCTCGTCTTCTACGCCCTCTTCCCGGCCGCCTGGGTCTTCTCGGCCTCCCTCGACCCGCGCAACTCCCTGGCGCAGCAGGCCCTGATCCCGCCCAACGCCTCGTTGGAGAACTACCGCCAGCTCTTCGCCAACCCGGTCCAACCCTTTGGGCGCTGGATGCTCAACTCCATCAAGGTCTCGACTATCACCTCCGCGCTGGCCGTGCTCATCAGCGCCTTGGCCGCCTATGCCTTCTCCCGCTTTCGCTTTGCCGGCCGGCGCAGCCTGCTGCTCACCATCCTGTTGATCCAGGTCTTCCCCAACTTCCTGGCCATTGTGGCCATCTTCCTGCTCCTGCAACAGATCGGCATGTACATCCCCTCCCTGGGGTTGGGCACTCACGGCGGGCTCATCCTGGCCTACTTGGGCGGCGCGCTGGGCATCAACACCTGGCTGATGAAGGGCTTTTTCGACGCCGTGCCGCGCGACCTGGACGAATCGGCCCGCATCGACGGGGCCAACGACCGCCAGATCTTCGTTCACATCATCTTCCCCCTGGTGCGCCCCATCCTGGCCGTGGTGGGCATTCTCACCTTCATCGGCACCTACTCCGACTACGTGCTCGCCAGCATCATCCTCAAGGACCGTGACACCATGACCCTTGCGGTGGGGCTCTACCAGTTGATCAGCGGCCAGTTCACCCAAAAGTGGGGGGTCTTCGCGGCCGGCGCGACGATCGGCGCCATTCCCATTGTGCTGGTCTACTTGGTGCTCCAGGATTACATCATCGGCGGCCTGACCAGGGGGGCGGTCAAGGGATGAACGTGTTCGATTCGAGGTGGGACAGCTTTCGGAAGGCCGCCCTGGTGGCCGCGTTCTTGCTGGCCGCGCTGCTGGCCTGCCGTCGCGGCACCCCTTCGCCGACGCCGACCGCCGAGCCGACGCCGACCCCGACGCCCGCGGCCGCCGCCGCGCCCGCAAGCAGCCCCACGGCCGGCGGCGGGGCCGGGGCGCCCCTCTACGTGGCCATCATCTGGCACCAACACCAGCCCCTCTACTTCAAGGACCCCGACACCGGCCTCTACCAGAAACCCTGGGTGCGCCTCCACGCCGCCAAGGACTACGTGGACATGGCCGCCATCCTGGAGCAGTATCCCTCCATCCGCGTCACCTTTAACCTGACGCCCTCCCTCCTGCGCCAACTGCGCGACCTGGAGGCCGGCGCCCAAGACCTCTACGAGGCCTACACGCTCATTCCCGCCGACCGGCTGACCGACGAGGACAAAGCCTTCATCCAGGCCCGCTTCTTCGACATCAACCCCAAGATCGTGGCCCGCTTTCCCCGCTACCAGGAGATCGCCGACGACCGCGCCTCGTGGCCCTCCTGGGACACGCAGACCTGGCGCGACCTCCAGGTGCTCTTCAACCTGGCTTGGACTGATCCCGACTGGCTGGCCCAACCTCCCCTGGACGAGCTCGTCCGACGGGGGCGCAATTTCTCCGAGGAGGACAAGGCCACGGTCCTGGCCGCCCACCGCCGGCTGGTGGAGGAGGTCATTCCGCTCCACCGCCGGCTTCAGGACGAGGGGCGCATTGAGATCACCTTCACCCCCTTCTACCACCCCATCCTGCCCCTCCTCCTGGACACCAACCTGGCGCGCGAGGCCACGCCCGACCTCCCCCTGCCCCCGCGCTTCGCCTACGGCGTGGACGCCATTGCCCAGGTGGAGAAGGGCATCGCCTTCTACGAGGCCACCTTTGGCCGAAAGCCGGCCGGCATGTGGCCGGCCGAGGGGGCGGTGGCCCAGGAAATCGTGGGCATCGTGGCCGGCGCCGGCGTGCGCTGGATGGCCAGCGACGAAGAGGTGTTGGCCCGCAGCCTGGGGCGCGGCGGCTTCTCCCGTGATGCCCGCGAGCTCGTGCGGGACCCGGCGGCCCTCTACCGCCCCTACCGGGTGACCAGCCGCAACGGCGAGGTCTACGTCCTCTTCCGCGACAAGCTCCTGAGCGACAAGGTGGGCTTCACCTACAGCGGCATGTCGGGCACGGCTGCTGCCCAAGACTTCGTCCGCCGGCTGCGCCTCATCCGCGACGAGCTGATGGCCCGGGACGAAGAAGGGCCTTTCCTCGTCAGCGTCATCTTGGACGGCGAGAACGCCTGGGAGAACTACGACAACGACGGCAAGACCTTCCTCCACACCATGTACCGCCTCCTCGAGGAGGCCCAGGCCGAGGGAGTGATTGTCACCACCACGCCCTCCGAGTTCATCGCCCGCTACCCCGACCAGCCCCTCCTCGAGGATCTCTGGGCCGGCTCGTGGATTCGTCCCGATTACACCACCTGGATTGGGGAAGAGGAGGAGAACCGCGCCTGGAGCTACTTGGGCCGCGTGCGCGCCTTCGCCGCCCGCCGGCTCGGCCGCCTCGACGAGGCCACGGCGGCCGAGGTCATGGAGGCCATCTACGCGGCCGAGGGCAGCGACTGGTTCTGGTGGTACGGCCGCGACCAGAACAGCGGCGACGACGCGGCCTTCGACCTCCAGTTCCGGCGCACCCTGGCGCGGGTCTACGAGCTGGTGGGCGCGCCCGTGCCCCCATTCCTCAGGGTGCCCATCATCCCAGAGGAGCCCCTCTTCCCCCAGAAGGCCGCCGAGGCCCTCATCGCCCCGGACGTGGACGGCGTTGTGAAGGAGGGGGAATGGGAGGAAGCCGGCCTCTTCCAGGAGGAGGCTGAGGCCGGCGGGGTGGTCGCACAGCTCCGGTACGGCTTCGACGCCCGAACCCTCTACCTGCGGCTCGACGCCGAGCGCCCCTGGGCTCAGGTGGGCGACGAGGTGCGCGTGGGCGTCTACCTGGGATTGCCGGCCGCCGGCGAGGAAGCGTTCTTCACCCGCGCCGAGCTCGCCGGCGGCGATCCCCAGAGACCCTTGGGCTTCGGCGCCAACGCCCTGGCGGAGGTGGTCGTGGCCGGCGGCCAAGCCCGCGCCACCTACTTCGTCTCCGACAGCCGGGGGGCGTACACGCCCCGGCAGGACGTGGAGCTCCCGGCGGCCGCGCGGGACACGGTGCTCGAGCTGGCCTTGCCCTACGCCGTCATCGGCACGCCCGACGCCGGCGCCCGCTTCACCCTGCGGGTCGTGGTCGGCGTGGGGCCTGATGGGGAGCTTCTGCGACTGCCGGCCGGAGGGCCCCTCCAGATCACCGTGCCCGACTTGGGGCTCACCACGCCCATCCTCACCGTTGCCGATCCGGAGGGGGATGACTACGGCCCTGGCACCTACACCTACCCCCTCGACCCCGTCTTCACGCCGGGCGCCTATGACATCACCGAGTTCGCCGTGGCCGAGGACGAGAAGAACCTCATCTTCCACATCACCACCCGAGGGGGGCTCAACAATGCCTGGGGCGCGCCCAACGGCATGGGCATTCACACCGTGGACATCTACATCGACGCCAAACCGGGGGGAGCCCGCCTGCTCCTGCCGGGCCGAAATGCCGCCCTGCCGGAAGGCGAGGAGTGGGATGTGGCCCTCTGGGCCGAGGGGTGGACGCCCGGGCTCTTCGTGCCCGGCGAGGCCGGCCCGGAGGCCGCCGGCCCTCCCGACGCCCTCGACATCGTGACCGACCCGGCGCGCAGGCGCATCACCGTCCGCGTGGCCAAGAGCATCCTGGCCGACGCCCTGGGGCTTGCTCCCGAGGAACTGGTCCCGTCGGAGTGGGGGTACTTGGCAGTCGTGCTCAGCCAGGAGGGCTTCCCCGCGCCGGGCGTCTGGCGCGTGCGGGACGTGGAGCCCGAGCCGGCCCAGTGGCGCCTGGGCGGCGGGCCCGAGGACATCAACCACACCCGCATTCTCGACGTGGCCTACCCGCCGGGCTTCACTCCCTCCCAGGAAGAGGCGCTGAGCGCTTACCCGCCCGTGCCCGAGGGCTCCCCGGGAGCCCTGTCGCCCGACGACGTGGCCCAGTTGCGCGCGGTTCGCCCGGCGCCGTGAGCTGCCGGCGCGGCGCAAATCAAGCGGGAGAGGATGGCAAGGGGCCCGGCTCGTGCCGGGCCCCTGTGGCCTTGGGGAAGGTTGAGGGTGGCGTCGGGCAGGTGCCCCGCGCGGCGCGCGCTCAGGAGAGATACGCGCGGAGCTTGCGGCTGCGGCTGGGGTGACGCAGCTTGCGCAGGGCTTCCTTCTCGATCTGGCGGATGCGCTCGCGGGTGAGGCCGTACTTCTGACCCACCTCCTCGAGCGTGTGCTCGCGGCCGTCGGTCAGGCCGTAGCGCAGCTTCAGGATCTTCACCTCGCGCGGGGTGAGCGTGGACAGGGCCTCGCTCAGCTCCTCGCGCAGGGCGTTGCCCATGAGGCTCTCGTAGGGCGCCTGGCTTTCCTCGTCCGGCAGGAAGTCGCCCACTGTGGCGTCATCCTCCTCGTCGCCGATGGGCGCCTCGAAGGAGATGGGGTGCTGGGCGAAGCGGAGCAGTTGCTCCACCTTCTCGGGCGGCATGTCGAGCTCGGCGCCGATCTCGGCCATGGTGGGCTCCGCGCCGCTCTCCTGGGCCAGGCGGAAGGCCGTCTCCTTGACCTTGCGGATCTTCTCGGCCATGTGAACCGGCAGGCGAATCGTGCGCCCCTGGTCGGCGATGGCGCGGCCCACGGCGTGGCGGATCCACCAGGTGGCGTAGGTGCTGAACTTGTTGCCGCGCTCGGGGTCGAACTTGTCGATGGCGTGCATCAGGCCCATGTTGCCCTCCTGAATCAGGTCGGCCAGGGGCACGCCGTACCCCCGGTAGCGCGCGGCCACGCTGACCACCAGGCGCAGGTTGGCCCGGATGAGGCGCTGGCGGGCCAGCTCGCCCCGCTTGATGACTTCCTCCAGCTCGGCCCGCTCCTGCTCCTCGAGGAGATCGCCCTCGCGCGCCAGCCGATCGCGGGCGTCACGCGCGGCCCGCCACATGCGGGCCAGCTCCAGCTCCTCCTCGCGGGAGAGGAGCTTGTGGCGCCCGCCCTCGCGCAGGTAGAGGGCCACCAGGTTGTCCGTGTCCATCTCGTCCAGGCTGCCCGTTGGCTGCCACGTGCGCTCCAGGATGTCCTTCTCGTGCTCGTGCACCGTCATCACGCATCACCTCATGTTTCGAGAGACTTGACGTCTGCTGCCTTCACCTGTTGGTGGTGCACCGCAGGGTGTACGGAAATAAACGTGCCGGCTCAGTCGAAAATGGGCACGTCGGGGCGGGTTCCCACCTTTACTTTGACGCTCACCGGCTCTCCCTCCCGCACTACGGTTAGGGTGACCTGCTGGCCCACCTGGGTGCGGTAGACCAAATACCGAATCAGATCGCCCACACTGCCAACGGGATATCCGTCCACGTGGGTAATCACGTCGCCCCCCGTGTACAGGAGGCGTTCGTTCACCCGCACCAGCGCCGAGCTGCCCCGCAGGCCGGCCACGTCGGCCGGGCTGCCCGGAAAGACCGAGAGCACCAGGACGCCCGAGCTCACCGGCAGGCCGAGGGCTTGGGCCAGCGCCGGCGTGATGGTCTGGCCGCTGATGCCCAGCCACGGGTGGCGGTAGGTGCCCTGGCGCACCAGCCCGTCCACGACGCGGGCCATCAGGCGCCCCGGCACGGCGTAGACGATGCCCGGGTGGTCGGAGAGGGGCAACACCAGCCCCTCGAGGCGCCCGAGGCCGTCCACCACCACGGCGCCCCGGATGCTGCCGGCAATGGGCTCGGCGAGCTCGACCTTGAGCACGTCGGGCAGGGCCACATAGCTCACGCCGAAGCCCGTCTGCTGGGCGCCGACGGGCAGCAGGCGCCCGACTTCAATCACACGCCCCTCTTGTATGACGAGAGAACCGTCGGGCATGTTCCACACCACTGAGACGGTCTGTTCCTGTTCTTCCCTGTGCTGTGTCGGCGGAAGGGGGGCGATGCTGCCGGCCGGCGTGGCCAGCCGAACGACGGCCACGTTGGTCGCGGCGTCGGCGCCCACCACGGTGGCCGCCACAGCCTTGCCGTCGGCCAGGATGACCTCCACCCGTGAGACATCGCCGACCAGTTGGGCCGGCACCACCACGTGTCCGAACGTGTCCCACACCAGGCCTGAGCCGCTGGCCACGACCGTGCGGCCGTTGGCGTCGCGCCGCTCCACGACCAAGTGGGCCAGGGCGCGGCGGAGCCGGCCTTCCAGGTCACCGTGCCCCGTGACGGGCAGTGGGCCGGCCACGCCGGCCTGGACGACGGGCTGCCGGCCGTCGGCGCGCCACCGGAGCGGCCGCTCCACATCTGACAGGAACCTGTTGTTCACCAGGAGAACGGCCAGGGCAACGATCAACAGCGCCGGCGGCATCCACCACCAGAGCCGGCGGCCCCAACGTTCTTCGGCCGGGGATGTGCCCTGTGTACTCATACCGCTCCTGTGAATGTGGGGTTGCTGAGTTTCGCTCTTTCGGCCCGCTCTGTCGGTTTCAGGAGCACCGCTGCCGGCCTCAGCCTTGTAACGCAAGGGCCACGCCCTTCTTTACTCTACAGGGTCAACATGAGAGGATGATGAAAAAAGGCTAAAATGAGGGTGAGACTTGATGGCGTGGACGAAGATGGGGAGGCCGGGCCGGCGGGGGGATGGAGAGACGCCGCCCCGGCCGTCCGTGGGTTCACATTTCGCCCAAGTAGGCTTGGCGCATCATCTCGTTGTGGAGCAAGTTCTGGGCCGTGTCCGCGAGGACGATGCGGCCGGTCTGGAGGACGTATCCGCGGTGGGCGATGGAGAGGGCCATGTTGGCGTTCTGCTCGACCACGAAGATGGTCGTGCCGTGCTGGTTGATCTGCTGGATGATCTCGAAGGTCTGTTCCACCAGCACGGGGGCCAATCCCATCGAGGGCTCGTCCATCAGGAGCACCTTGGGCCGGGACATGAGGGCGCGCCCGATGGCCACCATCTGCTGTTCGCCGCCGCTCAAGGTGCCGGCCTTCTGGTGCAGCCGCTCCTTGACGCGGGGGAAGAGCTCGAAGATCCGCTCCAAGTCCTCGCGGATGCCGTCCTGATCGTGGCGCAGGAAGGCGCCCATCTCCAAGTTCTCCAACACCGTCATCCGCTTGAAGAGCCGGCGGTTCTCGGGCACCATGGAGATGCCCCGCTTGACGATCTCCGTGGTGGGCAGGCCGTCCACGCGCTCGCCGTCCAAGTAGATTTCGCCGGCGGAGGGGCGCACCATGCCCAGAATGGTGCGCAATGTGGTGGTCTTGCCGCTGGCGTTGCCGCCCAGGAGACAGACGATCTCGCCGGGATAGATCTCGATGTTGATGTTGCGCAGGATGTGGATGGGCCCGTAGTGGGTGTTGATGTTCTTCAGTTGGAGCACCGGGTGGTGGTTGTTGCCGCTCATGCCGATCGCACCGCCTTTCTGCCGAGGTAAGCTTCCAGCACGCGCTCGTTGTGGGCTACCTCCTCGTAGTCGCCCTCGGCGATCTTGCGCCCGTAGTCGAGCACCACCACGCGGTCGGAGACTCCCTTGACCACGCGCATGTCGTGCTCGATGAGGACAATGGTGTACCCCTTCTCGTCCCGCAGCCGGCCGATGAGTTCGGTCAGCTCCAGGGTTTCACGCGGGTTCATGCCGGCCGTGGGCTCGTCCAGCAGGAGGAGTTTGGCCCCCGTGGCCATGGCCCGGGCAATTTCGAGGCGCCGGCGGTTGGCGTAGGAGAGGACGAAGGCTGGCTGGTTGAGCCGGAAGCCGACAAGCCGCTTTCCGAAGAAGGAGAGGGCCTCGATGGCCTGTTGGCGGATGAACTCCTCCTCCTCCCGTTGGCGGGGCAGGCTCAGGATGGTGTCCAGGATGCCCGACCGGGTACGGCCGTGCAGGCCCACCATGACGTTTTCCAAAATGGTCATGTTGAAGAAGAGGCGCACGGTCTGGAAGGTGCGGGCCACGCCCAAGCGTGTGATCTGGTCCGGGCGCAGGCCCACCAGGTTGTGGCCGTCGAAGATGATCTCGCCCTCGTCGGGCTGGAAGAGGCCGGTGATCAGGTTGAAGAGCGTGGTCTTGCCGGCGCCGTTGGGGCCGATCACGCTGACGATCTCCCCCTCTTCCACGTGGAAGTCCAAGTGGTCAATGGCCCGCAGGCCGCCGAAGTCTTTGGAGAGGCCGCGCACTTCGAGCAGGGCCATGGTCACGCCTCCTCCGGCCGCGCCGGCAGGTCGCCCTGGGCTGCCTGGGCTTGAGCCCGCCGGCGGTCCTCTTCCATTTTGAGCCAAGCGTCTTGCATCAGCTCCTCCTCGTGGAGTTCGCGCACCCACTGTTTGCTCGGCAGGAGCCCCTCGGGGCGGTAGAGCATCATCAGGATGAGCAGGACACCGTAAGCCAGCAGGCGGTATTCCTGGAACTCGCGCAGGAGTTCGGGCAGGCCCACCAGGGCCAAGGTGCCCACCACGACGCCGGGAATGTTCCCCAAGCCCCCCACGATGATCAACACCAGCACGGTGATGGAGACCAACAGGGAGAAGCTGTGGGGAAAGACTGAGCCGATTTTGGTGGCAAAGAGGGCACCGCCGAAGCTGGCGATGACAGCGCCCACGATGAAGGCCTTGAGCTTGATCTCCACAATGTCAACGCCCATGGCCTCGGCCACCTGTTCGTCCTCGCGCATGGCCATCCACGCCCGGCCAATGCGCGAGTTCTTCAGCTTCCACGAGATGTAGGCGGCCACCAGGCAGAAGCCCACGATGGGGTAGAACATGTCCACCGGCGTGCGGAAGACGATGGGGCCGATGGAGAGGGTGGGAATCTTGAGAATGCCCTGGGCGCCTCCGAAGACGGGGCGCAGCCAGTCGGAGAGGAGCAGGAGCCGGGCGATCTCGCCGAAGCCCAAGGTGACGATGGCCAGGTAGTCTCCCCTCATGCGCAGCACCGGCGTGCCCACGATGATGCCCGCCAGGGCGGCGGCCAGGATCACGAAGGGAAGCGCTGCCCAGAAGCTCATCTCCGGGGACCAGCGGGGCGAAGCCGGCGAGGTGAGAATGGCCGTGGTGTAGGCGCCCACGGCGAAGAAGGCCACGTAGCCCAAGTCGAGCAGGCCGGCGAAGCCCACCACGATGTTGAGCCCCAGCCCCATGAGCAGGAAGATGCCCACCAAGTCGAGCACCTCGCTCACGAAGGGGCCCAACACTTGGGGCAAGATGGCCACCAGGAGGACGGCTGCCACCGTCAGGCTCAGCCGCACGGAGCGCTGTCGTTCGGCCGGCATGTGGGCGTAGCGCCGCTGCCACATGTCCACCTTGGGCACGACGCTCCAGTAGTACAGGAAGGCCAACACGAAGACAACGGCCGTGCCCAAGGGGGTGAGCCCGCCGGTGCCGGCGTAAAAGAGAGGGCTCAGGAAGCCCAAGCCCAACCCGCGGAAGAGCTGGGCCACAATCACCTCCAACAGCCCGATGAGCAGTGTCCAGGCCAGGGCGCCCCACAGGGCCCGGCGCCATCGCCCCTCCGCGAGTTGCATGAGGCCGCCCACGGCGCCCGTGAGCAGACACCCGCCCACCAGGAAGACGAGCCCGCCCATGCCTTGGCCGAAGGTGAGCAGCTCCAACAGTTGGGGCGAGATGTTGATGAAAACGCGGCGCATGTCCACGGCCGAGGCCACGAGGACGAAGATGGCCATGATGAGGCCGGTCAACGCGCCCACGATGAGGCCGGCAAGCACGTTGCGGGGGCCCTTCTCGGGCGCCTCGAACCCCTCGAGCACGGGCGGCTCTCGGGCGGCCAAGTAGGCCATGATGAGGGGCACGAGGAAGAGAAGGGTATATCCCATGCTGAGCACGCCGCTGATGATGTCCCGCTCGGCGAAGGCTTGGACCATGCCGTTGGCGGAGACGAAGACGGCCACGATGCCGGCCACGCCGCCCAGCTTGGCAGCCCGCTCCAGGCTCACTTCAGGGGCCTTGAGCCGCACATCTTCGATCACAGGGGCTTTTTCGGGAACCGGTGCAATTTCCGCCATCGTTGGCTCACCTCACACTCTCTACCTCAGTCTCGCTCTTCGGCCAGCCGCTCGCCCAACAGGCCCTTGGGCCGGAAGATCAGGACCAGCACCAGCACGGTGAAGGCCACCACGTCCTTCAACTGGTGGGGTGCCGGGATGCCCAAGCCGCTCAGGATCAGGATGGGCCCCACGGATTCGACAATCCCCAACACAATGCCGCCGAGCATGGCGCCCACGATGTTGCCGATGCCGCCCAACACGGCGGCGGTGAACGCCTTGATGCCGGGCAGGAAGCCCGAGAAGAAGAAGACCTGGTTGAAGACGAGGGCGTAGAGGAGGCCGGCCGCCCCGGCCATCATGCCGCCGATGGCGAAGGTCATGACGATGGCGCGGTCGATGTCCACGCCCATCAGGGCGGCGATCTCCTTGTCCTCGGCCACGGCGCGGATGGCCTTGCCCATGCGCGTCTTCTCCACGAACCAGTAGAGGAGTCCCATCATGATGAAGACTGCCACGATGACGAGCACGTGGACTTTGAGGATGCGCACCCCAAGGACCGTGATGGCCCCCTGAAGTGCCTCCATGCGGGGGTAGGATTTGACGCCGGCGCCGAAGAGGCCGCGGAAGGCGTACTGAATGAAGAAGGAGGCCCCGATGGAGGTGATGAGGGGCACGATGCGGGGTGACTCCCGCAGGGGGCGGTAGGCGATGCGCTCCACCAGCACGGCCACGCCGGTGGACGTGAGCATGGAGACAACCAGCACGATGAGCAGGGCCAGGACGGGGTTGCCGTTCCACATGCCGGCCTCGTTGAGATAGTCGGCCACGAAGTACCCGATCATCATGCCGCTCATGAAGACTTCGCCGTGGGCGAAGTTAATGAAGCCCAAGATGCCGTAGACCATCGTGTAGCCCAGGGCGATGAGGGCGTAGACCCCACCTTGGGCGAGCCCGAAGATGAACAAATCGCGCCATTGGGAGGCGGAATAGAAGCCGGAGGTGAGCGTGCTCACCGCCCCCCAGACCACGATCGCGGCCACGATGACGCGCAGGGCCCAGATGACGCCGGCCGCGAAGTTGAACCGGTCTGAAATCTGTTGTGGAAGCGCACGTTGCATGATTATCTTGCTCCTTCACACTCTATTCATGAAGCGAAAATGCCAAACGAGCTGTCGAACAAAAAATACAATGGGAGGAGAAACGTGCGAACACAAAGACCCTGAATTTCAATCCAAGGGCGAGCAGCGGGCGCGGGAGCTCCCCGCGCCCGCGCGTTCCTCCATCTGGGCCGTTTACGGCTCGTAGACGAAGACCACGTTCTTGCGCAGCCCCTCGATGCCGGCCGCCGGATCGTCCAGGCGGACCACGGTGATCTTGGGATCGGCGCAGTCGCCGAACTCGTTGCAGCTCAGCGTGCCCGTCAGCCCTTGGAAGTTCTTGAGGTTGTAGAGGTAATCGCGCAACTTCTGGCGCAGGATGTAGACCGTGCCGTCATCCTGGACCACGGCCGTTTCCTCGATGGCCTTGAAGAGCATGTTGGCCGCGTCGTAGGCGTGGGCGTGGAAGGCTTGGATGGGCTTCTCGCCGTACTTCTCCTCGTACTTCCGCACGAACTCGTCGTATTCGGGGCCCTCGGGGGAGGCGGGGCCGGAGAAGTACATGCCCTTGCCCTGCTCGCCCACGGACTCCACGAAGGTGTCGGAGAGGAGGCCGTCGGCGCCCATCAGGTAGACCCCCTCGAAGCCCTCGATCTCCTTGGACTGGAGGACGATGAAGTCACCCTCGGGCTGGAAGATGGGGAAGAAGACGAGCTCGGCACCGGCGGCGGCTATGGACGTGAGCACGGGGCGCATGTCCGTGTCGCCCTTGTTCACGGCCGTGGCCATGACGATCTCGCCGCCCAGCTCCTCGAAGACCTGGTTGAAGACCATTGCCAGCCCCTGGGTGTAGGGGTCACCGTCGTGGATGCTGGCCGCCTTGCGCACGCCTAGCTCGTTGTAGGCGAAGTTGGCCGCGGCCGCCCCCTGGACCTCGTCGTTGTGGGCCGTGCGGAAGTAGCCGGGCTGCCAGGCGTTCCCCTTCTCGCCGCCCAAGGAGGTGAGGAAGGGGGAGGTGTTGGAGCCGGAGATCATCACAAGCCCGGCCTCGGACATGATCTGTGAGGCCGGCACGGCGGCGCCCGAACAACTGGTGCCGATGATGCCGATCACCTGGGGGTCGGAGACGATTTTCTGGGCGCCCGTGGTGCCGCCCTCGGCCGAGCAGAGGTCGTCCTCCACGGTGAGGTCAATGGGGTGGCCGAGCAGTTCGCCGCCCCGGTCGTCGATGGCGATCTCGACGCCGCGCACTTGGTCAGTGCCCAAGCTGGCCACGGCGCCGCTGATGGCCTGGAGGGCCGCGATCTTGATGGGCTCTCCTGGGGGCACTTCGACACAGCCGATGGGGTCATCACACTCGAACGCCTGCCGGCGTCCCACACAGGCGGCCAAAATGAGAACCATGACCATGAAAATGGTCACCGTCGCCAGTCGGCGCGTGCTCATACGCTCTCCTCCTCCGTGTTTCAATCCAATTTGGTCAACCGACGGCTCACCACGTCTTGGAATCGTGCGCTAGGCATCCCCCCTTTCTTGGCCCCGTCGGAGCGGGGCGTACTCTGTGGAGACCGGCCTGCCAAACCGCACCCCGTGCGGCTCGGGCGCGTGCTCACGGTGATGGCCTGGAAAAGGCGGAAAAAGAACGCCAACGGCAGGGGCCGGGCGTTCGACCGGTATGCGGGCTGTGACTTCTTCGTCCCTGTTTGGCTTCCACAGTTCCAGGTCGGGCACACGACGGCGACTCGGAGGATGGCAGGCTGTGGTGTTGGTTCCGCGGACGAACGCCGTCTGTCGGCGTCCTCGACAGCACCCCTGCGTCCGACGTTTGGGTGTGGCGGCCAACGACCACGGGTGATGACCGAATGGATCGCCGCCTTGGTGGTGGGAGATTGGGCATATCTTATGGCAACTCGTGGCTCCCGTCAAGTCCCACTCCACATTCTGAAGGGGCGTTTCGCATCGTGGCAAGCTCGGCTCATTCCAGGTACCCCCGCAGCTTGCGGGCCCTCCGCGGGTGGCGGAGTTTCTTGAGGGCGCGGGCCTCGATTTGCCGCACGCGCTCCCGGGTGACGCCGAACTTCTGGCCGATTTCCTCCAACGTGTGGGCGTGGCCGGTGCGCAGGCCAAAGCGAAGGCGCAGCACCCACTCCTCGCGGGGAGGTAGGGCCCCAATGACTTCCTCGACTTGGCGGCGGAGGTGTTCGTAGGCGGCCACGTCCACGGGCGAGCGCGTCTCCGAATCCTCGAGGAGGTCTCCCAGGGTGCGCTCCTGGTCGTTGAGCTCGCCCTCCAAGCTCAGGGGAAGCTGGTCCACCCGCAGGGCATCCCGGACGTGTTTGACCGACAGGCCGGTCTCTTGGGCGATCTCCTCCGGCGAGGGCTCTCGGCCCAGGCGTTGTACGAGCTCCTGCCGCGCGCGGGCCACGAGGCTCATGCGCTCCCACATGTGGACGGGCACCCGAATGGTGCGCCCCTGTTCGGCAATGGCCCGGGTGATGGATTGGCGAATCCACCAGGTGGCGTAGGTGCTGAACTTGTGGCCCCTGCGGTGGTCGAACTTCTCAACGGCCCGCATGAGCCCGATGTTCCCCTCCTGGATGAGGTCCAGAAAGGAGACACCACGCCCCACGTATTTCTTGGCGATGCTCACCACCAGGCGGAAGTTGGCCGAGATCAAGCTGTGGCGGGCCCGGTTGCCCTCCTCCACGTGGTGCCGCAGGGCGCGCTCCACGTCGGGGGCATGGGGGCCGCCCTGTTCCAGCTCTTGGGCGGCCAGCCGGCCGGCCTCGATGCGCCGGGCCAGCTCCAGTTCCTCCTCACGGGTGAGGAGGGGCACGCGGCTGATGTCCCGGAGGTAAATGGCCAGCGGGTCCTCTCCGTCCATCCCTTCCCGGCCGGCACACGGGAGATGTTCCTCCTCGGAAGACGCCGACGAGGCCGGGGGACGAGAGGGAGCGTGATCGCACACCAGGACGATCCCTTGACGGGCCAACGCTTCGGCCACGGTTTTCCTGACACGCCGGTCGGTCGCGGAGGCGGGGATCACTCGAGCCACATCCTGCGGCGTCACGTAGCCCCCACGTCGGGCGGCCCGTTCGCGGAGGAGGTGGAGTGCCTGTGCGTTCAGCTCGGTGGACATAACACCAACTCCTGGCTGAAAGTGTGGGGTGGGGGAACGCCACGGTGCACTCGGGGCCGGACAACGGTCTGCCGGGACCGACGCGCGCTGCTGTGCCGGCCTGGTGGGGACTGCACGGGCGATGGCGGATGTCCGGTCATGGGGCAAGGTGTCCTGTCACCGTCCGTGGTAGGGAAAATGAGTGCGTGTACGGCGCACGAGCTCCCGGTGTTGCCGCAAGTATACCAGATGTTGTACCAGATTTCAAGCCCTTTTTTGAAAATTCGTCCGCCACGCCAGCGGGCCACCTGCTCTTCGAGCTGGCCACCGACGGCCCGGGCTTCGCCGTGGACGAGGACGCGGCCCGTTTGGGCGAAGCCCTCATCCTGCCGCCGTGGTTAGAGGCTCAGAGGGCCCAAATCGAGGCCCATCTGCCCCCCATCGCGTACCCACCCTCGCTACGGCGCTACCGTGAAGCGCTGTGAGGCGCTGCGGCCGTAGACCTCGGGACGGTACATCTCATAGGCCCAGGCCGGCGGGGCCGTGAAGGTGCCGGCCGTGGTCACGCGCGCCAGGTAGGTGTATTCATACGTACCCTTGGGCAGGAAGGTGCTGAAGAGCACCACCTTCTCGTCGCGGATCTCCCGGCGGGTCCACCCATCGAACCAGAAGCGGGAGCGGAAATCGGCCATCTCGGCCGGCAGGAGGGAGAGATCGCCCGCAGCCGCCGGTGTCGTCAGCAGGCTGGGGTCGAGGGCCTCGAGGCCGGCGGGCAGGGGGTCCTCCAGCGCGAAGAAGTAAAGGTCGTTGGGCGCCATCACGGTCAGGCGGACCAGCACCACATCGCCCACGCTCGGCGTCTCGGCGGGGGCGCCCGTGGGCCGGAGCGTGAGGGGGTCCACCTGTTCATACCGGCGGGCCACGCTGATGCCCTCAACGCGTGGCGAGATCTCCTCTGCGGGGCTGAACGCCTGCAGCCACACGGCATAGTAGAGCCTGCCCCGGGCCGGTTGCCCCTCAGCCGAGGGCAGGCGGGCCAAGACCAGCTGGTTCACAGCCTCCCCGAGACCTTCGACGCCGAGCTCCAAGCGTTGAGTCTCCACCACATTCTCGCGCGTGACGCGCCCTTCGGCCACAACCTCGTCGCCGAGCGTCACCCGGTAGGCGAAGTCGGCCTCCAGCTCACGGGTGGCCACCATGAAGTCCGTCAGCGCCATGACGGCCCACGCCGTCTCCTGGGTGGTGAACCAGTGTTCGGCCTGGCGAGCAGCCATGAGCCAGCGCACGGCCTGGGGCAGGAAGGGGTGTGCCGGGTCCACGCGGGCCAGGAGGGCCACGGCCAGAGCAGTGGCCCGCACGCTGCTGCTCATGGTGGAGGCCGTCGGTGCCCTTTCCTCCCAGTGGATGCCGGTGGCGCTCAACATGGCCCGGCTGGCCAGGAGCTCTGCCACACCCTGAGCTCGGGCGCCGGCGTCGGCTTCCTCGAACTCGGCCAGAGCCAGGCCGAGAAAGGCCAACCCCTCCACGCCCAGGCGGGCGCGCTGCTCGAAGAGGCGCATCGTGCGCCCCACGTCCGGCGCGTTGGCCCGCGCGAGCACGTAGAGCACGAAGGCGCGCGTGTTCAGGGTTTCCACGTCCTCCCGGTCGGAGGTGCGGAAGAGCCACCGTTCGAGGTAAGTCCGCGCGCGTTCCACCGTGGCCTCGGCCGTGGCTGTGCCCTCGCGGTTGGCCTCCACCAGTCCCAGCAGGGCGTAGGCCGTCAGCCAGGGGTGGCTCTCATCTCCCGCCCACCACCCCCAGCCGCCGTCCAAGTTCTGGGTGGCCGCCAGGCGCCGCACGGCCACGCCGATGTTCTCCTGCAGGGGGGCTTCGAGGTCTGGGCGGTCGAGGCCGGCCTGCCGGATGGCCCGGTAGGCCATGATGTTGGGCAGGAAGGTGCTGACGACCTGCTCGACGCAGAGGTAGGGGAACGTGCGCAGGTAATCGAGGGCGGACTGGGTGGCGCCGGCCAACGACGGCGCCACTTCCACGGTCAGGCGGCTGCGGGCTGGGTCAACGTTGGGCGGCACCACGATCCGCTCCACCACGATCTCCTCACCTTCGCCGACGACGCCGGAGGTGGCCACCACCTCGGGCGCGCTGACGGGGTAGACGGGGATCGAGAGGGAGAGGGCGTCCTCGTATCCGGGGGCCGTGGCCCGCAGGAGGAACGTGGCCCGAGTTTCCCCGCCAACGGCGTCCGGCGCGCGCACCCGGTAGGTGAGCACCCGCCGCCCGCCGGCCGGCACGGCCACAGGGCCCGGCGCCGGCGCCTCGACAATGTCCACGCCGTCCGCCTCCAAGGAGAGGGTGCCTTCCAGGGCCGTGGCGGTCGTGTTGTGGAGGACGGCCTGGAGGAGGGCCTCGTCGCCGGCGACCAGGAAGCGGGGCACGTGGAGCCGCGCGAAGAAGGGCAGGAGCGTGCGCACCTCATATCGGCCCTCGCCAATGCGCGTTTCGCGGTCCACGGCCCAGACGGTGAGCACCCACGTGGTCAAATTGTCGGGCAGTGGGACGGAGAAGGTGACGCGCCCCTGCTCGTCCGTCTCCAGTTGAGCGCGCCAGAAGGCCACTTCGGGGAACTCCTCCCGCACCATTGGGGGCGCGGCGAAGGGGAAGAGTCCGCCGGCGCCGCCGCCCCCCTTGGCCTCGGCGGCCAGCTCCTGGTTGACCGCGTCGGCGTTGACGAAGAGGGTGCCGCCGGTCATGACGCTGAGGGGGCGTTCCCCGTAGAAGGCCCGGATCAGCGAGGGGACGGGCGGTTCGGCCAGGGCCAAGAGGGCCTTGTCCACCATCGCGGCCGAGAGCTCGGCTTGGGCCGGCCGGCCGGCAGCGTCGCGCACCTCCACGGTGAAGGTGACCGTCTCGCGGGGCGCCACCGCTCCGCCGGGCGAGGCCGTCACGCGCACGTCCAACGTTTGCTCCACCGGCTCCACGTTCAGGACAACGTAACCCAGGCGGATGTCCGGCAGCGTGTTGGGGCCGGCGCCCTTGACGGCCACCACGCTCACGTAGGCTACCGGCGCCATGTCCGCTGTGATGGGCACCTCGATTGTCTCGCTGTTGCTCTCCAGCACCAGCACACGGCTCCGGTAGATGCGCCCCCGTTCCACCGTCACCAGGGCGATCATGCCCTCGGCCGGCGTGGGGACGAGGATGCGGGCCACGTCGCCCGGGCGGTAGGAGGGGCGGTCGGCCACCGGCTCCAGGGCGCGGTTGTCGGCCTGGCGCCAGCTCACGTAGTCCCGGCTGCTCACCCAGAGGAACGCGCGGCTGCGCACCTCGTTCCCCGAGGGGTCGGACGCGCGGGCCAACAGGGTGTAGAGCCCGCCGGCCTGTGGCGTCACGGTCACCTGAGCGCGCCCTTGGGCGTCGGCGGTGATGGTCTGGGTGAGCTCCACCGTGTCGGTGAAGCGCGTGGTCCAGTAGAAGCGCCCGTCCTCCCGCTGTTCGCGCACGCTGTACCACGTGCGGCGGGCAAAGGTGAGCTCCACGGGAGCTTCGCCCCAAGGAGAGCCGTCGGGGCGCACCAGGCGCACCTCGAAGGAAGTTGGCCGGCCGGCTTGGCCCACGAACTGGTCGGCCCGCAGGCCCACGTAGAAGGCCCCCTGGTGGACGACCACGGCCGTTCGCCCGCTGACGACCTGGCCGTTCACGTCCTCCACGTCGGCTTCCACGGTGAGGCGCAGGCTGCGCTTGACATCGGCCGGCGCGGTGGGCACCTCAATAACCAGGTGTCCCCGTTCGTCCAAGGTGCCCTCGCCCTCGGTGACCAGCTCGTCGAAGCCCTCCTGGCCCATCTCGAAGAATCGCCGCTCGTCGTCGGCGTCGTCCCAAGACCAGTAGCCGGGCACCGGCGGGGAGAAGGCGTAGGGGGCGCGCGTGACGCGCCAGCGCACGGGCGCGTTGCTCACGGCCCCGCCGAAGAAGTACTCGGCCCGGACGGTGACGGTGAGGGGATCCCCCCGCACCACCTCCTCGGCGCCGGGCGTCAGGGTGACCTGAAAGGTGGGCCGGCGGTACTCGGCCACCCAGAAGTAGCCCTCCACGGGGCCCTCCAGCTCGGGGGCCTCGACGACGAAGGCGTAGGGGCCGGGCGGGGCTTCCTCGGGCAGTTGGATCTCGCCGGCAAAGGTGCCGTAGGGGGAGAGGGGGAGCTCGGCCCGGTAGACGACCTCGTCGCCGGGGTCACGCACGGCGAGCGTGACGGTCCGCTGGGGCAGCGGGGTGTACGTGCCGTCGCGGTCCTCGCGCACGATGCCCCGGAAGAAGACGGTCTGGCCCGGCCGGTAGAGGGGGCGGTCGGTGTAGACCACTGTGCGGTGGCGGAAGGGTCTCAGGTCAACGGGGAAGCCGAACATCCACGGCGAGGCGCCCTGGTTCCAGTCGTCAACGACGGCGCCGACAGGCTGACCCGACTCGTCGAGGGCCACGGCCAGGAAGGGCAGCCAGATTTCGGCCGGCGGGGCCTCCAGCGGGGCGGTGAAGACGCCGTCCTCGACCGTGCGGCCTTGGGCCACAAGCTCGGTGCGCCCCTGGGAGACGGCGGCGTACACGGCCACTTGGAGTCCCGCGGCCGGCCGGCCGGTGGCCACGTCCGTGGCCCAGACGAGCACGTTGGCGGGAGATCGCTTCAGCAGGAGGTTGTAGGGCGAAGCCACAATCAGCCTTCGGGAGGGTTCGACGCGGCGCTCGGGCGTGTCGGCCACGAGGAAGTAGAAGCCCGGCTCCAGGCGCTCTTCCCCGGGGGAGAGGAACACCTTGACGAGCCCGATCTCGTTGGGCGGTGCCTCCACGTCCACGACCCACTCGCGGGCCAGCTTGGCCGTCTCCCCCTCGTACTCGTACCAGGCTTTCCAGTCGGTCGCCAGCCGGACGAACTGCTCGGCCTCCAGGCGGTAGAGGCGCAGGCGAACGCGGTCCACGTTGCGGTAGGCGATCACCTGGAGGGTGGGGGTGATGGTGGCGTAGGTGCTGACCTGGAAGGTCCCCCCCTGAAGCTCCACCATCGAGGCGAGGTCGCCCGTGGTGAAGGTGAACGTGTAGGGTTCGGTCAGCTCGTCCCCGAAGGCGGAGCGGAGCCCGGGTTCGACCGTCACGGTGTAGGCCGTCGAGGGGCGCAGGCCGCCGGCCGGCCAAACGTAGAGGGTGGTGGGGTCGGTGTAGTCCCAGTTGGCGAAGACCGTCTCGGCGGCCGGCTGGAAGGTGATGAAGTCGGCCGGGTCCTGGTTCACGTCCATCGGCACGGTGAAGGCGATGTTGAGGGTGGTGAACGTGTCCACGCGGCGCTCCCCCTCGGCCGGCCGTGTGCGGAGGACGCGCGGCACCGGGGCCACGTCGCGGAGCACGACCGTGATGTCGCGCAGCTCGCCGCCGGCCAGCCCCCGGGCGCCGGCCAACACGGCAATGAAGACCTGGCGCCCGCGCGGCAGGGGAGCAGCGGGGCGGAAGACCAGGTGGCGCGCGTCGGGCCACTCGACGGTGCCCTCCACGGCCGGGCCGTCAAGCTCGTCCAAGGTGACGCGGAGGCGCCGTGCCGTGCTCGACGGCTCCATCGGCACGTTGAAGACCACGGTGATGGGGGCCGTGGCCCCGATGAGGCCCTCGGCGTTGTCCGGCTCCACCGCCTCCACGGCCGGCGACAGGGTTGTGAAGCGCCAGGTGTAGGGCGACTCCAGGGAGAGGCCGAGCGTGTCGGTCAGCCCGGCGCGCACTGTCACGCGGTATTGGGTGCCGGGGCGCAGGAACTGGGCCGGCCGGAAGACGAAGAGGCTCGTGGTGAGCCACTCGCCCTCGCCCGGCAGGGGCGGGTCCACCTGAATGGGCACGGGGAGTTGGGCTTGGCGGGCCGGCCCCACCAGCGGGACGACCGGGCGGTTGAACTGCACGCTGATGAGCGTGTCCGTGGGGCGCACGCTCACGCCCTCGGCGCCCGGCGACGGCTGGACGGCCTCGACGGCGAGCGGGGGCACGGTGACGAAGGTGGCCTCGAAGGGGGCCACGCCCGTTGGGCCAGGGGCGTCGAGGCGCACGCGGTAGGCGGAGGCGGGCCGGAGCTGGCCGGCCGGCTCGAAGATGAGGGTTCTGTATCCCCGTTCGCCCTCGGGGTCCTCCCAGCGCAGCTCGCCGGCCACGGGCCGTTCAGTCTGGGCGTCCGTGACCTGGAAGTAGGGGGCCACAGCTTGGGGCCGCACGGGGTGGCTGAACGTGACGGTCACGCGGGCGTCGGTGGGCACCTCCTCGGCGCCATCGAAGGGCAGGGCGGCCGCCACGCGCACGCCCTGGGTGGTGAAGCTCCACTGATAAGGGCGTTCCAGGGCCATTCGGTCACTCAGCTCCGGGCTCACGAGCACTCTGTAGGTGGTGCCGGGGCGCAGGGGCTCCGCTGGGAGGAGGGCAAAGGAGTCGGGCGCCAGCCACGTTCCCGCGGCGGCCACGGCGGGCTCGAGGGTGATGGTGGGGCTGATGGGCGCGGTGGCCTCCGGCGGGCCCAAGGGGCGGTCGAATCGGATCATCACGCCCGTGTCGAGGGGAACGCCGTCTGCGCCGGGGGAGGGCCACACGTCAATAACGCGGACGGTTTGGCCGGTCTGGAGGGTGATGGTCAGCGGTTCGGGCAGGCGGCGGCCGGCGCGGTTGGCCGCTGTGGTCTCCACGGTGACGGTGAACTGCCGGTCCAGGGGCAGGGGACGCGAGGGGCGGAAGATCAGCCGTTCGCCCCGCCCCTCGGGGCGCCACTCGAAGGTGCCCGGGACTGGCGGCTCGATGCGGAAGGCCGCTTCGACCGAGGCGCGGTCCATGCGCTGGTTGAAGAGCACTTCCACCGTGCCGGCCCGGCCGATGAGCCCGTCGGCCGGCTCGACGGCCACCACGCTGGGGGCGAAGATCCACTCCGGGGCCACTGCCCAGAGGGCAACTCCGGCCACCAGAACCACGTCAATCGCCAGGAAAATGAGAATGAGTGTGCGCCTCATAGCTCGCGCCTCCACGGGTGTGGTGGCCGGACCCGTTGGGGCCGGCGCCATTACAGGGGTGGGTAGGCGAAGAGGCCCGGCAGGCCGCCCGTGTGCCAGAAGATGACGTGGTGGTCGGGTTGCCAGCGGCCACGGCGGGCCAAGTCCACCAGGCCGCTGAGGGCTTTGCCCGTGTAGACGGGGTCGGTGAGCACGCCCTCGGTGCGGGCCAGGAGCAGAATGGCTTCGCGGGTGGCCTCGTTCATCTGGGCGTAGCCGGGGCCCACGTAGGCGTCGGTCACGTGCACGTGGTGGCGCGCCGGCGGGGGCAAGGCCACCCGGCGGGCCGTCTCCGTTGCCAGGCGGTGGACGGTTTCGGCCAGCTCCTCGGCGGGCGGGTCCACGCTGATGCCCAAGATGGGCGCGCGAAGCCGGCCGGCGGCGTGGGCCACGACGAGGCCGGCTTGGGTGCCGCCGCTGCTGGAGGTGACCACGATCTCAACGGGTTTGAGGGCCAGGGCCTCGAGCTGTTCGGCCAGCTCGAAGCCGGCGGCCACGTAGCCCAGGGCGCCCGTGGCGTTGGAGCCGCCGTAGGGGATCAGATACGGACGGCGTCCCTGGCGGCGCAGGTCCTCGGCCACGCGCTCGCCCCAGTCGGCAGGCGGGCGGGGGTCGAGGAGAACGGTGGCGCCGAAGAGCCGGTCGAGCAGCAGGTTGCCGGCCGAGGGCACGGCCCGGGGCCCCTTGAGCAGCAGCACGGGTTCCAGGCCGTAGCGGCGGGCCGCGGCCGCCGTCTGGCAGGCGTGGTTGGACTGGACCGCGCCCAGCGTGATCACCGTGTCGGCGCCCTTGTCGAGGGCTTCGCCCAGGAGATACTCCAGCTTGCGCAGCTTGTTGCCCCCCATGGCCAGGGGGGTCAGGTCATCCCGCTTCATCCAGATGGTGGGGCCGTTGGGCGCGATGGCGCGGGAAAAACGCTCCAGCCGCACGAGCGGCGTGGGGCCGGCGAGCAGGGGAACGCGGGGCACGCTGAGATCACCCATCGTCTTCCTCCTCGAACCAGGCGGTTAGGGAGAGGGGATCGAGAGCCCAGCGGTAGTGGCGCAGGAAGTCGTGGCCCACGAGCCCGCCAATGCGCACGCCGTACCGCCACTCGAGGGGGGTGAGGAAGAGGCCGAAGAGGGCGGGCACGTCCTGCCGGCTCAGGGGGCCGAGTTGGAGCCGGGGAACGGTGAAGGGCACCACGTCGTGGGCGCCGGCGCCGCTGACGCCGGTCATGGTGGGCCCGCCGGAGAGCGAAATGTGGGCCTGTTCCAGGGTGCTCGGCGGGCAGGTGAAGGCCGTGCCGGCCATGCCGCTGGCCAGCCAGAGCAGGGTGTCGTGCTCGTTCACGGCGCCGGGCGCGACGAGGATGTGGCTTTCAAACAGGGAGCAGGGCACGCGCACAGCCCCCGGCGGAGGAGAGAAGGGGGAGGTGTGAGGGGCTAGGCGCAGCTCCCGGCCGGCGTAATCGAAGGTGGTGTGGAAGTGGAGCAGGAAGTTGAGTCCAATGATGCCGGCGATCTGGGGCGCCCGCGAGTGAATGTCCATGACCTCGACGGGGATGTTCTCGACGAGCAGGTCGCCCAAGCGCAGGCGCGGCAGAATGCTCTGAATCACCTGGCCCCGCCGGCCGGAGGCAAAGGTGGTCTCGCGCACGCCGTAGTTGGTGAGCCGCAGTTCCTCCATCACGGTCACGTCCAGGGTGAGTTCGCCCGTGCCCGTGTCCACCAGAAAAACGTGGTCCCTGGTGCCCACGGTGAGGAGCACGAAGGGGGCCGGGTCGGCGGCCAACAGGGGCAGGCGCACCGTGCCCGTGCCCTCCGCCCGGTAGGGCCGGCGGCCGGCGAAGGCGGCCAGCTTGCGGCCCACGGCCTCGTAGCCCGGCAGGGCCAAGAAGTGGCGGGCGGCCTCGTCGAAGCGGTCCAGCCGGTAGAGGGCCCAGGCGAGCTCGCGGCGCACGGCCTCTCCCGTCTCCTCTGGGACGGCGGAATCCCGGTCGGCGCTCTCCAGGGCGTGTTCGAGGACCACGACGGCCGGGCCGAGCCGGTTGGCGATCAGGTGAATGCGTCCCAGGGTCAGGAGGCTTTCCACGTGGCGGGGGGCGCTGTTGAGGACTTCTTCCAGGAGATGGGCGGCGCCCTCGAAGTCGCCGGCGGCGTAGCGTGCTTGGGCGGCGCTGAACAGGCGGTCCGGCGGGGCCGCCGTCGCGGGAGGCTCGGAGGAGGTGGGCGTGTTCATGGGCCGTTCACCCGGTCTGGGGGGAGCAGGATACTCTCGATACTGCGCTTCAAGTAGGCGGGGCCCCTGCGCCCCAGAATGCGCCCGCCCAAGGTGCCGTCCGGCTTGATGAGCACGGTGGTGGGCAGTGTGCGCACGCTGAACTGGCGGGTCAGCTCGCCCTGGTCGAGGAGGCTGGGCAGGGTAATGCCCGTTTCCCGGAGAAAGTCGGCCACGACAAGGCCCGGCTCTTCCACGTTGACCAGGAGCACGACGAGCCCCTGGTCCTGGTAGAGCTCGGCCAAGCGCTGGAGGTCGGCCAGCTCCTCGTGGCACGGCGGACACCAGGTGACCCAGAAGGTGAGCACCACGGGAGAGCCCCGCAGGTCGGCGAGGCGCCACGTGCGTCCCTCCACGTCGGTGGCCGTGAAGTCGAGTGGCGCTGACGAGGAGACTTTGGGCCGGGTGAAGGGCCTGCGGGGCGGGAAGAAGGTGGGCGACAGGAGTTGGCTCCACACCCACAGGCCGAGGGAGCCCACCAGAAACGTGCCCACGCAAAGGGCCAATGAACAGCCGGTCAGCCACCACACGAAGGGACGAGGTTGCCGAGCGGACATGGTCTCACCGATGTCGGAGCCGTGGGTCGAGGGCGTCGCGCAGCCCGTCGCCCAGGAGGTTGAACCCCAGCACTGTTACCATAATAGCCAGGCCGGGGAAAAAGACCAAATGGGGTGCGCTGAAGACTTGATTTCGCTCGGCGCTGAGCATGGCGCCCCACTCCGGCGTGGGCGGTTGGGCGCCCAGCCCGAGGAAGGAGAGGGCCGCGGCGTCGAGGATGGCGGTGCCGATGCCCAAGGTGCCCTGCACGATGAGGGGGGAGATGGCGTTGGGCAAAATGTGGACGAGGAGCACCCGCAGCGGGCGGGCGCCGATGGCGTGGGCGGCGGTCACGTACTCCTCGGCCTTGGCAGCCAACACGCTGGCCCGCATGACGCGCGCGTAGGCCGGGATGGTGACAATGGCGATGGCCAGCATGGCGTTGATCAGGCCGGGGCCCAGCACGCTCACGATGGCGATGGCCAGGAGGAGGGAGGGAAAGGCCAGTTGCACGTCGAGCACTCGCATGATCAGCTCGTCCACGAGGCCGCCGGCGAAGCCGGCCACGGCGCCCAAGAGCGTGCCCACGAAGAGGGCCACGCTGACCGTCAGGAAGCCCACGCGCAGGGAGACGCGGGCGCCGTAGACCACGCGGCTGAAGAGGTCCCGGAAGTTGCCGTCAACGCCCATGATGTGTTGGGGGCGGTCACGGGGGCATCCCAACAGGTAGATGCAGGGTGGCTCCCGTTTGCGCACATCCTCCACGCCGATGAGCACTTGGGTGGGGTCGTAAGGGGCGATGACGGGGGCGAAGATGGCCGTCAGCGTGAGGGTGCCGATGATGAAAAGCCCCACCAGGGCAGAGCGCTGGCGCATGAACTGGCGCACCGTGCGCCGCAGCGGGCTCTCGGGCGCGCGGGGCAGGGCGGCGGTCGGCATGGCGGTCGGTGTCGCTGTCTGAGTCATGCTACTCGTACCGGATGCGCGGGTCCAAGAATGTGTAGGACACGTCCACCAGCAGGTTGACGAGCACGTAGCCAACGGCCACGGCGAGCGTGAAGCCCTGGATGATGGGGTAGTCGCGGGCGGTGATGGCGTCGAAGAGAATGCGCCCCACGCCGGCCAGGCCGAAGATCGTCTCGGTCAGCACGGCGCCGCCGAAGACTGTGCCGAGCTGGAGCCCCACGATGGTCACCACGGGCAGCAGGGCGTTCCGAAAGGCGTGGCCGAGGATGACGCGCCACTCGGGAAGCCCCTTGGCGCGGGCCACGCGCACGTAATCGCGCCCCAACACCTCCAACATGCTGGAGCGGGTCATGCGGGCAATGATGGACATGGGGATGGTCGCCAGGGCGACCGAGGGCAGGATCAGGTGCTTGATGGCGTCCTTGAGCACCTCACCGTCGAGGGTGATGATGGCGTTAAAAATGTACAGGTTGGCGAAGAATTCCAGAAGGCGATACGTTGCCGTGCCCTCGGTCACGTTCCAGCCGTAGGCCTCGTAGAAGGGCGTCGGCGTCACGCCGGCCGAGAGCCGGCCCGATGGGGGGAGCCAGAAGGGGGTCTCCTTGAGGAGCAGGGCGAAGACGTAGGCCAGCATGAGCCCCAGCCAGAAGACGGGCATGGAGACGCCCACGTTGGCCCCCACCATGGTGAGCACGTCCACGAGGGAGTTCTGGCGGATGGCCGAGAGGATGCCCGCCGGCACGCCCACCAGGACGGCGATGAACATGGACGCAAGGCCCAGCTCGATGGTCATGGGCAGGCGCTCGACCATGATCTGGGTGACGGGGCGCTTGAAGCGCAGCGATTCGCCCAGGTCGCCGCGCAACACGTCGCGGGCGTATATGGCGAACTGCACGGGAATGGGCTTGTCCAGCCCCTTCTCCCGGTTGAAGCGGGCGCACACCTCCGGCGTCGCCTTCTCGCCCAGCATGGCCGTGCAGGGGTCGCCGGGGATGAGGCGGGCGAGCGCGAAGGTCACGGCCAGCACGCCGAAGAGCACCGGGACGGCGGCCAGCACACGGCGCACGATGTAGCGGATCATGCTTCTCACCTTGAGAAAGGCGGGGCGGGGATATGTCCCCCTGCCCCGCCGCGGCGCAGTTGTTGTCCTCTTTTACTCCTCCGCGTTGAGCAAGCCGCCCCACAGGGCCGAGAAGTAGGTGAAGGCGCCGGTGTTGCCCTTGTGGAGCGGGTGCTTGGCGTCCCACTGCATGGCCCAGGAGACCACCACGTCGTTGGCGTCCAGCTCGGAGCCGTCGTGGAACTTGACCCCCTCGCGGAGGTAGCAGGTCCAAACGGTCAAGTCCTCGTTGGGCTCACAGGCGGTGGCCAAGGATGGCCGCACGCCCGTGCCGCCGACCTCGTAGGCCAGCAGCGACTCGGTCACCTGCTCGCAGGCGCGCAGGGATTCGCCGTCCGTCTCGTCGCCGCAGTAGAGGCTGATGGGCTCGGCGTTCTGCATCCAGACGAAGGTGTCGCGGCCGCCGGGGTCCATGACGGCGAAGTACTCGTTGCCCAGCGGGCTGGCGTGGGCGCCCTCCACGTCGGCCTTGTAGGCCACGGCCGAGGCGCCGTGAGCCACCGGGATCATGGGCACGTGCTGCTTGATGGCGTTGTTGGCGGCCTCGTAGTAGGGCCGAGCCTCGTCGGGGTCGGCGATCCGGGCGCCCTTCTGCAAGTTCTCCACGATGTCGGGGAACTTCTCGCCGAACTGCTTGGAGGCGCCGGCGCCGAAGTGGAAGTCGAGGAAGTTGGTCACGTGGGGGTAATCGGCCCCCCAGCCGAGCAGGTGCAGGCCGTCCAGCTCACCGGCGTCGGCCGCGGCGATGAAGGCGCCCGACTCCATGACCACGATCTCGGCGTCGATGTTGAGGTTCTCCTTCAACTGGGCCTGGATGTCCTGGGCCACCAGGCCGGGCTCGGGCAGGTAGCTGCGGAAAACGTCGCGGTAGTAGATCTTGGTCTGGAAGCCGTCGGGGTAGCCGGCCTCGGCCAGCAACTGGCGGGCCCGCTCGGGGTCGAACTCATACCACGCCTCGCCCGCGCAGCCGTTGGGAATGGCGCAGGGCGTGAAGTGGGAAGCCACCTCGGAGCCCTCCGGGTAGAAGTTGCGCACGATGCGCTCGCGGTCGATGCCCATGGCAATGGCCTGGCGCACGCGCTCGTCGTCGAAGGGCTCGTAGGTGTTGTTCATGCCGATGTAGAAGACGTTGAGGGCCGGCCGAATGATGAGCTGGAGGTTAGGATCGTTCGCGATGGTGGCGAAATCGTCCGGGCTGGGGTTGTCGATGCCGTCTACAGTGCCCGATTGGAGCTCGAGCAGCCGCGCTGCGCCCTCCGTGCTCCACCGGAAGACGAGCGTCTCGGTCTTGGCCTTCTCGCCCCAGTAGTCGTCGAAGCGCTTGAAGACGATGCTGTCGCCCCGGTTCCACGTCTCGACCATGTAGGGGCCCGTGCCGATGGGGCGCTCGAGCAGTTCGCCCGTGCCGCCCGTCTGTTCGAGCCACTCGCGGGGCTGGATGGCGAAGGCCGCAAACGCCGCCTTGGACGGGAAGGCCGGGTCGGGGGCACAGAGGGTGAAGCGCACGGTGAGCATGTCCACGGCGCGGATCTCTTTCAGGAGGCCGCCGTAGTCACAGCTCGGCGCGCTGTAAGCCAGCAGCTCCTCGCCGCCAGCAGCGGGGGGCTGGGCCGTCTCCTCGGGCCAGACGCGGACCCAGTCGCCGTTCTGGACCTGGTTGACGACGACGGTGGCGGAGCCGCAGTCGCCCTTGTCGTCACAGGAGATGGTGCCGCTGAGGCCCTGGTAGTTCTTGGTGTTGCGGACGGCGTCGGCGAGGGCCTTGCGAGGGATGAGGAGGGAGCCGTCATCCTGGGGGACGGCGACCTGGTCGATGGCCTTGAGGATGAGCATGGTGGCGTCGTAGGCGTGTGCGTGGAAGGGTCCCATGTCGGCGGGCTTGACGCCGTACTTGTCCTCGTAGCGCTGGCGGAAGCGTTCGAGGTCAGGGGAGCCGGCGGGGAGGTCGGCGAAGGTGGCGTAGGAGCCCTCGGCGGCGCCGCCGGCGGCCTCGATGTACTGTGCGCTCTTGATGCCGTCGGCGCCGAAGAAGATGACGTTCTCCATGCCGACCTCGTTTTTCTGGCTGACGAGGAGGGCGCCTTCGGCCTGGAAGCCGCCGAAGTAGATGAGCTCGGGCTGCTGTGCGGCGATGCGCGTGAGGACGGCGCGGAAGTCCTTGTCGCCGACGGTGATGCCCTCGTAGGCGACGACCTGGCCGCCGAGCTGGGAGAAGGCGTCTTGGAAGACATCGACGAGGCCCTGGCCGTAGGCGGAGCCGTCGTGGATGATGGCGGCGTTGCGGACGCCGAGCTGGTTGAAGATGAAGTCGGCGGCGGCGGAGCCTTGGACGGCATCGTTCCAGGCGACGCGGTTGACGACCTGGAGGCCGCGGGCGGTGAGGTCCACGGCGGTGGAGGAGGGGCTGACCATGACGATGCGGTTTTCCTCGTAGATGTCGCTGGCGGGGATGGAGGACGAGGAGCACATGTGGCCGACGACGCCGACGATCTTGGGGTCGCTGGCGAACTTCTGGGCGACGGCGGTGCCGCCCTCGCCGCTGCACTGGGCGTCCTCGACGACGAGCTGGACGGGGTGGCCCTTGATTTCGGGCATGTCCTCGACGGCGAGCTCGGCGCCGTACTGCATGTCAATGCCGAGGTTGGCGACCTCGCCGCTGAGGCCGGCGGCGAAGCCGATCTTGATGGGCTCGCCGGGCTGGAGTTGGACGACGCCCCAGGGGTCGTCGACGGCGGGCTGTTGGGGCTGGGTGGGCTGTTCGGCCTCTGGGGGCTGTTGGGGCTGGGTGGGCTGTGGCGGAGGCGTGGCGGTGGGGGCAGCGCCGCCGCCTGGGCAGGCCACCAGCAGCAGGGCAAGGACCAACAGCAGAAGCGGGAAGGTGTACTTGCGCATACGTTCTCCTCCTCGGGTTAAAGCTCATTAACGTTCAGGGGGGCATGAAGGGGCCAACAGCATGGACATTCGCCTCGTTGCGAACTCTTCACCTCCTTTCTCCTCAGACGTTGTGGGGCCGGCGGACGCCTTGGGGAAAGAACGCCAGGGGCAGGCCGGCCGCCAAGGTGTGGGTGGGTTGGGCTTGCAAGGGCTGTTCTCGGGTTCAGCAGACCTCGGGGATTGTAACGCAAAAGCGGGAAACGTGCAACAGGAGAAAAGGGGGCGCATGTGGGGCCGCGGGGGGCGGCACTCTGCCGCCCCCCGCAGTCCGGCCGTGTGTGGGAGGGAGGAGGCTTCCGGCTCCGTCAGATGAAGATGATCTGGGCACCCTCGGCCATTTCCAGGAACTCCAGGGCGCCCACGATCTCGTCCACTTGGGGCACCAAGTCCTCCTTGGTGAGCCCCATCATGTCGGCGGCCATGCGGCAGGCGTAGATCTCCGCGCCGGCGTCGTGGATCATCTCCAGGAACTCGCGCACCGGCGGCAGGTCAAGCTTCTCCATTTGCTTCTTCATCATGGCCGTGGCCAAATCCGTGGCCCCCGGCAGGACGCCGGCCAGTTGGGGCATGTGCATGGCCGGGTTGCCCACGGGCGCCACCTTGAGGTGGTCCACGGTCTTCTCGTTGATCACATCCAGGCCCCAGAAGGTGAAGAAGAGCTTGACCTCGATGCCCAACATGCGCGCGGCGTTGGCCAACACCAGGCCCGGGTAGGCCATGTCCAGCGTCCCCTTGGAGACGATGATGGCGAGTTTGCGTTCCTCAGTCATGGGATGACCTCCTTTCGGCTCCCCTAGTTGTCGCACGTCGCGGTCAGATGCATCCCCTGGGCTTGCCTAAGCCGGCAATGCGGGCCACTTTCTTGGCCGGCCCCTTGGGGAAGAGCTGGTAGAGCTCCTTCGTGGGCACGCCGCCCCGCTTGGTGATGGCCCGCAGGGTGGGCGGCTCGCCGTGCTCCTCGTAGTAGGCACGCACGAAGTTGATCACCTCCCAGTGGCGGTCTGTGAGCTCGATGCCCTCCTCCTGGGCGATGAGTTGGGCGACTTCGGGCGTCCACTCGTTGGGGTCCACGAGGAACCCCTCGGGGTCCAACTTCACGTGCAGCTCGGACAGGGTTTTGGCTGTGGTCACAGCGGTCATGGGGTCACCTCCCTTTTCCACCGTCCTGTTCTGTCTGTTCCGCTTCCGGGGCCATGCCCCGCAGGGTGGCCAGGACAACGGCCAACCCCCGGCGGACCTGCGGGTCGCGCATCAGGCGCACCAGGCTGCGCAGGTCCGTGGGCATGGCCTCGGCCTCCTGCTCGGCAACTTGCAGGCTGTGGGTGAGGTTGTTCAGCAGGTGCATCATCTGCGGCTGGGTCAATTGCTTGACGGTGTTGAGGATGAGCACCACGTGGTCGCCGAGCTGGCGCACGTCCTCGGGCGTGAAGCCGGTGATGATGCGGTCGGCCACGTAGCCCAGCTCGACGAGGAAGGGCACGTAGCCACGCCGGTCGGCCTCCTCGGCCAGGTGCTCCACCCGGTGGTACATGTCGCGCCACACGGGGGCCAGGGCGTCGGCCAAGTCCGCCAGGCTCTCCAGCGCTTCCAGCAGGCGGTTGAGGTTGTGAACGTTCCAGGCCAGCCGGCGGAGGAGGGTGATCACTTCCTCCTGGTTGAGCACGTCTTGCATGTCGGCCAGCTCCTCGGCCACGGCGGCGTAGAGCTCGCGGGCTACGGGCCGGAGCCCGTTGGCCAGGTCCTGGGCGCTGGCTTGGCGGCCGTGTTCCTGTTCGGCGAGGGCATCTAAGCGCGAGGTGACCGCTTCCAGGCGGGTCACCACGGACTCCAGGCGCTCCTCGATCCGCGCCAGCCGTTCCTCGACCGTTACCGTTTCGGGTGTCATCGTGCCACCTCCACGTCCTTGCCCGCCAGGCTGAGTTGGGCCGGAATGGGCAGTTCGTGTCCTCGCAGGAGGACGTTCCAGTACATCCAGTGGAAGAGGAGCTTGCCCCAGTGGTTCACGGGCGACTCGCGCAACAGGGGCATGGGCCCAATGCCCGGCAGCGGGAAGGTGCCCGGCAGCGGCTCGACGTCGTAGTTGAAGTCGATGAGCACCCCCTTGCCGTACCCGGTCTCCACGAAGCAGTTGGCGTGGCCGTCGAAGAGGGGCAGCAGTTCCAGGCCGTCCACGTAGCGGCGGAAGTTCTCCACGAAGGTGTCCACCTGGAAGTGGGCCACGGAGCCGGCCTTGGAGGTGGGCAAGTCCGTGGCGTCGCCCAACACGAAGATGTCGTCGTGTCCCTTGGCCAGCAGCGTGTGACGGTCGGTGGGCACGAAGTTGAGCTCGTCCCCCATCTCCGAGCGGGCAATGGCCTCGGCGCCCATGTGAAGGGGCACGGAGACGAGCAGGTCGTACTCCACCTCCTGTTCGTCGTAGGAGCGCAGCAGGCGGCGGTCGGGGTCCACTTCCATGACGTTGAACTCGGGCACCACGTGGATGCGGCGTTCCTCCAGGAGGTTGCCCAGCATCTCCGCGGCCTTGGGGCGCGTGAAGGCGCCCGGCAGAGGGGTGGCGTAGACGATCTCCACCCGGTCGCGCAGGCCGCGGCCGGTGAAGTACCAGTCGGCCAGGAAGACGAACTCCAGCGGTGCCACGGGGCACTTGATGGGCATCTCCACCACGTTCACCACCAGCCGCCCGCCTCGAAAGGCGCGCAGTGCCTTGGCCAGGGCCACGGCGCCCTCGAAGTCGTAGAAGGTGTGGATGGAGCGGTGCCACTCGTGGGCCATGAGCCCCGGCGTCTCCTCGGGGTGGATGTGGGCGCCGGTGGCGATGATCAGCACGTCGTAGGGCACCCGCCGGCCGTCCACCAGCTCGACGTGCTTGCGGTCGGGGCGGATGCGCTCCACTTCGGCGAAGAGCACTTCGGCCCCCGCCGGCAGGTAGTAGCGCTTGGGGCGCACGATCTCGTCGGGCCGGTAGACGCCAAAGGGGAGCAGCAGGAAGCCGGGCTGGTAGTAGTGCTCCCGGGTGGCGTCGATGACGGTCAGGTGCCACTCGTCCCACTCGGGCAGCTTGACGAGCCGGTTGGCGAGCATAGTGCCGGCCGTGCCGGCGCCCAGGATGACGAGGCGTTTCATGGGATTCCCTCCCGCCGAGTGTTCGGCGTGTATACTCCATACTCTGTACCAGTATTTTCACCTGTAGTATACCCGCCATTTGGCCTATACGAGCAGTGGGAGAGATCACCTCCTGGGCGGACAGATGTCACGGTTGGGGCGCGGGGGCCGTTTGACCGCCCTTGGGGCGGGATGTATACTCCCCTGGTCAGCATCCCGAGGCTCACGAGGGAGGAGCGATGCCATGACATCCCCACAGGCCCGACTGCCCGGCCTGCCGGCCACAGAGGAGGAAGCCCGCCAACGGGCCGAGCAGCTCCGCCGGGCCATCGAATACCACAATTACCGCTACTACGTGTTGGACGATCCCGAGATCAGCGACGCGGCCTACGACGCGCTGATGAACGAGCTGCGCGCCCTGGAGGAGGCCTTCCCCGAGCTGCGCACGCCCGATTCGCCCACGCAGCGGGTGGGGGCCCCGCCCCTGGAGCGCTTTGAGAAGGTACACCACGAGGTGCCCATGCTCAGCTTGGGCAACGCCTTCCACGCCGACGACGTGCGCCGCTGGTACCGGCGCGTGTGCCGACTGGCCGGCCGCGAGCAGCTCGACTTGGTGGTGGAGCCGAAGATCGACGGCCTGGCCGTGACGCTGCTCTACGAGCGCGGTCGCCTGGTACGGGGGGCCACGCGGGGGGATGGCCTCACGGGCGAGGACGTGACGCCCAACGTGCGCACGGTGCGGCACATTCCCCTGGTGATCCCCGTGCCGGCCCCCGAGCGCCGCCGTGCCGACGGGATGCCCCCCTTCCCGCCGGTGGACGGCCCGCCTCCCCGCCTGGAGGTGCGGGGCGAGGTCTACATGCGGAAGTCCGACTTCGAGGCCCTCAACCGCCGGCAGGCCGAACGGGGGGAGAAGACTTTCGCCAACCCGCGCAACGCGGCGGCCGGCTCCCTGCGCCAGCTCGACAGCCGCATCACGGCGCGCCGGCCGCTCAGCTTCTTCGCCTACGGCGTGGGCATCGTCGAGGGGGTGGAGCTTACCACGCACTGGGAGTTGTTGGGCTACTTGGGCGCCCTGGGATTTCCCATCAACCCGGACTCGCGCCTCTTCGCCTCCCTTGACGAGGCGCTGGCCTACGCCGACGCCTGGCTGGAGCGCCGCCACGAGCTGGACTACGAGGCCGACGGCCTGGTCTTCAAGGTCAACGAGATCGCCCTGTACGACCGCTTGGGTATCACCGGACGGGAACCTCGTTGGGCCATTGCCTACAAGGCGCCGCCCACCGAGGCAGTGACGGTCCTGGAGGACATCGTGGTCAACGTGGGGCGCACCGGCCAAGTGGTGCCGACGGCCGTGCTCCGGCCGGTCGAGGTGGGCGGCGTTGTTGTCAGCCACGCCACGCTGCACAACGCCGATTACATTCAGGAGCGGGACCTGCGCATCGGCGACCACGTGATCGTGAAGCGGGCTGGCGACGTCATCCCCCAGGTGGTGCGCCCCCTGCCGGAGCTGCGCACGGGCGCCGAACGGCCGTGGCAGATGCCCAACCGCTGCCCCTCCTGTGGCGAGCCCCTGGTGCGGCCCGAGGGCGAAGTGGCTTACTACTGCACCAACGTGGCGTGCCCGGCCCAGCTCGTCCGCCGGGTGGAGTATTTCGCCTCGCGGAACGCGATGGACATCGAGGGCTTCGGGAGCAAGCAGGCGGCCCGCTTCGTGGAATTGGGGCTCCTCAAGGACCCCGCGGACCTCTACTTCCTCACGAAGGAGCAGATTCTGGCCGTGGAGGGGTTCGCCGAGAAGAGCGCGGAGAACTTGTTGCGCGCCATCGAGGCGAGCAAGGGGCGCGGGCTCGCCCGGCTGTTGACCGCGCTGGGCATCCGGTACGTGGGGAGCACGGTGGCCGAGCTCCTGGCCCGCCACTACGCCTCGCTGGACGAGATCATGGCCGCCTCCCAGGAGGAGCTGGAGGCCATCGAGGGAATTGGCCCCCGCACGGCGGCCAGCCTGGTGGAGTGGTTCAGCCGGCCCCAGAACCGGGAGATGGTGGAGAAGCTGCGGCGGGCCGGCGTGCGCTTCGAGCGCCTCGGGCCGGCCGGCGAGGAGGCGCGTGAGCCGTTGGCCGGGCTCACCTTCGTGCTCACGGGCACGCTGCCCACTATGACCCGCGAGGAGGCCAAGGCCTTCATCCAGGCGCACGGGGGGCGGGTGACGAGCAGCGTGAGCCGCAAGACGGACTACGTGGTGGCCGGCGAGAAGGCGGGCTCCAAGTTGCGCCGGGCCCAGGAGCTGGGCGTTCCGGTCATCTCAGAGGAGGAGCTGCGCCGCATGGTGACACGGGGGCGCTAGCTTCGCCCCGAGGCCCGCTGGCGGAGCGCGGCGACGAAGTCAGCGTGGGCGGGGGAGGCGGGCGCGCGCTGAAGTGTGTGGAGGCAATCGGCAAGTCGCCCGTCTTGATCTCGGGATGCTGTGCGTAGCGCCGCTCGAATTCGGCGCGGGAGAGGTGGTCGCCCGATTCCAATGTGCGAATATCAATGACAGCCCGGTGCTCCCCATATTCTGCATGAAAGTGAGGCGGTGGGTGATCTCCGAAGTACATCCCGCCGAAAACAAAAATAGCGACCCACATTACCCCCGCACGATGATTCCCTCGTTGGGGCGCAGGCGCAATGTGCCGCCTTGGACGGCTGCCGGCTCGTCCATGTAGGTCGAGAGCACCGGCCGCGCCCCGTGCCACGCTGGCGGCAGCTTCCAGGCAACGGGGTGGGCCGTGAAGTTGAGGGCCACCAAGTAGGCGTCTCCGTCGGCCTCCCGGTGGTAGGCGAAGAGCTCCTTCGGCGCCTCGTAGGGGCAGTAGCTCCCCAAGGTGAGGGCCGGCGAGGTACGCCGCAGGCGGATGAGGGCGCGCGTGAGGGACAACATGGAGGTGGGCTCCTGACGTTGCGCTTCCACATTGCACCGGGAGGCGTCTTCGGCCACGGGGAGCCACGGCTCCACGTCGGGCGGGCAGAAGCCGGCGTTGGGGCCGCTGTCCCACTGCATGGGCGTCCGCTCGGGGTCGCGGCCCAGGCCACGGCCGGGCATGTTCTTCTCCACGGGATCGTGGACCCGGTCGGGCGGGATGGGCACGTTGACCATGCCGATCTCGTCGCCGTAGTAGATGGTGGGCGTGCCCCGCAGGGTGAGCAGGAGCATCATGGCCACGCGGGCCTGGTCGGGCCCCACGCGGGTGGCAACACGGTGGCGGTCGTGGTTGCCCAACACCCAGTTGGGCCACGCCCAAGGGGGCACGCGGGCCTCGAATTGGTCCACGGCACAGCGCACGGCCTCCGGGGTCCAAGGGGATTCGATCAGGGCGAAGTTGTAGGGGATGTGGAACTCGGGGGCCTCGGGCGTGCCGTAGTAGGTGACCAGCTCCGGGATGGGCAGGTACATCTCGCCGATGAGCACGCGGTCCGGGTACTCGTCGGCCACGGCCCGCAGCCAGCGGGCAGCCCTGTGGTTCTCCACAAAGCTCTTGTTGTAGACCTCCACGAAGCGGGCCAAGGGGTCCATCCCCTCGCGCCAGGCGGGGTTGGGAGGGTTGTCGCGGAGCCAAGGGTCCTTGAGCAGGTGGTCGGCCACGTCCACGCGGAAGCCATCCACGCCCTTCTCGAACCAGAAGCGCATCACGTCGAAGATGGCCTCGCGCACGTCGGGGTTGTGCCAGTTCAAGTCGGGCTGTTGGGGGAGAAAGGAGTGGAGGTAGTACTGGCCGGTGGTGTCGTCGTAGGTCCAGGCGACACCGCCGAACTTGCTGAGCCAGTTGTTGGGCGGGCCGCCGTCCGGGGCCGGGTCGCGCCAGATGTACCAGTCGCGCTTGGGGTTGTCCCGGGAGGCGCGCGCTTCCCGGAACCAGGGGTGTTGGTCGGAGGTGTGGTTGGGCACCAAGTCGAGGATGACGCGCAGGCCGCGGGCGTGGGCGGCCTCGATCAGGGCCTCGAAGTCGCTCATGGTGCCGAAGAGGGGGTGGATGTCGGTGTAGTCGCTCACGTCGTAGCCGAAGTCGGCCATTGGCGAGGGGTAGATGGGGCTGATCCAGATGGCGTCCACGCCCAGCCACGTCAGATAGTCGAGCCGGCGCGTGATGCCGGGCAGGTCGCCCACGCCGTCGCCGTCGGTGTCCTGGAAGCTGCGCGGGTAGATGTGGTAGATGATGCCCTGCTGCCACCAGTGTGCCATGAGCAAAGCCTCCGCGGTGTTGGTGTGGGAGAGACCCGGAGGTGCCGCCAAGCCCCGAGGCCCTCGCGCATTATCCTTGAACCTCCTCGGCCGTCAAATCTTCGCCGCCGGTGCCGGCAGCACACCTGCCGGCGTCGAAGCGCCACACTTGGGCGTTCCCCTGCTGGAAGAGGAGCTCGAAATCCGGGTTGCCGGCCAACCAGGCCTCGGGCACGAGGGGGGTGGCCCCGAAGCCCACACGGCCGCGCCGCTCGCCCAGGTAGACGTGGCTCACGCCGGCCCGGCAGAGCGCCTCCCGCAGGCGGTTCGGGTCACCGCCGCTGGCGCGCACCTCGATCTCGATCTGGCGGAAGGAGTCCCGGTCAATGCCCGGGGCCAGCCGTTCCGCCGCGTAGAGAAGAGGAGGGATCGTGGTGGCCCGGCGGGTGTAGAGGGGCAGCCACCAGCCAGCGTCCGAGCCTACTACCACGGAATCGTTGTAGGCGAGGAAGCCGTTGATGAGAAAGCGGGCGTCGGGCGGCGTGTTGGCCCGAATCCACTCGAAGGCGGCCAGGTCGGACGGGGTGATCATTTGGAAGAAGGGGTCCACGATGCGGGCTTGCCGCGCGCTGCCCCACGCGAGGAGGGCGCAGAAGAGAAGGGCGCCGGCTCCGCGGGCTGCACGCCCTTGGAGGCGGGCCCACGCGACCCCGGAGAACCACCCCAGGGCGACGGCCACGGGCATGTAGAGGGCGATCACCAGGGCGAAGTTGGTGATGAGGCCGGCGCCGGGCAGGCCCACGACGAAGGGATTGGTGAGCACAAAGGTGAAAGCCGACCACAGCGTGAGGGGCACGGCCAGCTCCCGCCGCGCTTTGAGGGCCAGCAGCAGGGCCAGTGCGCCCAGGACGAGCAGGGGGAGGGGGAAGAAATTGTCCACCTGGCCCCAAACCTGGATCTCGGCCCGGGCGGAAGAAGGCGTTCTGGTGACCGATCGGGCGACCATCGAGGCGAGCCGGCCCGTGCGCACGTGCCACATCCAAGGAGCTACCAGGAGCACGGCGGCGAGGGCCGCGCCGGCGAAGCGGGCGGCCTCTTTGAGCCAATCGGCCAGCTCCCGGCGCCACGTCCACAGGCCCCACAGGCCCCAGGCAGCCGCCCCAGCCACGGCGAAGAGAATCACGCGGTAGTGGGTGATGGCCAGGCCGGCCAGCGCGAGGACCAGGGGCGGGGCCAACGCGCGGCGCGGGCGCCGTGGGCGCGCCCACCAGGCGTCGAGGAGCCAGAGCACGACGGGCAGGATCGTCTGGCCGGCCAACTGGGTGTAGCGCCCCCAGTTGACATAAAAGCCCGGCATGGGGGAGAGGAGTCCGGCCACAGCCACGCCGACGACGCCGGCCACGCGGGAGCCGGAGAGGCGCACGATGAGGGGGTAGAGGGCAATCACGGCCAAGGCGTTCAGCACTTGGGCGCCGACGAGCACGGCCAGGGGGGCCGGCAGGCCGACGACCCAGGCCCAGACGGCCATGAGGGTGTGGAAGCCGAAGTGGTAGGTGAGGCTGCGGATGGGGGCGTAGCCGTCCCAGTCCTGAAAGAGCCCCCGGTTTTCCAGGATGAGCTGGACGACGAAGGTGTGCTGAACCGAGTCGCCCCAAGCGGGCGCGCTCATGAACCGGATGGCCCAGAGGCGGGTGAAGAAGATGAGGGCCACGGTGCTCCAGAGGGCCAGGGGAAGGGCGTGAGCCCGGCAAGGCCGCCAAGATCGCGCTGTCTCCCACAGGCGTCTGGGGTGTAGGCGGTAACGGCTGGTCCAGAGGAGAACAACGGCACTGACACCGCCGACGCCGTAGGCCACCACGGGGCCCAGCGGCAGGCGGAGGATGTAGAGCCACAGGAAGAGCAGGGGGTAGAGGGCCACACTGAGGCCGATGGCCAGCCCGAGGCGCTCTTCGAGCGAGAGCCCGCCGGGCAGCCACCACCTGAGGAGCACGAGCCCCGGGGCCACGTAGAGCCCCAGGGCCAAGGCGGCGTACTTCAGGGCCGGCAGGCCAAAGGCGATGAGGTCCGTCAAGCTGAGTGTGTCGGCCACGGTGAAGTAGGGGGCGGGCACAGGTTACAGGTGCTCGAACAGGTGAAGGTTCTCCCGGACCCACTCGAAGAGGAGGCGCACGCCGTCTTGGACGGAGGTGCGCGGCCTCCACCCCAGCTCACGCTCGGCCTTGCGGATGTCGCTCACGTAGACCCGCTGGTCGCCGGGGCGTTGGTCGGCGTAGGTGACTTGGATGGGCCGGCCCAGCAATTCTTCCAGCATGGGGCCGAACTCGGCCCACACGCTCAGGGTGTTCTGGGGGCCGCCGCCGATGTTGTAGATCTGGCCGGCGGCCACGTCGATCTGTTCCACGGCAGCATCGTACACGTCGAGGAGGTCGTCGATGAAGAGCACGTCGCGCACCTGTTTGCCGTCCCCGTAGATGGTGATGGGCCGTTCCTTGAGGGCGGCGATGGTGAACCACGCCAGCCACCCCTGGTCCTCGAGGCCAAATTGGCGGGGCCCGTAAACGCAGGACTGGCGCATGACGACGGTCTTGAGCCCGTAGATGCGGGCGTAATCCCGCGTGTACTGGTCGCCCGTGCCCTTTGAGCACCCGTAGGGGGAGTGAAAGTCCAAGGGGAAGGTCTCGGGGATGCCGTGCTCCAAGTCGGCGTAGCGGTACCGGGTGGGCTCTTCGACGACGGCGATCTGCTCCATGCTGCCGTAGACCTTGTTGGTGCTGGCGTAGATGACCACAGGGTCGTCGCCCACCTGGCGGGCCGCCTCCAGCACGTTGAAGGTGCCGAGAGCGTTCTCCTCGAAGTCCTTGCGGGGATTGCGCACGGAGGTGGTCACGGCCACCTGCCCGGCCAAGTGATAGAGGCGCTGCACGCCCTCCGCGGCGCGACAGAGGGTGTCGAAGTCGCGCACGTCGGCGGCCACGAGCTCGAACGTGCCGAAGCCGTGGGTGGCCACGAGCCAGTCCACGTTGCGCAGACACCCGGGGCGCGACATGTTGTCGTAGACGATGACCTCATGGCCTTGGGCAATGAGCCTGGAGGCTAAATTCGTGCCGATGAACCCCGCCCCACCGGTGACAAGTACACGGGCCATGAAGAGACCTCCTTTTGGGGAATTGCACAAAGCCTGCGAACCGTTCTCCGTTTGGCAGTGGAGCCAACCGCCACGTGTCGAAAAGTGTTCAGCGGCGTTCGGAGGACACCCAGGAGGCGCGATAGCGTTGTACGATTATACGGGGATTGTGGAGAGGCGTCAATTGGGCAAACATCTCGTTGGCTGTTAAGCGGCGTGGACATGGAACGGGTGGAGGAGGGTGCCGTAAGGCCATCAATCGTCCTAGCAGTGGGGCAGGATGTCGGATGACCAACGAAGCGAGAAAGCCGGTGACGAACTCGTGGAGCACGATGAGGGGAAGGTAGGGCCAGAGGTGAGGCCGGGGATAGTGGCGCCGTAGGGCCCAGATTCTGTTGCGGCCGAGTAACCAGAATTTTCTCGCTGCGTTCCGCCGGCCGGTCGCAGAGTGTTCGTGGATGACTTGGGCTTGGGGGACCCACAGACACCTCCACCCGGCCCAGCGCGCTCGCCAGGCAAGTTCTGCATCTTCGAGATATGCAAAGAAGGCTTCCTCGAAGAGCCCAACGTCTTCAAAGAGAGAGCGACGATAGAGGGCTGCTCCGGCACAGGGGCCAAATATGGGCCCGTGCCGGGTGCTCAGTTCGTGTGGTGGCAAGCCCCTGCCCGCGTTCCACGCGACGCCAAGGCGGTCAATTTCAAGGCCGGCTGCATCCACACGGGACGGTGACGTGGGCAACAGAAGGGTGGCGGCGAACATGCCCACTTCTGGAAAGCGTGTGCTGGCATGGACCAAGTGGGCCAGGAAATCAGGTGGGGCAACGGTGTCGTTGTTGAGCGTGACGATCAAGGGAGAACGAGTGGCTCGAATGCCACAGTTGGTGGCAGCGGCAAATCCCCTGTTTGTGGGGAGCCGAACAAGGCGCACTGTGGGATAAGAGGAACGTAGCCATTCGGCGGTGTCATCCTGTGAGCCATTATCGACGACAACGACCTCAAAATCATCGAACGTTTGGGAGGCAAGGGACTTCAGGCACTGGGCAAGCAAGTGGCGTCCATTCCAGGTTGGAATGATGACAGATACAAGGGGGGTGGGGGGACTCGCTTTGAGTGTCTCTTCAGGATTTCCACGCATACAATTGACAAAATCAACGGCGAACACGGGAGCAAAACTCTCCTGTTCCCGTGTTCGCCGTGGGCTTTGTGAGTTTTTCCGGGAACCTCTCTCAGGGAACCCTCACCGTGAGACGAGAGGAATGAAGACTTGTTGATCCAGCAGGGTGGGCTGTGCGCGAATTGCAGTGGTATCCACAGTGAGCGTGTATGACTTCGGCGTTGTGCCCTGCGTGAGGAAAGAATAATCGAGAAGTGGGGAGCCGTCCAATGTGGCTTGGGTGCCGCTCCAGGCAATGCCAATGTAGTGGAGCGTGTCGTCTGGTAACAGATAGTTGGGGACGATTTCAATGGCACCCACACTGGGCTGAGTCGAAGGGGCCGTGTTAGGACGGGCGGATTTCACGGACGATGTGCCGTTGTTGCGGGTAATCACGAGCGTGTTCAGCTCGCTCACTGTCTGGCAGCAGTTCCAAATGCTGTTGCGGTAAATTGTATCTCCGAAGGTGGTGTTGTAGATAATATTGTTGTTGTATTGCACGCTGTTTATTGGGCCATCGGTGCGGTCGTCGTCGTAAATGGGCAGACCAATATTCTGGCTTATGGTGCACCCATCCACAACGCCGCTGACAGGCAATCCGCGCCCTCCGTCTGGTGAGGTGAAGATGGCAGCGCCGTAAGAGGAAAACAGATCCTCTGTAACCCCTGGGCTGATTTCGTTTTCGATGATCAGGCATCTTGAGAGGTAGACTTCAGAACCCTGGACAAAGAGGGCGGCCCCATATTTGCCCGCTGTGTTATCTGCAAACGTCACGTCTGTGGCCGTTACTTTGGACTGGTTAATGGCAGCCAGCGCTCCTCCCGAGCTGTTGCTTCCCCCGAAGGCGTCGGCTCTCATGATGAGCACATTGCTCATAGTTAAGTCGGCCAGGTCCACCAATATGGCGCCGCCAACACCAGTGCCAGGACTTCCGGGCGTTTCCATGACATCTGTGTCGTAGAAGATCACGTTTTCGAGCTCCACGCGCGCCCGGTTCTCTTCCGCAGAGCCCATCTGAGCCACTCCGCCCTCACCGTATGTGCGCATGCGGTCACCGGCAGCGTAGATTCCAGCGCCCGCTTGGCTGGTAAACTCACCTCGAATGACTGAGCCCCTGAGCGTGATGCGGCCTGCTGGCCAGTTGTTCGTGCCGTCAGAGGGCATGTCGTTGGAGGTGATGGAGATGGCGCCGCCGAACCCGTTTGCCGGGCCCACGCCAGTGGCCGTGTTCCCCTGAAAATAACTGGCCACAACGGTAGCATTGGCACGGTAGAGGTTGATGCCTCCGCCGACCATCGCGCTGTTGCGGATGAAGGTGCTGCGGAAGATAAAGCCCTGAGCCTGGTCCTCGAGATGAATGGCACCGCCTTCCGTCGGAAGAGGAAAGCTGACCGATGAATCGCGTTCGGCCACATTGCCTTCAAAGGTGGAACCTGTAACCACAAGGGTTGTCCGGGGTATGTCAATGGGGGCGCTCCACGTTCCTATTGCGTAGATAGCGGCGCCCACATAACCAGCCCTGTTGTTGCGGAACGTCGAGTCTGAAACCCACAGCGAGGAGTTGCCCACGTGGATAGCCCCGCCGGCTGCTGTTACAGAGTGGTTTGGCAGGTCCACGCGGTTGCTGTCGAAGGCGGAACCCTGTACAGATGCTTGGGAAGAGGTCTCCACGGCGAGGCCCCCCCCGAAGTTCTTGGCCCAATTCCCTTGCCATGTACAATTTCTGAAGGTGGCTCGGGAGTTCTCAGCCACTAAGACACCACCCCCTCCGG
>JALSKA010000171.1 GCA_026989095.1 Ardenticatenaceae bacterium
ACGGCCGGGTGATCAGCGGCAAGTACACAACTTCCGAGAGGGGGCCACACTGGCGCGAGAGGGTCCAGTCGGTCCACCCCATGTTCTTGCCGGGCCGGGCGGGCACTGCGGCCGGAAAGTTCGTGGCGTAGACCGCGTTCACCATCCAGATCAGCCACTCGTCATCTCCCTCGGCCGGCCAATCGATGGCGTAGAGAAACTCGATGGCCCGCAGGAGAGCACGATCCTCCCACTCCCACACTTCCGGATACCCCGCACGGGCCAGCAGATGGGCTTGGACGTAGGCGCCTTGGAGGCCGGCCCACGGGTAGTTGGTCTCCTTGGGCGGCCACTGGAAGGCCCCCCCGCGGCGCATCTCCTCCGGCAGGGCGCCGTCGATGGAGTGGCCTTCCTTGGTGGCGCCCTTGGGGTTGACGGGCACCGGGTTGTCGGGATCGGCCTGCCAGGAGAGGTCGTCGCCGTATCGGAAGCCGGCGTATGCCTGCCTGTCGCCCACCCATCCTTGAAAGACCAGGGCCGTGCGCGCCAATTCCGCCTGGTCGCCGAGGTAGATGGCCACGGCCGCCCGAGAGGCGCCGGCGTTCGTGCCCCAGTTGTTGGCCCGTTCCTCGTGTGTGAGCTGAAGCGTGCTCCCGTCGAGTTCCTTGGTGAGCAGCTCGCGCAGCTTTTTGCGGAAGTCGGCGTCCAAGTCCGCGTCCACAGCGGGCAAATTGATGAGATCGGCGGCAATGACGTATCCCACCAAGTTGCGCCCCAGCGCAAGCGTGCGCCCGCCGTTCTCGGTGTTCTTGTAGGTGATGGTTCGCAGGGCTTCGAGCACGTCCTGCAGATAACGGCTTTGGCCAGTCTTGGCGTACACCAACGCTTTGGCGAGCACCCGGATGTCCGTGTCCTCGTCTTGGTCGCTCAGGTTCGGGGTGTCGGCCGGGGCGTCGGCCACGCTCTTCACCTGCTCCCAAGCAGGACCTGTTTGGGGCAGGCAGGCCAACTCTTCGGCCGAGATCCACATGCCCTTGTAGGGAAGAGGTTGCGCGGTGGTGGGGAGATGGGGAGGGAGGACTACGGTGAGGACGAGGACGGCCAGCACGACGCGCACGGACGTTCGGATCGGCATCTTCCTCTCCTTGTCATGCCGTATGCTGAGTGCATCGCTGGCCTCCATGAAGACGCGGTTTCGTGAAGAGCGCTCTGTTCCCAGATGCTGAATTGCACACGCTGCCCCCAATGATATGTGTGCGCTCCACGGCGTCAATTGGGGGCGGAAAGAGGGGAGAAAACCACGCGCTCGTACACGTTTTGGATCGCCCGGGCCATGCGGCGGGGCTCGAAGAGGGCCTGCGCACGCCGACGGCCGGCGGCGCCCATGGTTCTGCCTCTCGGAGGGGCGTTAAGGATGGCGATCACCGCTGCTGCTAAGGCCCCTTCATCATGTGGTGGCACCAGGGTGCCCGTCTCGCCGTCGACCACGATCTCCGGGAGGGCGCCGTGGGCGAAGGCCACGACCGGCTTACCCATAGCCATCGCCTCCACGTTCACCAGGCCGAATGGCTCCGGGTCCCCCGCGTGCACGAAGACATCCAACGCCGCCAGGGCCGGGCGCACGTCTTCCAGGTGACCGGTGAAGATTGCCCGCTCCGCCAGCCCCAAGTCCGCCGCCAGCCGCCGGAGCTGCTGGGGGTAGTCATCGTCCACGCCGAAGACGGCGCCGCCGACCACCAGGCACCGGGTCTCCGGCACTTCTTGGACCACCCGGGCCATCGCCCGCAGGAAACGATGGTGCCCCTTCCAGGGCCGCAGCCGGCCCACGGTGCCCACCACGGGCGCGTCGGGCGGGATGCCGTGCTCTTGGCGGAAGGGCGTGGCGTCCATCGCCGGGTCGAAGCGCGCCACCTCGATGCCGTTGTGGACGACGGTCACCTGGCTACGACAGGGCAGACGGGCGGCGACGGCGTGGGAGTTGGCAATGACCTGCGCGGCCGCTCCACACAGGATGCGCTTGCCCCACCGGTCCGCCCAAGGCCGGCGCGGGCGCGCTTCCGAGAGCCAGAAGTCGCGCATGTGCCAGACGAAGGGAATGTCCGCCAGCCGGGCGGCGAGCGCCGCGTAGAGGGCCGCGCGCACGGTGTTGGCGTGCAGGAGCACGGCGCCGATCTCGCGCGCGAGGCGGGCGATGGCGCGAGCGCCGGCCAGCCAATCGGCCGGAAAGCGCGGGGAGCGACGCAGGCGGGGCATGGGCACGCGATGCACGGGGACGTTCAAAGCAGCGGCCTGTTCTGCCAGTGGGCCTCCGCTGCAGGCCAGGTGGGGCTGCCAGCGACGGCGGTCCAGGTGCTTCAGGAGGAGCAAGAGGCTGCGTTCCGCACCGCCGAGGGCGGGGGCGTGGTCGAGGAAGAGGAGCGGACAAGGAGAGCGAACCGGGAGATGTGCCATGCCATCAGGAAGCTACTGACGGGCGGCTGCCCATACGTCGTCTACGGCCACCTCAAAGCCTGGTAACACGGCGGACCGGGCCACCGTCCCTGGTCCAAACTCGCCCTGCACGGCGTATTGCTCCCCCTCTAGCGTGAGCACGGTGATCCGCTCCTTCGCGGGATCCACAATCCAGTACTCAGGGATGCCGGCCTGGGCATACTCGTGTCGTTTGACCTCCTCGTCGTGCCGGCGGTTCTCAGGGGAAACGACTTCCATCACCAGGTCGGGAGCCTCCCAGTACTTCTCGTGCCGCCGCTCGGCGTGCTCCGCCAGCATCACGGCAATGTCCGGCTCACGGTACTTGCCGGGCCACAGCAACACCGGAAGAGGCGCAAACAGGACAACTGCTCCCGGCAAATGGCGTTCTAGGAAAGCCAACAACCGCCTGTACAGGTAAGCGACAATAAACTGATGAGCCTGGGTTGGCATGGGCAGCACCTCGATGTATCCGTTGGAGAACTCGACCAGGTGGTTCGTTGGCAAAGCCAGGTACTCTTCCTCGCTCCACGTCCCTTGACGCGGAAAGAGGTGTGCAATCTCCCAGGTGGGTTCGTTGGTCTCCGCCACAGGTGCCTGTTGCCTGCGCTTCACATCGCACCTCCGTTCAAACTTTCCGCTTTGTGTACACCCACACCGCTTCCTGCTCTGCCTCCCGGTAGAACCGACTGCCCCGGGTGGCCATCGCCTGCCACTCATCCCGGGTGTACACCCACACATCGGTCGGGACGGGCAGTTCCGCCGTATCCCACTCCGATGCGCGCTCAGCGAAGGGGCGCGCGCTCCATTCCACCAGGATGAGCACGTCCAGATCGCTGCCCACGCCCCAATCCCCCCGGGCATAGGAGCCGATGTACCCGATGCGCAAGACCTCGGGGCGCTCCCGGCCCACCTTTTGCGCCCAGCGGCGCACGGCCCGATCAACGTCCTCGGCCTTGGGCCATTTGAAGACGGACGAAGTCAAGGATCGCACGGGCATACCGAATCGCTTTCTCACTCTGAATCGGACCGTAGTGCTCGAAGGGAGCCCCCTCCGGGTGGCTGTTCGGATAGCGCGTAGGGATGTAGAAGTTGTCCAGCACCTGGGCCTGCTCGATCAGTTCGGTTGGGACCGGAACTTCCTCCGGCAGTTCGCGGAGTAGTCGCGCCACAACGTGCCCCCAGGCCTCCTGGCCCAGATGGAGATGCAGGGCCTTGACGGCTTTCTCGGCCGCCTGTTGGGCCGCGAAACAGGCCCACTCATGCCGGTCGGCCTGATGCGCGTCCTCCGCCTGCTCCAGGTCGCGCTCAGCTTGTCGGAACCAATCTTGAGCACGGTTGGGCATCGTCTTTGTCTCCCCGCAGGGGAGTTTAGCACGGCCGCGGCATAACGGCAATCACCAGAAACTGCTCACCCACCTATGAACGACGCCTCAGTGATCAGTGCCTTTCCACCACGCCGCCAGGTGCAACAACGCCCACAGCTCACGCGCGTAGTCGCGCTTGCCCGTCCAGTGGGCTTGGGCCATCCGGCGCACCGGCTCCGGCCGCAGCACCTGCCAGAGGGGAGAGCCGTCGCTCAGCGCCTCTTCCAGATGCGGGCGCAGCGGGCCGCGCAGCCAGGCAGCGATGGGGACGTCGAAGGCGTGCTTGGGACGTTGCCGCACCTCCTCCGGCAGCAGGTCGGCGAAGGTCGCCCGGAGCAGGGCCTTGCTTACCCCGTCCCGGCGGTGCAGCGACGGCGGCACACGCGCCGCCCATTCCACCACCTCCACGTCGAGGAAAGGGACGCGTGCCTCGAGAGAGACCAGCATCGTCGCCCGGTCGGCCTTCACCAACGGATCCCCCTCCAACCAGACTTTCAGGTCCAACTCCTGGATGCGGCTCTGCCAGGGGCGCTCCTCGGTAGCCGCGAGCAGGTCGGCCAGATCGTCCCGCGGCGCGTGGGCTTCCACATGGGCCAACCAGTCCGGCCGGTACAGGCGGGCGCGCTCCTCCGCCTGGGTGACGCTGGAGAGGATGCTCTCGGCGTAGAAGGTGGCGAACTCGGGAGCCAGACGGGCGGTGAGCGTGTGGCGGCCCCGGCGCCCGGCCAGGAGGGCCTGGGCCAGGCGGCGCAAGGGCCTGCGCAGCGCACCGGGGATCGGCCAGGGGTGCGGCCAGCCGTACCACCCGTAGCCTGCGAACAGCTCGTCGGCGCCCTCCCCGGTGAGCACCACCGTGACGTGGCGCCGGGTCTCCCGGGCCATGAGCCAGGTGGGGAGCGTGGCCGGGTCGGCGAAGGGCTCATCCAGGCAACGGGCGAGTTCCGGCCACTCATGGGCCACGTCCGCCTCCACAGCGATCTCCGTGTGCGCGGTCCCAAATCGCGCGGCGACCTGACGAGCGTAGGACGCCTCGTTCAACCCCGGCCAGCCGGGGAAGACCACCGCGAAGGTGCGGACCGGCTCCGAGGCCGCCTGGGCCATCAGGCCGACGACGATCGAGGAGTCTATCCCGCCGGAGAGGAAGGCCCCCAAAGGCACGTCGGCGATCGTCTGGCGGCGGACGGCATGGGTCAACCGCTCTTGCAGTCCCTCCTGCCACTCAGCCCAGGAGCGCGCGGAATCGGCGGCGAAGGCCACGTCCCAGTAGCGCTCGATGCGCAGCGGATCGTCGGTACCCACGGATAGGCGGTGGGCGGGGGACAGTTTGCGTACCCCCCAGTAGATGCTGCGGGGAGCGGGGATGTAACGCGTCGCCAGATACCAGTCCAGGGCCAGCGGGTCCACGTCACGGCTCCAGCCGGGGACGGGGTGCAGGGCTTTAAGCTCTGAGGCAAAGGCCAGCCCACCGCCGGGAAGCTGCGCGTAGTAGAGCGGCTTGATTCCCAGGTGATCGCGGGCCAGGAGAAGCCGCCGGCGCATCTTGTCCCAAATGGCGAAGGCGAACATGCCGTTGAGGTGCCGGGGCAGGTCGTCACCCCACTCTTCGTAGCCGTGGACCAGCACTTCCGTGTCGGACTGGGTGGCGAAGTGATGGCCGCGCCGGGCCAACTCGGCGCGTAGCTCGCGGTAGTTGTAGATTTCGCCGTTGAAGACCACGGCTATGGAGCGATCCTCGTTGAAGATGGGCTGGTCGCCGGTTTGAAGGTCAATGATGGCCAGGCGGCGCATGGCCAGAGCGACCGGGCCGTCGGCGAAGGTACCCTCGCCATCCGGGCCGCGATGAACGAGAGCGGCGTTCATACGATCGAGCAGCGCGGGGTCGGGTGTCTCCGCCGGGCTGAAGAGACCGACGATGCCGCACATCAGGCTCTGCCTCCCAGCATCGCTTCGTACACGGCCAAGGTCTCCTGCGCCGTCCGCTCCCAGGTGAACTGTCGCGCTCGTTCCAGGCCCCGCCGACGCAACTCCTCCGCCAATTCGGGGTCCTGCAACACGCGATGGATGGCCTCGGCCATCGCCTCCGGATCGCACGGGTCCACCAGCAAGCCGGCATCGCCCACCACCTCCGGCAGGCTGGCGGCATGGCTGGCCACCACCGGCGTCCCGCAAGCCATCGCCTCCAGCGGGGGAAAGCCGAACCCCTCGTAGAGCGATGGGAAGACGAACACATCGGCCAGGTTGTAAAAGGCAATGAGGTCTGACTCAGAAACAGGTCCCAGGAAATGCACCGCATCCCGCAGCCCCAATGATTCCACCAGCGCGCGCTGTCGAGCCGTTGGCACGCCTCCCACCTGCAGGAGAACCACATGCGAATTTCGACGCCGCACGATCGCCAATGCGTGCAGCAGCCCTTCCAGGTTCTTGCGCGGCTGGGTGTGCCCCACGTGTAGGAGCAAAAGGGCGTCCGGAAGGGCATAGCGGCGACGCAGTTCCTCAACAGCCTCTCTTGGCAAAGGCCGAAAGGCCAGTTCCACGCCTAAGGGGGCCACTACAACCCGTTCCGGTGGAAAAGAGAAGCGCTCGACGATCAATTGGCGGGTGAAATTGGAGTCAGCGATCAAGCACCTCGCCCGCAGGGTCCCTTTCCAGGCCAACTGCCAAGTGAGCCGGCTCATCCCCAGTCGCTTGCCCGGGAAGAGCAGCGGCGCGATGTCGTGAACGGTGACCACCGTGCGCTCCGGGTCCAGCCCGAAGAGCAGGTGACCATACGAGTGATCGAGCACGTGGTTGAGATCCCCTTGGCAGCGGCGGCTCCAGAGGGGATACGTGAGGGTCCGCCGCAGGAGTAGCCCACGCGGGATCGGCCAGGGGTCCGGTGGGACGAGAGACCGAATGCTCAGGTGAGGGGGAGCCAAGCGTTGCAGCGCGCCTGCCAATCTCTCCGCGTAGCGCGCCATGCTGGGCCAGTTCTCGGCCGGGTGATCGCGAAAGAGGGCTACGGTGATCATCTGGGAGCTCACCCTAGATACCCCAGATCCCTTAGCTGCTTCTCCACCTGTGCCAGTTCCTCCTCCGTGTACGCCTCCCCGGCCTCCGCGGCCAGCCCGACGGGCTCGCGCTGGATGGGACGCCAGCGCGGCTCGCTCTCCTCGTCGAAGAGATTGAGCAACACGTGGCCGTCCGCCTCTTCGGGGACGGGCGCGCCGGCCAGATGCAACACCGTAGGCGCGATGTCCATCAAGCCCGCATCCATGGCCCGCCCGGCGGGGATGCCCGGACCGCAGGCGATGAAGAGGCCCTCCGGCGTGTGGTTGGCGCTGCGCACCGGCCGCGTGTCGAAGAGCGCACCGAAGCCCAGCTCGGCCATCACGTCGGTGCGGTAGTCGTCCATGGCGATGAGAAGTTCGGGCGCCTCGGACAGGAAGGGGCCACTGTAGACGGCCTCCTTGCGATGCACCTGGACGGAGACGGGCTCGCCCGTGTCCGGATGGCGGATTGCCCGCAGCCCGGCCTCGATCTCGTCCAGCAGCCGGGCGGCCTCCACGCCGGGCTCCACGATGCCCTGGGGATCGCGGCCGCGCAGGTTCAGGTACAGGCTCGACTCATCCGGGCAGTAGGCGCGGGTACGCGACCAGTCCACCGGCAGGTGGTTGAGGCGCACCAACCCACGTTCCTTGACACGCACGTACTCGTCTCGCAGGAAGTTGGAGAGGGCACGCTTCTTGAAGGGGTCCATCAGGCGGCGGAAGGTCGGCGAAGCCTGGTTCAGCCAGAACAGCGGCGCCGAAAGCCGCCCAATCAACCGCGTACGCCAGCTCACCCGGCCGACCTCCGCCTCGTCCCGCAGCACCAGATACCCTCGCTCCCGCAGCCACTCGTTCAGGTAAAACGTCCGGTGCGTGGGCCCAAACCCATGATCCGAGACCACGAATACCCAATCTCCATCTTCCAGGATCTCCAGCAGTCGCCCCACCTGCTCATCGCTGGCCTGATACACCCGCTTCAGCGCGTCGCCGAACGCCCGCGCCCGCTCCGGATCGTGCTGGGGATGCGTCGGGTCCATGTGCTTCCAGAACTGGTGGCTGGCGCGGTCCAGCGGGGCCAGGACGACCAGCGCCACCTGCCAGGGGTGGGTGCGGAGCAAATGCTCGGCCACGTCGCCGTGCATCTGCAGGATGCGCAGGCGTTCGGGCAGCACCTCCGCCTCGTTGTCCCGCTCGATGCCCTTGGGGCTGATGAACTCAAAGGGCCGGCCCAGGAAGCGGTCGATTTCACGGCTGAGCTGGGGCGGGTGGGTGTAGACCAGGTTGCCCCGGTTGAGGGGGGCCGGCCAGCCGGAGACCAGGAACCCGTCCACCGGGCGCGGCGGGAACGTCCCCGGCACGTGCAGGATGCCGGTGGGGATGCCGCGGCGGTTGAGCCACTCCCAGAACGGGGGCGCCTGGCAGAAGGAGAAGTTGGCGAAGGTGTAATCGTAGGTGCCGGGTCGCCGCTGACTGAAGCCGAAGACGCCCAGCTTGGCCGGGTTCATGCCGGTGACGAAGCAGTACCAGGCGGGGATGGAACGCGGCGGGACCACGCTCCACAGCGTGCCCGACGTCCCCTCCGCCATCAGGCGACGCAGGTGGGACAGGTCGCCCTGCCAGCGCTTGACCAAGTGGGGCGAAGCCCCGTCCAGGCCGATGATGAGGATACGGTTCATGATTGTCCTCGTGCTACGCTGTCTGGTGGTTTGACAAATCGCCCTAAGAGTTGTCCCACACAATCCGCTACCCGGCTCAGATAGATGACGCCCGCCACATCCCAGGGCAATGTCCACAGATCGAGCAGAAACAACGCCGTGCGTTTCAGGAAGCGCAAGGACACACGTCCCAGGCCGGGGGCCTTGCGATGCTTCGCTTCAAAGTAGTATACCCCAATACCGCGACGTACCTGCATCCGCCACTGTGCACGCAGCGTGTACTCCCGGTGATGTGCCACCTTCAGCGGGATATAGAGCAGCCGATATCCTCGCTGGGCGATCCGTAGTTTCAAGTCGGCATCCTCCCCGGCAGCCACAGGGAAGCCCTCATCGAAGCCGCCGACCTCCAGAAGCACATTCCGGCGGAAGGCCACGTTGTTGGTTGCCAGGCCCGGCACCTCGTCCCCGCCCAACTGCTCTAGATCGGCACGCTCGCCCCAATGCCGGAGACGCATAGCACGTTCGGCACGGGCCACCACATGGGCTCGCAGGAGCGCCTCAGGCGGTTCCTGATAGCCGCCCACACCAGCCACATCCGGCCAACGCCGAAGCGCCTCGGCAAGGGTCGCCAGCCAGTCTGAAGGCACGATGCAATCGTCGTCGGTGAAGGCGACGACCTCCCCTTGGGCAGCCTCGATGCCCCGGTTGCGCGCTGCAGCAGGTCCCCGGTTCGGCTCTTGGCGGAGGTAACGCACCTGGGGGAACTCGCGCCATACCATCTCGCCGGTGCCGTCCGTGGACCCATCGTCCACGACGATGACCTCGTAATTGGGATACTCCTGGTTCACAACCGCCTCCAAGCAGCGGCGCAGGAGCTCTTTTCGGTTGTGCGTTGGGATGACGACGGAAATGTGCATCGCCCTCCGCCTCACGTGGGACATGCAACCACGATCTCTCGCGCCGAGTGCGCCGGCTGAGTCGGATCAAAGGGGACGAGAAGCGGCTTCCTGATCCCGGGCAGGACGTGAAACAGCCGGTAGCCCAACGCGCGCAGATACTCGATCACTTCCTCCACCGGATGTCCTAGCGCACGAGCTTGGGCTCGATGGAGCTCGATGAGCATCTCCGGTCGGCAGGCCGTGATCAGGGCCGAAGCGCCCTGCAATACCAACATCTCCGCGCCCTCGACATCAATCTTGAGCAGATCAACCTGTTGAATGCCCATAGCCCGACAGTGCTCATCCAACGTGCGTACGGGGACGGTGATCATCTCGGTTTGAGCGTCCTCTGATCCGGCCGGGGGAGCAGCAGCGGGCTGAAGTGAGCTCCTGGGCGGGTACTCCGGCAAGCACATCGACACCTCTCCCGCACGGTCTCCCACAGCGCAGGGATACAGACGCAGGTTGTCCACCCCGCTGTCCCGAATCGCTCTGTCGAGCCGGCGGGCGGACCGCGGATCGGGTTCAAAAGCGTGGACCTGTCCGGCCCGGGCGATTCGCGCGGCCGTCAGGGCGTACACGCCGATGTACGCGCCCACGTCGAAAACGACCGAACGCTCGTCCAGCCGGGACGCGAAGTACGCCAGATGGTAGGGTTCCGGGCTCCCGATCACGTAGGTGCAGAAATCCGCCCACACCCAGGGCCAAAGCTCCATCCGGATGTCACCACAGACCGAGGCATCAATCGGCTCGGTGAGCCTGGGCAACCGGGCGAAGGCCCAGCGTGCCACACGCGATTTGCCCCGGAGCACCGGGAAACGCTGTCCATACAGCCTCAGCAGGCGCAGCCAAAGTGGGGGGTACATCCCTCATCCTCGCTCGGCGGCCGGTTGTCGCCTCAAGGCCCTTCAGGAGCATAGCCCCAATGTTTCGCCAGTTCCCCGACCCGATTCTCGATGAGATCCACCATCCGCGGAGTCAGGGCGTTCAGATAAGGCTGGTTCACCTCTGGGCGCAAAGGATACCACTTGTGATCTCCTTTGGTAGACCCTGTCGCACCCAGAGGAAGGCGATGGTTTGGCGCAGGCAACATGGCCGGATCGAAATCCAAGCCGGTAAAGGTGCAGAGTTCGCGCAGCCATTGCTCCGGGTTCTGAAGGAGATCCTCGAACCGTATGATCTTGAAATGGGCCACTTCAGGGGCGTCCTCCAGGGCGCAGCGGAAGGAGTTCGCCCAATGTTGGGCCGCCAGATCCAGCCGTGTCTCCAGGGGAAGGTCCAATTGCTGAAGTGCCCGCACCCGTGTGGCGGCACGATAGCACATCGCGTATGGGTTGCGTGTGACCAGCACAAAGTGTGGATCACAGTCTCGGAGAAGTGCGTTGACCAGGGATAGGCGCACGGTGAACGTCTGGCTCTTGTCCACAAAGCGAGCCCGACGCACATCCCGGGCGTGGACGGCCAGCGCGATCCGTATGGCACGCCGAAACCGTTGGGCCATGTCCTCTGTAGCATCGGCCGCTGTCTTGCGGTAGAGGGGCAGCAGTTCATCGGTCGCGTAGAGCCAACCCCGCCGTGGAAAGCGAGGGTGAGGCGGGATTTTGTGCTGCAATCCGGTTAACTCGGGCGGCAGGTAAGCCCCCATGACGTTTTGCATCTCGTCCGGGCCGGCCCAATAGGACGCGTTTCCGGTGACTGACACCACATTCCGATGGCGGCGCAACATGCGAGCGACGAGGGTCAGCCCGCCTCCCTGCACGCCCAAAAGGAAAATGGGACGGTCAATGGGAATGGTATCCAAATCGCGCAAGAAACGACGAGGATGTATGCGCCACAAATGGAGCCGCAGGTAAAGCAAAAGTAAGTTCAGGCTGCCGTACACCACTCGCCGGACACCGCCGCTCATCGCTGCTCCCTCAGACTTTGCATGGCCTCGGCCAGGCGGTCACCGTAATGCTCCCAAGTGAAGGCTTCCGCCCGGCGACGGGCGGCCCGCCCCATCTCGTGACGCAATTGCTCGTCGGCGCGGAGTTGCTCCAGCCGGGCGGCCAGTGCCTCCACGTCCCGAATGGGGACCAGGAACCCCTCGATGCCGTCACGCACCACGGAGCCGGCGTTGGGCGTGGTGACGACGGGCAGCCCACAAGCCAGGGCCTCATACGTGACCAGCGCACTGCCCTCCTGCAACGATGGGAAGGCGAACACGTGGGCCTGCTGATAGGTGGCCACGGGATCGCGCACGAAGCCCAACCAGCGCACGCCGGGGACTTTGCGATACGGCCGGAGCAACGGCAGGATATCGCGTTCCTCCCGGCCAACAATCCACAGCTCCGCGTCAGACCAACGCAGGCGCTCCCACGCTTGCAAAAGGTAAAGCACCCCCTTCTGAAAGCTGACTTGGCCCACGTAGAGCACGCGGAACGGGCCGGATCGTTGCCTTTCACCCGGGTGAAAACGGTGGATGTCAACACCGAAGGGGATCTGGATCAACCGGGCGGGAGGAAACCCGCGTTCGATGAAGGATCGGCGCACGAAATCGGAGGGGATAAGGACGTAATCCGCCGTCTCGAACTCGGCCACGGCGCGGCGCAGGCTGGCCGCCGGCAGGCGAAAGGAGAGCCCCCAGCGCTCGTACTCTTCCCGCAATATGTGGGCCTGGTAAAGAATGTGCGAGGACGCCCGCTCAACGATGGTGATGGCGCCGAGGGCCTTGGCCCGGCGCAGCGAGGTCAGGGAAAAGCCGCCCCACCCGTGGAAGACATCGCAGGGGACGAGATGCCGCGTCGCCCAGCGATCGTAGAGGGCGTTGTGCAGGTAGGTGAGCCAACGGCTGACGTCGTACACTGCCAGTTTGCGCAACACGCGGCTGAGAAGGCCGAGGGCGTGGATCCGAGCCTCCGGTATCTCCGTGGCGCGGTAGGAGCCACACAGCAGGCGGTGCAAAAGGCCGTGGCGGTGGAGACCCCGCACCGCGTGGTAGGCGATGGACCCGATCCCACCGCCGGCAAAGCGAACGCCGATGGAGTAGATGACGCGCACAGCCCGCTACGACTCTTCGAGAAGTGCTTCCACCTGCGCCCGGAAGGCTTCCAGGTCCGGGGCCTCCAGCGCTTTGCCCACGAGGTGCTCCAGTTGGGCTGCCGTCAACTCCTCTAATTGGGAGACCAGTGTCACCGGCACATCCCCGAAACGCCAACGCAGGATGTGTTGTATGTCCACCAATCGGGCTTGCCGGAGCCCTTGTTGAAGCCCTTGTTGAAGCCCTTGTTGAAGCCCTTGCTGAAGCCCCTTTTGTAGTCCTTCCTCCAGTTTCTTTTCTAACTGGTCGGCAAATAGTTCTTCGAGAAAACCTACCTCGCGCATTGCCTCCACCTCCTCGCGGAAAAACCGCCACAAAAAGTCCTTGTCGAAATAGCGGGCGGCCAGCGTCACCGCGCACGCCAGCAGATCGGCTCGCTTTTCCTCATCTGCCTCGCGCAGGATCAGCTCCCGCTCCTGGGTCAGCACGCGCTCGTCCGGTTCCACCATCGTCACCAGCAACGGCGCCAGCTCCGGCCATCGCCCGGTGGCGATTTCGTCAGCGTACTCCCAGAGGCGCACCACCACGTACTCATAGCGATTGACCACTGCTCCACCGGCGGTCACCTCATAGGCGGTGGGCAGTTGCTCCCGCCGGGGGCGCAGGTAAACGACCACGGTGATGACCGGCACCCCCAACTGGCGAGTCAGCATCGCCGAGTACTCGAAGAGGCGCTGCGGCAACCGGGCCTCATGCTGCACCTGGAACTCCAGGTGCAATACCTTCTCCTCATCGCCATCCAGGACCCGGTGCACGAAGTCCACCCGCTGCTCCGGCAGGGCCAGCTCCACGTTCTCCAGCGTGCCAACGACCTCCAGGGAGACCCCCGGCAGGGCTAGTTCCAGGAAGCGGTGTGGATAGTTTCGAGCCAGGATTTTCAGTGCCCGATCGAAGATGTTCACCTGAGGCATGACCGGTACCACTCCACATCATAACAGAGCTCCCGACCGCTTGCAACCCGCACCTGACCGTCCACCTCCGCCGGGAGGGGCAGCTCCATTAGGGCCAGTAGCGTCGGCACCACGTCCACGATCTGCGCTGTCTCCAGTTCCGTGCCCACGCGCCCCCTTTCTTCACCCGTCGCCTTCGGACTTCGCTTCTTCTCCAGAGGTTTCTGCCGTCAGGTAATTCACGATGGCGCGGGCGTATGCGTCGAAGTCTCCCAAGTGTTTTTTCAGAATGCCGTAGACCTTCGCATCATCAATCTTTGCATAATTGTGTACCACAAGGTTGCGAAAGCGGGCCATATCCAACAAGGCAGGCAACAACTCCTGAGAGACAACCCCCTCTTCTGCTAACGCCTGGAACACATCCTTATTGTCCTCGGGATAGCGAAACCCTTTCAGGGCAATCAACCGGCGGCCGATGTCCAAGCAGGCCTCGACACACACTTGGAGGCTGCGCTCCACTGCCCGACGTAGTCGAACGTTATTCTCGTACTCCTGAAACGACCGGAGTCGATCACGCTCTTGTTTCAGATAGACGACCTCGTTACGCAGGAACTCCAGCCGTTCCAGGATCACCTCATCGACGTCCACCCAGTCCGACCTCCTCGATTTCCCGAAAGAGCGCACGTTGAAAAAAACGACGCATCGGCTTCAAATCCGCGTAGATCTTGCCGGCCCGCACCTCAAACTCGACCCGTGCGGGCCGGTCGCGCTCGAAGAGCAGGCGGCCATGTCTCAGCACCTGGTGTTGCAGCAACGGGGGGGCATCGTTCAACACGATGACGTCGGCTTCTCGCCCACAGAGTGCGCTCACCTCGTCGATCATCCGCAGCCGTCGCTTGAGACGGGTCAGGCTGTCTTCCTCGGAGAGGAGCACGGCGGTGTCCACATCG
>JALSKA010000172.1 GCA_026989095.1 Ardenticatenaceae bacterium
CGGCATGAAGACGATGACCTCCCCGTCCTCCCACTCGGCGTGGGTGTCCTCGCCTGACCAGGCGAGGAATTCCTCGTAGCTCATGCGCAGGCGGCGCACGCCCTCTTGTGCCGGTGTTCGGGTGCCCCTCATGGCGTTCTCCCCGGAAAGTGTCCGCGTTTGGTCCTGTGGCCGGCCTTCTTCCTGAATTGTAGCACACGGGTGGCCTCGGGCCAATGGAGGGCCCCATTGCCTGTGACGAACCGGTCCAAGTGCGCTACAATTGGGAGCCGGAATCTCAGCGGACGGGAACGCACGGGGAGTTGGTGGAAACGTGTCGAAGCGAGAGGCATGTGAGCTGGTCCAAGAGCTGGCCCGGGCCCGCGAGCGTTTTCCCGAGCTGGCGGAGTTGTTGCGCTTCTACGAGCGCCTGTGGGTGCTCATTGTGGCCCGCCGGCAGCAGGTTGACGTGGACTTCAGCGCCCACATGGCCCACTTCGACGTGGACGTGTGGGCGCGCCGGGGGGCTCCGGCCCTTGCCTTCGGGTGGCTGGCGCTGCGGGAAGACGAGTTCCGCCCCTGGTGTGGTCAGGTAGCGGAGGTCCTGTGCGAGCGCTTCCCCGAGCTGGAGGTGCCCGCGGAGGAGCCTCTGGTCGATCTGGCGCGCCGCTTCTACGAACACCACACGACAGGCCACGGCGGCGCCATCGACGCGCTCGTGCTCAACGCGCTCATCCCGTGGCTGGAGCGGGCCGCCGAGGAGCTTGTCCCCCGCCTGCCGGTGGCACGCTGGCAGCGGGGGTACTGCCCCGTGTGTGGTGGCTTCCCGGACTTCGCCGTCCTTCAATCGGCCCGCACGCGCACGCTGCTCTGCGGCCGGTGCAGCGCGCAGTGGCCTTTTCCCGTGGCCCGGTGCCCCTTCTGCGGCGAGCAGGAGCCGGGCCGCTTGGGCTACTACACGGACGAGCGCGGGCTGTACCGTGTTGATGTCTGCGACAGTTGTGGCCACTACCTGAAGGGCGTCGACGGGCGCCGGTTTCGGGGCGTGCTCCGGCCGGAGGTGGAACGGCTCCTCACGCCGGGGTTGGATGTCTGGGCCGTCCAGGAGGGATACATGCGGCCGGGTGGCGAGTAGCTTCGTCCTCTTGGGCCGGCCTGGCGTGAACGCGGGTGATGCTGCACCGGCAGCACATCTGACAACCGGAGAGCACACAACGATCAGGGAGGAGCATGACCATGAACCGCGAACACGTGGCAGGCCGACTGTGCGGGGTCATTCCGGCGGCCGTGACGCCGGCACGGGCCGACGGCGAGCTCGACTTGGAGGGGCTGGCGGCCAACGTGAGGGCGTGGCGAGACCTGGGACTCAGCGGCTACTTGGTGTTGGGCTCCACCGGGGAGCTGCCCCTGCTCAGCGAGCTGGAGCGCATGTTGGTCGTTGAGGTGGCCCGCCGCGAAGTTCCCGACGACCAGCTTCTCATTGTGGGCACGGGCCTCCAGAGCACGCGGGCCACGGTGGAATTCACCCGCCGCGTGGCCGAGGCCGGCGCCGACGCGGCCCTGGTGGTCACGCCCAACTACTACGTCGCCCAGCTCACGGCGGAGGCCTTCGTGCGCCACTACACCGCCGTGGCCGACGCCAGCCCCATTCCGGTGTTGCTCTACAGTGTGCCGCCCCTGACCGGCGTCACCCTGCCCGTCGAGGCCATCATCCGGCTGGCCGAGCACCCCAACATCGTGGGCATCAAGGATTCGGCCGGCCTGCCGCACGCCCTGCACGCCGTGCGGCGCCACACGCCGGACGGCTTCGCCATCTTCTCCGGCTCGGCGGTCTACGGCTTGGGCGCCCTGGCCGACGGCGCGGCCGACGGGCTCATCCTGGCCATGGCCAACGTGGCGCCCGAACATTGTGTGGCCATGTACCGGGCCGTGGAGCGGGGAGATCTTCGGGCCGCCCGCGCCGCCCACCGCCACATTCTGGCGCTCCAAGAGGTTCTGGCTCCCCACGGCGTGGGGGGGATCAAGGCGGCCGTGGAGGCGCGGGGGTGGCACGGTGGCCCACCCCGCGCGCCGCTGGCAGCGCCTGACGACGGCACTCTCGCGGCCATCCGCCGGGC
>JALSKA010000173.1 GCA_026989095.1 Ardenticatenaceae bacterium
GCCCGGCGTGGCGTGGTGCCCGGGAGGGCGCACCAGGGCGAAGGCCCGCCGGTACTCCCCGCCCAACACGGCGTCCACGCCGGCCGTGACGGCCCCCGCGGCCATCATGGCCGCGTCGTAGGAGGCACTGTTGGTGAACGTGTCCGGGTCAAGGTGGCGTCCTCCTTCCAAGGAGGCCATCATCACCCGCCGGAGGTGCTTCTCCAGGTGAACGGCCAGGATGGCCTCCTCGTCGGCCGGGCGGACGGGAAGCCACACCACCTCGTCCTCCACGCCGGTTTCGGCCAGCAGGCGCCGAATGGCCAACAGACGTTCGGGGGATTCGGGGTGGGCGTAGAGCGCCCGATGCTCGAGGAAAATGTCGTCGTAGAGCAGGGCCACGGGCTCGCGCCCGGGCGTTCTCGGTCGGCTCGACGTCCTCTTTGGCATGAGGTTTCTCCGCGTTTATACTAGGTCCAACATGTGTCCGCCCACGTGAGGGCGACGACGCCAGTGCTGTGGGAGGAAAACCATGCGCATTCAGACTGTGCCCATCGAACAGGCCGAAGGCCACCTGCTGGTTCACAACGCCGTGGACGGAGAAGGGCGCAAGGTGGTGGCCAAGGGCACGCGGTTGGGCCCGTCCCACGTGGCCGTGCTCCGCCAGGTGGGGCTCACCGCCGTGGACGTGGCCGTGCTCGAGCCCGACGACGTGCACGAAGACGAGGCGGCCAGGCTCCTGGCCGAGGCTGTGGCCACCGCCCACGTGGAGGTGACGCGCAGCGCCGGGGGGCGCGTGAACCTGCACACCACTGTGCGGGGCGTGCTCCACGTGGACGCCGGGCGCCTCCTGGCGTTCAACGAGCTTCCCGGGATCACACTGGCCACGCGCCCTCCCCACACTGTCGTGGGGCCGGAGAGGGGAGAGAGCCGCGTTGCCACGCTCAAGATCATTCCCTACGCCGTGCCCAAGCGGGTGCTGGACGAGGCCATCCGCCTGGCACCGGGCCTGATCGAGGTGCGTCCGCTGCCGGCACGCCGCGTGGCCCTCCTCATCACCGGAGACCCGGCAGCCCACGCACGCCTTCGCCGGCAGTTCGAGCCGCCCACTCGGGCGCGCGTGGAACGCGTGGGCAGCGAGCTCGCCACAGTCGAAGCCGTGCCCTTCGATGAAGGGGCCATCGCCGCGGCCGTCCAACGCCTGTTGGCCTCCCACGACATGCTCATTGTGGCCGGACAGACCTCGGTCATGGACGAGCACGACGTGATCCCGCGCGCCCTGCGCGCGGCTGGCGCCACCTTCGAGCTCCACGGTGCCCCTGTGGAGCCCGGCAACCTGCTCGCGCTGGCCTACGCGCCCGGCAAGCCCATCCTCTGTGCCCCCGGGTGCGCCCGAAGCCCCGCCCACAACGTGGTGGACATGGTCCTGCCCCGCCTCCTGGCCGGAGAGCGCTTGGGCCGGCGGGAGATCGCGGCCTTGGGCCTAGGCGGTCTCCTGTAACGCGACGCCCGGCCCCGGCCCGGCCACAATCACGCGGCGCACGTATTCCAGCCGCCGCACGCGGGCGACCACGCGCTCAACGTCCTCGGCCTCGCAGATCAGGTGGACGTTGGGCCCGGCGTCGATGGTGAAGTAGACGGCCACGCCAGCCTCCCGCCACACTTGGACGGCCTTGAGCAGAGCCACAGTTTCAGGCGCCCAATAGAACAGGGGAGGCCGGCTGCTCATCATCACGAAGTGCATGGCCAGGGCATCGGCCTCGATGCACGGGCCGAGGGCCGACAGGTCCCGCCGGAGGATGGCCTCGCGCACGCGGGGAAGCAGGCGCTGAACTTGTGCCAGGCGTGCCCGGAGGAAGGGGCTGGTGTGGGCCAACAGGTGCCCCTCGGCCGAGGAGACTTTCTTCTCCTCCTCCGCCACCACGGCCACGACATCCCGCACGTCCCAGTGTTCAGGCGGGGCGAGGGGTTCGGCGAACGACGAGGCATCGTCGGTGCCGGCGTGCCACCAGACATATCCCCCGTAGACCGAACGGGCAGCCGAGCCCGATCCACGGCGGGCCACGCGGCTCATCTCCGCGCCGTCGAGGGCCACGCCCAGCGCGCCGGCGGCCGCTGCCGTGAGGGCGGCGAAGGCGGCCGCACTGCTGGCCAGGCCGGCGCCCATCGGAAAGGTGTTCCTGGAGGCCACCCGGGCCCGCCAGGCCACGCCGGCCCGCTCCCGCAGCAGGTCGAGGTGGCGGCTCACGCGGCGAAGCGCGGCTTGGGAGGCAGACACGCCGTTGATGGTGAGCACGTCCGCGGAGAGGCTGGGGGAGAACTCCACCTCCGTGATGGTACGGGCCACGTCGAGGGTCATGGAGACGCTGTCGTTCAGGGGAAGGTTGAGCCTCTGGTCTCGAACTCCCCAGTATTTGATGAAGGCGATGTTCGCCCCCGCCTCTGCCCGCGCGCGCATGGTCTCCACCTCGCCCTCTCACTCCCCTCCCCACGTCCCCGGGGAGGGCCGGTGCGCCCTCCATTGTAGCGAACAACGTTCAGGCGTGCAAAGTGCCCCATCACGTCATTTGCCGCACCACACCTTTTCCCTACAATTCAACCACCTTGAGTTTGGACTCCGCAAAGCCCACGGTCTGGAAAAAAGGGGGAGAGGGACTCACAGCCCCCGGGAGGAACCAACGCGGGCGCACATGAAGACCACACACCGCGCGCGGCGCATTCTCATTCTGAGCGACAAAGTCGTCGATTTCATCTACAGCCCGGCCGTACAGCAGCGGTTCGGCCACGTGGAGATGGTCATCAGTTGTGGGGACTTGCCCTACTATTACCTGGAGTACGTCATCAGCGTGCTCAACGTGCCCCTCTTCTTCGTGCGGGGAAACCACGCCAAAGTGGTCGAATACGGCACGTGTGGGGAGCGACGGGCCCCGTGGGGGGCAGTGGACCTGCACCGCCGAGCCGTGTGCCATGAAGGGGTGCTCCTGGCCGGCGTCGAGGGCTCCGTGCGCTACAGCGCCGGCCCCTTTCAGTACACCCAGGCCGAGATGTGGGGCCACGTCCTCTCCCTGGTGCCGGCGCTGTTGTGGAACCGCCTGCGGCACGGACGCTACTTGGACATTTTCGTCACCCACGCGCCGCCGTGGGGCATCCACGACCGCTCTGACTTGCCCCACCAGGGCATCAAAGCCTTCCGCTGGCTCCTGAAAACGTTCCGGCCGGCCTATCACTTTCACGGCCACGTTCACGTCTACCGGCCCGATACGGTGACTCACACTCGTTTTCACCACACGCAGGTCATCAACACCTTCGGCTACCGGGAGGTGGACGTCTCCCTTCCGTCCGCCGTGAGCTGTCGCCGCCGAGAGGCAACGCCACCTCCTTCTCAAGAGGACGGACGGGTTGCCCCCTGAACCCCATTCGCAACGCCATCTCCCCCGGACAGACCTCGTCCGGGATGTGTGAGAGGAGGTTGTCCCCATGAACATTGACGAACTCGCCAGGCACGACTTTGAACACGCCCTACGACGGGCCTTCTGGCGCCAGATCATCAGCGCCCTGACCGGCAAGAGCAACGAGCTGCTCCCCTTCGAGGAGGTGCGCAAACGCCTGCCCCTCAGGGGACAGCGTTACTTGGGCCTGCAAACCGTGCCCCTGGACAAGATCGTGGGCAGTGAGAGCCGGTACCGCGACTTCGACCGCGCCTTCCTGCCACGCCAAACTCACACCCGCGACCGGTGGATCAACATCGACAAGGCCCACTACCGGGAGATCAAACTGCCCCCCGTGGAGCTCTACAAGGTGGGCGATGTCTACTTCGTGCGGGACGGCAACCACCGCGTCTCCGTGGCGCGCGAGCGGGGCCAGGAGTTCATCGATGCCTACGTAACCGAGATCGAGGTGCCGGTCTCCATCGAGCCGGACATGGAGCTCCGCGACATCATCCTCAAGGCCGAACACGCCGCCTTCCTGGAAGCGACCAAGCTGGATCAGCTTCGCCCCGGCGCCTCCATCGAATTGACAATTCCCGGACAATATGAAAAACTACTGGAACACATCGCCGCGCACCGCTGGTTCATGGGGGAGAAGCGGGGCGCGGCAGTGCCCTACGAGGAGGCTGTGGCCTCGTGGTACGACAACGTCTACACGCCGCTGGTCCAGATCATCCGCGAGCAGCACATCCTGGAGAAATTCCCCGGCCGCACAGAGGGCGATCTCTACCTCTGGATCATCGAGCACCAGTGGTACTTGCGGGAGGCGTTCGGCGACGTGTCGATGGAAGAAGCAGCTCGCCAGTTCGCCGAGAAATATTCCGGGCATTCCCTGCGGCGCATTGTCAATCGGCTCAAGGAAACCGTCCAGAAAGCTGCCGCTGAGCACCAGACCACACCAGATACCAAGAAGAGTGGGGGAGCACAATGAGCGGACAGGCCATTACTCCGCGCAGCGTTGACTTCTCAGGCTGGTATCAGGACATCATCCGGGAAGCCGAGCTGGCCGACTACGGGCCCGTGCGCGGCACGATGGTGATCCGCCCCTACGGGTACGCCATTTGGGAGCACATTCAGCGCAACTTGGACCGGCGCTTCAAGGAAACCGGGCACGTGAACGCCTATTTCCCCCTCTTCATCCCCTACTCATTCCTCCAGAAAGAGAAGGAACACATCGAGGGCTTCTCGCCCGAGCTGGCCTTGGTGACCGTGGGCGGGGGCAAGGAGCTGGAGGAACCCCTGGTGGTGCGCCCCACCAGCGAGACGATCATCAACTACATGTTCGCCCGGTGGATCAAGAGCCACCGGGACTTGCCGCTGCTCATCAACCAGTGGGCCAACGTGGTGCGCTGGGAGATGCGCACCCGCCCCTTCCTGCGCACGCTGGAGTTCCTCTGGCAGGAGGGCCACACAGCTCATGCGACCTACGAGGAGGCCGAGGCCGAAGCCCAGCGCATGATCGAAGTGTACCGCGATTTCGCCGAAAACGACGGGGCCGTGCCCGTCATCGTGGGGCGCAAGTCTCGCCTGGAGACCTTCGCCGGCGCCATTCACACGTACACCATGGAAGCCATGATGGGCGACAAGCGGGCGCTCCAGGCCGGCACCAGCCACAATTTGGGCCAGAATTTCGCCAAGGCCTTCGAGATTCGTTACTTGGACGAGCACAACGAGCTCCAATACGTGTGGCAAACGTCCTGGGGGCTGAGCACGCGCTTCGTCGGCGCCGTCATCATGGTCCACGGGGACGACAAGGGGCTCCGGCTGCCCCCGCGCCTGGCCCCCATTCAAGCGGTCATCGTGCCCATTTGGCGCGACGAGGCACAAAGGGCCAACGTGCTCGCCGCCGTGGAGCAGCTCCAACGCCTGCTCGCCGACGCCGGCGTCCGCGTGGAGGCTGACGTGCGGCCGCAGCACACGCCGGGGTGGAAGTTCAACTACTGGGAGATGAAAGGCGTGCCCGTGCGCGTGGAAATCGGGCCGCGCGACGTGGAGACCAACACTGTGGTGCTGGCCCGCCGCGACATGCCCGGCAAGGCGGGGAAAACGGCCGGCGTCCCCGTCGAGGGCGTGGCCGAACGGGTGCGCGAGCTGTTGGACGAGGTGCAGACGGCCCTCTTCGAGCAGGCCCGCGCCTTCCGGGACGCCAACGTCCACGACGTGCGCTCCTACGAGGAGCTCCGCGAGGTCATTCAGGCCGGCGGCTGGGCCCGAGGGTGGTGGGCCGGGTCGGACGAGGACGAGTTGCGCGTCAAGGAGGAGACCCGCGCCACCATTCGGTGCTTCCCCTTCGAGCAGCCCGACGGGGAAGGGCCGTGTCTGCTCACGGGCAAAAAGGCCGAGCGCGTGGCCATCTTCGCCCGGGCGTACTAGGCAGGCCGAAGGGGGCCGGCTCCCCTTCAGCCTGCTCCCACAACCCGGCTCCTGAACCTACCGCCCGTTCTCCCCTGTCGGCCGGCTCAGGGCCACTTGCCCGATCACCCGCGCCACCGTGGGCGGGTGGAGCAACATGTTGGCGTAGCTGGCGTTGGCCATCGGGCAGGCACACTCCCCGTTCTTGATGCTCCGCCGAAGGCGGCGCATGTCGCCCACCATCTCGAACCAAATGGGGCGCAAGTCGTAGCCTGTCTCCCGCACATTGCCCACCGGCTCGGCGCGGATACAGCAGCTCCACACGTCGCCGTTGGGCGCAATGTGGGCGCTCGCCCAGCCCGCATAACAGGGGATGACTTGGCGGTCCTCGAAGAGCACCCGTTTGGCAAGCTGGTAGTACTGAGCGCGGAACGCTTGGGTGAAGCGGGCGATTCCCCGCGCTGGCGTCCGGCGGGCCTCGCGGCTCAAAAAATCGGCGATGGGGGCGTATTGATCGGCCAACGGGGTGATCTCCCAGCCCACGGTGACCAGCTCGGCGCGCTCCTCGGCCACCTCAGTGATGTAGCTGTCGGGCCCCAGCGCCTGAAGCCCCTCGTAAATCTCAAAGAATCGCTCCACGTTGAAACGGCTGATGACCGTGTGGACGGTGAGCACTAAGTTGTCATGGCGTTCTTGGAGCGCTTTCAGCCCCTCCCACGTGCGCATCGCCTTCTCCCAGTTCCCCGGGGCCACCCGCAACATGTCGTGGCGCTCACCCAGCTCGTCCAGGGAGAGGTTGATGCCGATGGCCGTGCGGGGTGCCGCCCTGCAGATGCGGTCCACCTTTTCCAAAATGCGGTCGGTCAACATGCCGTTGGTGGGAATGGTGATCACCGCCGGCTCACACGCCTCACAGGCGGCGATGACCAGCTCGTCCAAGTCCCTGCGCAGGAACGGTTCGCCGCCGGTGAAGGTGATGTAAAAGGGCGTCTTGCCCAGATGGGTGAACACGCGGCGCCACTCCTCGGCCGACATGTCGTCGTTGGGCCGGCGCCACACGTCGCACGTCTTGCACTTGGAGTTACACCGAAAGCTCACGCTCACCACCAGGCTGAAGGGCAACATCTTGGGCACGCCAAAGTGGTAGAAGCTCCAGTAGAGCGGAATTTTAGGCAACAATCGTCGTAACATGGCCGTCACCTCGCGAAACCTCAGGCCTCTGAGAGAAAAAAGAGGGGAGACACAGCCGTGTCCCCCTGACGTGTGGCCTGTTTGGAAATCAAAAGCGCCCCGAGCCCTTGTGTGCGCGCGTGTGGGGATGCTTCACCCTCAGGCGTAGGCCCCCTCCACGGCGCGCGGCTGGCCCACGCGCGTCTCCCGGTCGCCCAAGAAGAAGCGGCGGGCATCCTTGAGGCGCGCGGGCGCGTTGATCCACGTGTCCTTGCGGGTGAGCCGCTTCCAGATGCGCCCCGGCCGCAGGTAGAAGCGACGGTACGCCTCGTGCCACTTCCGCTCCACCAGCTCGGCCGTCAAGTCGCCGATCTCGAAGCGGGCCCGCTGTTCGTGGATGGCGTAGTCGCGCCAGTCGTGGCTGAAGATGTTGCCGTACTTCTCCACCAAATCGTAGAGGCGGGTGCCGGGGAAGGGGGCCGCGATCATGAAGTTGGCCAAGTCGGGGTCCAACTCCAGGGCAAGCTGAATGGTCTTCTCCATGCTCTCCTCGGTCTCCTCCGGCATCCCGAAGATGAAGAACCCCATCGTCTCCAGGCCGGCGGCCTTGGCGTTCTTGAAGGCCTCGCGCACCATGTCCACCGTCTGGCTCTTCTTGATCACTTTCTTGAGGATGTAATCGTCGCCACTTTCCACGCCGAAGCCCACACGCTTGCAGCCGGCCGCCTTCATGAGCTGGAAGAGCTCCAAGTCGGTGTGGTTCACCTTCATGCCGTGGACCGTCACCCAGGGCACCGTGTTGAGCCCCTCTTCGATGAGGCGCCGGCAGATCTCCTTGGCCCGGTCGAGCTGCAAGTTCCAGATGTCGTCGGTGATCCCGATCTCGGTGGCGTGCAACCCCTTGACCAGCCAGCGCCACTCGGCAATGACGTTTTCGACGCTGCGGGGACGCCACGTGTCACCGGTCACGGGCTTGGAGCAGAAGTTGCACTTGTAGGGGCACCCTCGGCTGGTCAGAATCGTGAAGGCGCGCGCGTGAGGATCGAGGCCGTCGGTCAACGGCTGGAGGTTGGTGTAGCGCTCGATCTTGAACAAATCGTGGGCGGGAAAGGGGAAGCGATCAATGTTGTCGTCCAAGACCCGGGGCCGGTTCATGACGGGCTGGTCATCCCGCTTCCAGACCAAGCCGTCGATGTCGCCCAAGTTCTTGCCGCCCGTCCGTTCCAGGTCGGTTACCAACTCCAGCAGCGTGTCCTCGCCCTCGCCAATGACCACGAAGTCCACGAAGGGCTGCTCGGCGCTCTCCATCGGCAAGATGGTGAGGTGAGCGCCGCCCAGGACCGTCCACTTCCCCCGCTCCTTGGCCGCCTTGGCCATGTCCCACGCCTCGTAGATGAGGGGCGTGGTGGCCGTGACGCCGACCATGTCGAAGCGAGTGCGGTCCAAGAAGGCCTCGAAGGGCTCGTCCTCGACGGCCGCGTCGTAGATGGCCACCTCGTGGCCGTTCTCGCGCAGCACAGCGGCCAGGTAACCGAGGCCCAGCGGAATGTGCTTGCGCGACGACCAAACTTTGGATTCGGGGCTGGCAAGCAGAACGCGCATGAGTTTCCCTCTCCTTGGGATTTCGTTTCCACAGGTGGGGAAACTAGGCCGGCCGAAAAACCCCCTCGTTGCACCGACGATGCCGCCCCACCCGGCTTTCTTTGCTCACGGACAGCGTTATGTACGGCGGACAGAACCCTTCCGATTATACCAGCTCTTCGTCAAACACCAAACCCGCCTTTGCCGCGCCACGGAGAGCCCAACGGCGGGCGAAAGAGCCCCGCGCCCTACCCGCCGCGCCCATGGGTATACAGGCGCACCCGGCGTGCGCCGTGTTCCTGCAACAGCTTGACGGCCGTCTGGAGCCGGTCGGCCTCGCCGCGCGCCAACAGGATGATGGTCGGCTCCTCCTGTGGTAGAGCACGAGAGGACGGGGTCGGCTCACGGCCGCCCCTCCTGAGACCCAAGCGCCCCAGCCACCCAGACGGCTCAGTGATCTGTGGGGCCGGCCGGCGCTCGATCAGGGTAAACCGCTGAAATCCCGCCGGCAGCGCCCCCAAGTCCAGGAGGGCCAGGGCCTGCTTCGCCCGCTCAGCCTGTTCGCGCCCCTCGAAGAGGGCCTCGACCACGCTGGGGTAGCGGTCCGCCAAGAGAGTCGCGCCCGACATCGGTGCACCTCCTTTCCTCCTCGGACATACAACAGAGTTGTGAGCCGGGCTCGCGGGGCTCCCACGGCCATCACAGGCCGCCATGGCCCGGCTCAGGTGTCCTGTGGCCGGCAAAAAGCGTACCACAAACCGACAAATGTGCCACCCCGCTCACCCCTCCACGTTGCGGGGAGACAAGAGGAGTACGGAAATTGTCACCCCTTTGCTTTGTGATAGACTTCTCCCACCGAAAAGACGACTCAAAGAGTCAACAAAAAAACCGGAGGGAGGAGTCTCATGGCAGGCGAGCGAGTTGGAGCCGTCACGTTCCTGGGCAAGCCGCTGACCGTCTTGGGCGACCCAGTGGAAGTTGGCCAGCAAGCCCCCGACTTCACCGTGCTGGACCAAGACCTCACCCCCCGCCACCTGCGGGACTACGCCGGCAAGGTCAAGCTGATCGCCACCGTGCCCTCGCTCGACACGGGCGTGTGCGACGCCGAGACCCGGCGCTGGAACGAGGAGGCCGGCCGGCTGGGCGACGACGTTGTCGTGCTCACCATTAGCGCGGACCTGCCCTTTGCCCAAAAGCGCTGGTGTGGCGCCGCCGGCGTTGACCGGGTGATCACCCTCTCCGACCACAAGGAGATGTCCTTCGCGCTCGCTTACGGCACCTACGTGAAGGAGTTGCGCCTGGAAGTGAGGGCCGTCTTCATCGTGGACCGGGATGACGTGATCCGATACGTCGAATATGTGCCTGAGATCACCCATCACCCCGACTACGACGCGGCCTTGGCCGCGCTCAAGGAGGTGGTGGGCTCATAGGGGCACAGCACCACGCCGGGCAGAAGTACCGCGCGGGGCGAGCTTAACGGCTCGCCCCGTGTTCTTTCACCCGCGTTCCCACGCGCTCCGAACGTCACACCAGGGCCCGCAACGCCCTGATGAGCGCGTCGTTCTCCTCGCGCGTGCCCACACTGATGCGCAGGTGCTCCGCCAAGCCCGGATACCCCCCCACATCGCGCACCAGGATGCCGTGCTCGTGTACCAGGGCGCCGAAGACCTCGCGGGCCGGGCGGCCCTCGAGGCGCACCAACAGGAAATTCGCCGAGCTGGGGTAGACGTGCAGCCCAGGCAGGGCCTGGAGGGCACGAAAGAGGCGCTCACGCTCGGCCACGATGGCCTCGATGAGGGGGAGGAAGTGGCTCTCGAAGTGCTCCAAGGCCACCAGCGCGGCCGCCTCGCTGAAGAGGTTGAGGGCGTAGGGCAGCTTGGCCTTGTGAATTTCGCGGGCCAGCTCCGGCCGCATGATCGCATACCCCACGCGAAGCCCTCCCATGGCCATGGCCTTGCTGAACGTGCGCAGGAGCACCACGTTGTCGAACTCGTCCAACAGCGGGACGAAATCCTGGCCGCCAAACTCCCGGTACGCCTCGTCCACCAGCACCAGCGCGTCGCTCTCGGCCGCCACGCGGCGCACTGCCTCGGCCGGGTAGGGCGTGCCAGTGGGGTTGTTGGGAGAGCAGAGGACGACCACCTTGGCCCCCGTGCGCCGGGCAGCCTCCACGACGCGCCCGGCGGGCAGGGCGAAGGCGTCCGCCGGGTCCATGAGCACGTCGTGGACGGTGGCGCCCATCACCCGGCTGAGGAGCGCGTAGAGGGTAAAGGTCGGCACGGGCACGATCACGTGATCGCCCCGGCTGAGCGTGGCCGCCAAGGTCACGTAGATCAGCTCGTTGGAGCCATTGCCCACCAGCACCATTTCGGGCGACACGCCGGCGTGCTCCGCCAGCTTAGCCCGCAGCTCGGCCAAGTCGAAGCTGGGGTAACGGGCCCAATCGGCCCGGGCCACGCGCTCGAGCACTTTGGCCTTGAGCTCTTCGGGATAGCCGAAGGGGTTCTCGTTCTGGTTGAGCTTGTAGCGGTACTCGTACTGGCGCAGGGTGTAGGCGGCCAGCGCCCGCACTTCGGGCTTCACCATCTCGTGCCTCCTCGCGTCACGCCTCGATTCGCTTGCGAATGGCCTCGGCGTGGGCGCGCAGCCCTTCGGCCTCGGCCAGGCGGATGGCGTCCGGCCCCAGGCGGCGCAGTGTGTCCTCGCCGGCGCCGAAGACGGTGATGATCTTCTGGAAGTCCCGCACGTTCAGGGGGCTGCTGAACCTGGCCGTGCGCCCCGTGGGCATGATGTGGCTGGGCCCCAGGATGTAGTCCCCCAGGGCCTCACAGGCTGTCTCGCCCACGAAGATTCCCCCGGCGTGCTCCACCCGGTCGAGCCACGCCCACGGCTCGGCCACCAGCAGGCACAGGTGCTCGGGGGCGTACTCGTTGGCCAAATCGAACGCTTCCTCCAGGTCGCGGGTGAGCACGATGGCGCTGCCCCGCCGGAAGCTCTCCTCCACGATGGCCTTGCGGGGAAGCGAGGCCACTTGGCGGGCCAGCTCCTGGGCCACGGCGCGGGCCAGCGAACGGCTGGGGGTGAAGAGCAGGGCGCTGGCCAGCGCGTCGTGCTCGGCCTGGGCCAACATGTCGGCGGCCACCAGGGCCGGATCGGCGCTCTCGTCGGCGATGAGGAGGGTTTCGGTGGGGCCGGGTAAGCCGGCCACGCCCACCACGCCGAAGACCTGTTTCATGGCCAAGACGACGAAGAGCCCCCCGGGGCCCACGATCTTGTCCACCCGCGGCACCGTCTCCGTGCCGTAGGCCAGGGCCGCGATGGCCTGAGCACCGCCCACCTGGAAGACCCGGTCCACGCCGGCCACGTGGGCCGCGCCCAGGATGACATCGGCCACGCCCCCGGGGCCCGACGGCGGGCTCACGAGCACCACCTCGCGCACGCCGGCCACCCGGGCCGGCACGGCTGCCATGAGCACCGAAGAGGGGTAGAGGGCCTGGCCACCGGGCGCGTAGATGCCCACCCGCTCCAACGGGCGCACGAGCTGGCCCAGGCGGTCCTCCCCCTGGCCGCCCATCCACCCCACCTCCCGGCGAAGCTGTTCCTCGTGGAAGGCCCGGATGCGGTCGGCGCTGTGGTGGAGTGCCTGGCGCAGGGCCGGGTCAAGGGCTCGATAGGCGGCGCGCACCCGCTCGGCCGGCACCTCCAGCGCGCCGATTTCGGCGCCGTCCAGGGCGGCGCTGTAGTGGCGCAGGGCCTCGTCGCCGTGAGCGCGCACGTCGGCGATGATGGCCGCCACCCCCTCTTCGGCAGTGCGCACCTGCCGGCCCGTGGCGCGGCGCAGCCGCTCCAGCCGATCGGCCGGCACGTCCGCCGCCTCCCACGTCTCCCGGCGCAGCACGCTCTGCCGGGCCTCGTGAACGGAGAGAATCCGCACCATGACGATCTCCTCTCAAGAAAGCTGTTCGAGCGCCTCCACCAGGGCTTGAATCTCGTTGGGGCGCAACTTCTGGGCCGCCCGGTTGACGATGAGACACGCCTCCACGTCCAGGATCGTCTCCAGTTCCACCAGGTCGTTCTCGCGCAGGGTGGTGCCGGTCTGCACGATGTCCACGATCAAGTCGGCCAGGCCGGAGGCCGGGGCCAGCTCCACGTTGCCGCTGAGCCCCAGGACTTCGGCGCTCAGGCCGCGGCGCCACACGTACTCACGGGCCACGTTGGGGTACTTGGTGGCCACGCGCAAGTTGTGGGCCAGGCGCAGGTTGCGCTCCTGCCAGGCGCGGGGCCCGGCCAACACCAGGCGGCAGCGGCTGGCCGGCATGAGGTGGCCCAGCAGGAGGGGCACGAGCACGTCCGCCCCGCTCTCCCAGAGCACGTCGCGGCCGGCAATGCCCACGTCGGCCACGCCGTGTTCCACGTATGTGGGCACATCCCGGTCCCGAGCCAGGAGAAAGCGAAGGCGACCGGTCCTCTCTGAGGCCAACATGCGGCGTTCGGCCACGGCGCGGCGGACGGGCTCCACGTCGTACCCGATGCGCTCGAAGAGGCGCAACGTCTCCTCGAAGAGGCGCCCCTTGCCGACGGCCACCACCAGCGGGTCACGTTCAGGCACGGGGCACCTCCAGCCGGCGGCCACAGACGAGGACGGCCGGAATGCCCAGCCGGGCCGCCTCCTCGATCAGTTCCTGTGCCGAGCGCGGGCGCACGTCGAGGAGAATGCGCTCCCCCCGCGCCCGGCGGTCTCGCAGGTCGGCCAGGCAGGCCGCGTGGCCACAGCAGGCCATGAGGGCATCTGCCGGCGGCTCCTCGGGCAGAAGTCCCTCTCGCTCCAAGACCAGGAGGACCAGCTCCACCTGGACGGCGAAGCCCACGGCAGGAAGCGCGGCCCCGTAGCGCTCCAGGAGAGAGTCGTAGCGCCCGCCGCCGGCAATGGCGTACCCGCTGCCCGGCGTGAAGGCCTCGAAGGTAATGCCGGTGTAGTAATTCATGCCGCGCACTTCGCCCAAGTCCAGGGTCACCCGCTCGGCGATGCCATAGGCGCGGGTCAGCTCGTAGACCTGTGCCAGCCGCTCGATGGCCTTCCCGGCCACGCCGTTGGGGGCCAACCGCGCGGCCCGCTCCAGGACCTCGACGCCCCCCCAGAGGGTGGGCAGCGCCTCCAAGGCCGCGCGCACGCGCCCCTCCAGCCCGGCGCGCTCCAGCTCCAGGGCCAACACACGGCGGTTCTTGCGGTCAATGGCCCGTCGGATGTACTCCAAGTTGGGTGGAGGGGTCTCCAGTTGGGCCAGCACGCCGTGCAGGAACCCCATGTGGCCCACGTTCACCTGAAAGGTGGAGAGCCCACAAGTCTCCAGCGTGGCGACCAGGAGGGCGATGATCTCCGCGTCCGCCTCGGCCGTGTTGGCGCCGATGAGCTCGGCGCCGGCCTGCCAGAACTCCCGCTG
>JALSKA010000174.1 GCA_026989095.1 Ardenticatenaceae bacterium
TTTCCCCATTATGTTGGTTCAGGTTCTCCAAGACGAAGAGGTTGAATTCGCCGGCTACGCCCAAGGACGGGGGACAAATCACAGGTGTGGAGGTAGGCGTCACCGGAATGGTTGCTATGGGCGTGGCCGTCGGTGTCGCCGTGGGCGTGGGCGTGGGCGTCGCCGTGGGCGTGGGCGTGGGCGTCGGTGTCGGCGTGGCCGTCGGCGTGAGCGTGGGCGTCAGGTCATCATCTTCTTCATCATCGCCTTCGTCATCATGATCATCGTCATCGTGATCATCATTGTCGTCGTCATCTTCATGTGCTCCGCCCCCGTTCTCATCGTCCTCATCATCGCCGTGGTCATCGTCCTCGTCATCGTCATGCTCATCGTCATCGTCATCATCCTCGCCGTGGCTATCATCGTCGCGCTCGTCGTCATGGTGGCCGCTGTCGTCATCATCGCGGCGATGACGCAATCCGACGAAGAGGCCATTGTCCGGCTGAGATGGCCCCACACCCTTCAAGAGAGCACGTTGTCCCTGCTCCTCCGAGAGCGGCCAACCACGCACTGAGGTCACACAGCGGCCGGAGGACTCAACGTGTTCGCCGCCCTCGACACCTTCCTCCGGCATCACATCCGGGCACGGCTGTGCCCACGCCGCTCCCACATCGCTCCACGACTGGGCAACGAAGAGGCCCAAGAGCAGAACCAACAGCCAGAAGACGCCAAGTCCCCGATAGGCGTAGGCGCGGTGCAACGTCAGCATTCTCGCACTCCCCGCAGCGCTGTGAGCTCGTATACCCTCACACGAACGCGAATCCACATGCAGCGGCGTACCACGCCGGCACAGGAAGACTCCGCCAACCCGATATGCCTCTCACAGACACACAGACATTTTAGGCAGAGAAGAGTACTCACAGAGGAAAACGGCGGAGGACCGCCGGGCTGCCCGTACGGAACAACGACGCGAGCATCCCCTCCTTCGGCAGCCCGGCCATCTGCGAGAGGGGGGATGATTCTCGCAGACCCGTGGCTTTGCGCCCCCACCTCACGGTGGGTTTGCCTTTGTCGGGAGGAACGTCAGAGACAGGGCTCGCCTCTCGTCCATTATACCACGTGCCAGAAGTCCTGCCCATAGGACGCTCTCCAAAATTTTGCCAGGACAAAAGTCCTAGCCGGGACCCGGGATATGGCCACGGGTGGAAGCCGGAGGTTGAAAATTCCCCCGCGGCTGGTATAATCCCCTCGCTTTGACGGGCGCACAGCGCATTCGCGGATGCCCGAGAGGGCACGCGCACGTACAACCACGAGCTTTCAGGAAAGGAGCACCTGATGGAAGCCACATCCGTCCACGAACTGACCACGCGCCTCCAGCCGGACATCACCGTCGAAGGCGACCGGGTCGCCCTCAACACGCCCCAGGCCCTTCCCCGCCACGCCGCCTACCTGGCGTGGAACGCGGTCTTCGCCGATGGCCTGGTGCGCGACGTTGCCCGTTGGATCCTCTGGGAGCTCGGCCAAGAGGTGGGCATCCTTCCCGCCTCCATCCACGACCTCTACATGGCCCGCGGCCGAGGCGAAGCCCCCACCACATTCACCGTGCCGGCCATTAACGTGCGCGGCATGACCTTCACCGTGGCCCGTGCGGCCTTCCGGGCCGCCAACCGCTTGGACGTGGGCGCCCTCATCTTCGAGATCGCCCGCAGCGAGATGGGCTACACCTCCCAGCGCCCGGCCGAATACACCTCCGTCCTCATTGCCGCCGCCCTGGCCGAGGGCTACCGAGGCCCCCTCTTCGTCCAGGGCGATCACTTTCAGGTGAGCGCCAAGCGCTTCGCCGAAGACCCAGAGGGCGAGGTGGAAGCCGTCCGACAGCTCACCGCCGAGGCAATGGCCGCCGGGTTCTACAACATCGACATTGACACCTCGACGCTCGTTGACTTGGAACGCCCCACCTTGGACGAGCAACAACGCCTCAACTACGAGCTCTGTGCCCGGCTCACGGCCTTCGTGCGCTCCGCCGAGCCGGAAGGCATCACCGTCTCGCTGGGAGGCGAAATCGGCGAGGTGGGCGGCAAGAACTCCACCGTGGAGGAGCTGCGGGCTTTCATGGACGGCTATCTCCGCACGTTGGAGTCGGTGGCGCCCGGCCAGCCCGGCATCAGCAAGATCAGCGTGCAGACGGGCACCAGCCACGGCGGCGTCGTGCTGCCGGACGGCTCGCTGGCCCAGGTCAAAGTGGACTTCGAGACGCTGGCCCGCCTGGGGCGCGCCGCCCGGGAGGAATACGGGCTGGGCGGCGCCGTCCAACACGGTGCCTCCACCCTGCCCGACGAGGCCTTCGACAAGTTTCCCGCCTGCGAAACGCTGGAGATTCACCTGGCCACCGGCTTCCAGAACATCATCTACGACCTGATCCCCGAAGAGTTCCGGGATCACGTCTACGCCTTCGTCCGGGAAACCTTTGCCGACGAGTGGAAGGAGGGCCAGACCGAGGACCAGTTCATCTACAAGACCCGCAAGAAAGCCTTCGGCCCCCTCAAGAGGGAGTGGTGGAGCCTGCCGGCCGAAGTCCACGAGCGCATCGGGGCAGCCCTGGAGGCCAAGTTCGCCTTCCTCTTCGAGAAGCTGAACGTGGTCAACACGCGGGGGCTGGTCAACCGCCACACGCGCCGCGTGACCCACCGGCGCCCACGGCCCACCGAGGCCCGGGAGGAGGCCGAGCTCCACGTGGGCAGCGACCTGGCCGACTGAGGCGGGGCGCACGCGGGGGCGGCCGGACAGAGCCGCCCCCGCCCGCCAACTCACCCCTGACAATGCGATCCACGAGCCGCAGAACAACACCAGTCCCACTTGTGCTCCCCCCTTTCCTGAGTACAATAGGTGTGCGTGCGCCGGGGACCTTATCATCTCCATATTTGGCTCTGTCCCTGACAAGCGAGTTCCAGGAGCGGACACGACACGAATGCGAATCGGGATTGACGTTCGGATACTTGGCTACCGGCGAGCAGGTATAGGACAATACATCTTGCGCCTGGTGGAACACCTGGCGCAGCTCGACAAAGAGGACGAGTTCTACCTTCTGCAAAGTCGCAGAGATGGCTACGAGTACATTCGACAGCCCAACTTCCACCGCCGACTTCTCTGGACCCCTAGCCACCATCGCCTGGACCCGTGGCTGATCTCCCTGGAAACGAGGCGGCTGGGGTTGGACGTGCTCCACTCGCCCGACTTCATCCCCCCCTTCTGGCCCAACTACCGCACGGTGATCACCGTTCACGACTTGGGGTTCCTGCGCTTCCCCCATTTCGTGCCGGCCGGGGCCTCCCGTCACTACGGCAAGATCGACCGGGCCGTTAAGCTCGCCGACCACATCATCGCCGTCTCCCACAGCACCAAGCAGGACGTGGTGAACCTGTTGGGCGTCTCCCCCGAGAGGATCACCGTCATCCACGAGGCCGCCAACCCCGTCTACCGGCCCATAGAGGACCGGGAGCAGGTTGAGGCCATCAAGGACAAGTATCAACTGCGCGATCCCTTCATTCTGTTCGTCAGCACCATCGAGCCGCGCAAGAACCTGCCCACCCTCCTGCGGGCCTTCAGGCTCCTGCTGGACGATTATCGGGCCGACGTTTGGCTGGCCGTGGCCGGCGAGAAGGGATGGCTCTACGAGGATGTCTTCCGCCTCGTGAAGGAGCTCAAGTTCGGGCCGCGCGTCCGCTTCTTGGGGCGTGTGCCCCTCAACGATTTGGTCTTGCTCTACAACGCCGCCTGGCTTCACGTCCACCCCAGTTACTACGAGGGCTTCGGCCTCACCCCCCTGGAGGCCATGGCCTGCGGGACACCGACCATCGTGAGCAACGTCTCCAGCCTGCCCGAGGTGGTGGGCGACGCCGGCCTGCTCGTGGACCCCTCCTCCCACGAGGAGCTGGCCGTGGCCATGTGGCGCCTGCTCACCGACTCGGCGCTGCGCGAGGTGCTGCGGGAAAAGGGGCTCCAGCGGGCCCGCACCTTCTCGTGGCACAAGGCCGCCCGACAACACTTGGAGGTCTACCGCCAAATTGCGGAGCGGTAATCCCATGCGGGTGCTCTTCCTCACGCCCCACTTCCCCTACCCGCCGCGCCAAGGTGCCAGCTTGCGCAACTGGGGGTTCATCCGCCACCTGGCCTCCCGCCACGAGGTCCACCTGCTCTCGCTCGTCGCCCCAGGCCAGCCCGTGGACGACGGGGCCGTCGGCGACGTGCGTCGCCACCTGGCCTCAGTGACTACGTTCACCGTGCCGGCCCGTCCGCCGCTGAAACGGCTCCTCCAACTCATCACCCATCCGGCGCCAGACCTCACCCTCCGCCTGTGGACGCCGGCCTTCGCCGCCATCCTGGCCGACGCCTTGGGCCGGCAGACGTTCGACATCGTCCAGGTGGAGGGGCTGGAGCTGGCCCATTATGTCGAGCCATTTCTCCGTGCCCGCCGCAATGCCCCGGCCTGGGTCTACGATGCCCACAACGCCGAGGCCGAGTTACAACACAGCATCTGGCGGGCAGACGCCGGACACCCGCGCCGTTGGTGGGCCGCCGCCTACTCGTTCATTCAGTGGCAGAAACTCCGCCGCTACGAGCGCCGCTGGCTCCCCCGCTTCGACGCCCTCCTCTGCGTGAGCCCCGAGGACCGGGAGGCGCTCCGCCGCACGGCCGGCGTGGAGGCCGTGGTGGTGCCCAACGGCGTGGACACGGACTACTTTGCCCCGGGACGCTTCGCGCCGGCGCCGGAGATGGCCGATCACCCCTCCGTGGTCTTCACCGGCAAGATGGACTTCCGGCCCAACGTGGACGGCGTCCTCTGGTTTGCCCGCGAGGTCTGGCCCCGCGTGCGCCGCGCCTGCCCCGAAGCCCACTTTTGGGTCGTGGGCCAGCGGCCGGCGCGCGCCGTGCGAGCCCTCCACGGCCGCGATCACATCATCGTGACCGGCGCCGTGCCGGCCGTAGAGCCCTACGTGGCCGGCGCCACCGTCTTCGTGGCCCCCCTGCGCATGGGCAGTGGCACCCGCCTCAAGCTCCTCCAGGCGCTGAGCCTGGAGCGGCCGGCCGTCAGCACCCGGCTGGGATGTGCCGGCCTAGGCGCCCACGACGGCGTCCACCTGCGCGTGGCCGACACGCCCGCCGACTTCGCCGGCGCGGTGGTCGAGCTCCTGGAGGATGGCTCTCGGGCCGCCTGCTTGGGGCGGGCAGGTCGCTCGATGGTGCGCGAACGGTTCGACTGGCGTGTGGTACTGCCGCGCCTGGAGGCGCTCTATGACCGCCTTGACCGCCGGAGGTGAACGGGCACGCGCGACCCTGCGGCACCTGATGGTGCGCGCGGCTGCCCTGCGCTACTCCCGCCCCCCAAGGGCCCTGCCCGAGCGCCCCCGCCGCCTGCTGGTCATCCGGCCCGACCACCTGGGCGACGTCCTCTTCCTCACCCCGGCCCTGGCCCACCTGCGCCGAACCCTGCCGGACGCCCACATCACCGCGCTCGTGGGCCCGTGGGCGGCCCCTTTGCTGGCCCACAGCCCCGACGTGGACGCCGTGGAAACGCTCGCCTTCCCCTGGTTCGACCGCCGGCCCCGCCGCTCGTGGCTCGACCCGTACCGCCGGCTCTTCCACGGGGCCAGGGCCCTCCGCGGCCGCTTCGACGTGGCCCTGATCATGCGCTTCGACCACTGGTGGGGGGGCTGGCTGGCGGCCGAGGCACGCATTCCCCACCGGGTGGGCTACGCCACTCCCCTGCTGACCCCCTTCCTCACCCATCCCCTGCCGTACCGCCCCGGCCGGCACGAAGTAGCCCACAACCTGGCCCTCTGCGGCGTGTGGGGGCCGTCGGCCCCGGCCGCCCCCGAGCGCCACCCCCTGCACTTCCGGCCGTCCCCGGCCGATGTCGAAGCCCTCGAGGTCCTGCAGGTGCCCGCCGGTTCCGGGCCGCTGGTGGCCGTCCACCCGGGCAGCGGGGCCCCCGTCAAGCGCTGGCTCCCCCAGAAGTGGGCTGCCCTCCTCGACCACCTTCACCAACACCACGGGGCTCGCCTGGTCATCACCGGTTCCGGGGCAGAGCGCCCGCTGGCGCACGAGATCGCGGAGCGCACCACGGCGCCCGTCCGCCTGCTCGCGGGGCAGACAACATTGGGGCAACTGGCCGCCCTCTTCGCCCAATGCGACCTGGTGGTGGGCCCTGACTGCGGCCCCCTCCACCTGGCCGTGGCCGTCGGCACGCCCACGGTCCACCTCTACGGCCCCGTGGACCCGGCCCAATTTGGGCCGTGGGGGCCGGCGGAGCGCCACCGAGTGGTGGTCGAACCCCTGCCGTGCCAATTCTGCCACCGCCTCGACTGGCCCGAGGAGCACCTGGAGGACCACCCCTGCGTGACGGGCATCCCCCTGGAGCGGGTGCTCGCCGAGGTGGATGCGCTGTTGAAGGGCCAACACAGCCCTCCGCCGGAGACCACCACAAGCACAAGAGGATAAGGAGGAAAGAGCGATGACGGCCGATCCCTACGCCGAACTGCGGGACGGCGTGCGCCGCCTCTGCGCCCGCTTTCCCGACCACTACTGGCGCCGCGTGGACGGGGACGGCGCCTACCCCACCGAGTTCGTCCAGGCCATGACCGAAGCCGGCTACCTGGCCGCCCTCATCCCCGAGGAGTACGGCGGCGCCGGCCTGGGCGTGGCCGAGGCATCTGTGATTCTGGAGGAAGTCAACCGCTCGGGGGGCAACGCGGCCGCCTGCCACGCGCAGATGTACATCATGGGCACCCTGCTGCGCCACGGCTCCGAAGCCCAAAAGCGGGCCTACCTGCCGGCCATCGCCAGGGGCGAGGTACGCCTCCAGGCCTTCGGCGTCACCGAGCCCGACGCCGGCAGCGACACGGCGGCCATCCGCACCACGGCCGTGCGCCGTGGTGACCGGTACGTGATCCGCGGCCAGAAGATCTGGACCTCCCGCGCCCAACACTCGGACCTCATGTTGCTCCTGGCACGCACGACCCCCTTGGACCAAGTCCGCCGGCGCACCGACGGGCTCTCCATCTTCCTGGTGGACCTGCGCGAGGCCGTCGGGCAGGGGCTCACCATTCGCCCCATCGAGACAATGATCAATCACCACACCTGTGAGCTCTTCTTCGACGACCTGGAGGTGCCGGCCGACAACCTGATCGGCGAGGAAGGCAAGGGGTTCACCTACCTGCTGGACGGGCTGAACGCCGAGCGCATCCTCATCGCCGCCGAGTGCATTGGCGACGGCTACTGGTTCATCGAGCGCGCCACCCAGTACGCCCGCCAACGAGTTGTCTTCGGCCGGCCCATCGGGCAGAACCAGGGCGTCCAGTTCCCCCTTGCCAGGGCCTACGCGCACGTGCGCGCCGCGGACCTCATGCGCTTCGAGGCCGCACGCCGCTTCGACGCCGGCCTGCCCTGCGGCCCCGAGGCCAACATGGCCAAACTCCTGGCCGCCGACGCCTCCTGGGAGGCGGCCAACGCTGCCCTGCAGACGTTCGGCGGCTTCGGGTTCGCCCGCGAGTACGACATCGAACGCAAGTTCCGCGAAACGCGCCTCTACCAAGTCGCCCCCGTCTCCACCAACCTGATCCTGGCCTACATCGCCCACAAGGTCCTCGGGCTGCCCAAATCCTACTGAAGCGCGCCATCCTCCAGGCCCGGGAACAGGCCAACAGGGACAGGGTTGACGCCTCCCCCATCAGGTCGTACAATCTACCCAGCCCACCAGAGCGCCCGGAAGGAGCGGAAGCCCTCCGGCCGGGGGCTTCCGCCTGAGGGAAGGAGGATGTGATGGACCACGTGCGCCAATCGCCCATTGCCGGAACCTGGTATCCCGGCCACGCCCCGACGCTGCGCGAGACCGTGCGCCGCCTGCTGGACGAAGCGCGCCTGCCCGTGCTCAAGGGGTCTCTGCTCGGCCTGATCGCCCCTCACGCCGGCATTCAGTACAGCGGGAGCACGGCGGCGCACGCCTACAAGTTGATCGAGGGGCGCACCTACGAGCGGGTCATCGTGTTGGGGCCCAGCCACTTCACCTACGTGGGCGACGTGGCCACCACGCCGGTGCGCGCCTGGGAGACACCGCTGGGCCGCGTGCCGCTGGACTGGGACTTCGTCCAGGCCCTGGCCGCACGGATGCCCGTTCACCACATCAGCCGGGACCGCGAGCACAGCATCGAAATGCAGCTCCCCTTCCTCCAAGTCGTGCTGGGAGAGTTCACGCTCGTGCCCCTCCTGATGAGCGCCTACACTGTGGATGCTGCCCGTCAGCTCGGCCTCGCCCTGGCCGAACTTGTGAACCCCGAAACCGACTTGCTCGTCGCCAGCACCGACCTGAGCCACCTCAACGACTTCCGCGAAGTGGAACAGCACGACGCGGAGATGATCACCGCCCTGACGGCCTTCGACATCGAACGCTTCGGCCAGATCGCGGAGCAACCCGGCTGTACAGCGTGCGGCCGCTTCCCCGTGCTCTCCCTCCTCCACGCCACCAGGGCACTTGGGGCCACCGACCTGCTGAAACTCCACTACACTCACAGCGGTGAGGTGACCGGCCAGCTCGTCGTGGGCCAGTACACCGTGGGCTACTTGGCCGCCGCCATCATCCAATACGCACGTCCCTGAGCGCGAGACCGTGTCCCGGTACGCCATTGTGGCCGTGGACATGACGCCCCGCCAGAAGGCCGGCCTGTGGCTGGGCCGCGCGGCAGCAGGCGACGCCGAGGAGCCCTACGGTGACCGCCTTCGGCGCACTTTCCACTACGCCGTGCCGGACCACCTGCGCGGCGCCCTGCGCGTGGGCCACCTGGTGTGGGTGCCCTTTGGCCGAGAGCGACGCCACGGCCTTGTCGTGGGCTTGGACGAGCGCGCTCCCGTGCCACACGTGAAGGCCATCCACGCCCTCATCTTCCCCGAACCGGTCGTCCAGCCCTACCAGATCCAACTGGCCGACTGGATGAGCCGGGAGTACCTGGCCCCCCTCTGGGACACGCTGCTCCTCTTCATCCCGCCGGGCCTGCTGCCCGGCACGGAGCGGTGGGTGCGCCGGCGACAGGCCGCGACCACGGGCGAACTGACACAGGACGAGCGGCGTACCCTGGCGTGGCTGGACGCCAGGGGCGGTGCCGCGCCGCAGCGCGACGTGGAGCGCCTGCTGGGAAGCGCTCGCCGGGCCCGGCGGGTGCTTGCCGCGCTCCGGCGCAGAGGGCTGGTGGAGGAGGAGCTCGTCGAGCGGGCGCCGGCCGTGCGCCCTCGGCGGGAACGTTTCGTGCAGTTGGCCGTGCCCTCCCCCCACCTGCGCAACCACCTGCGCCGGCTGGGGCGCCCCTCGCCCCGCGCCGACGTGGCCGAGTGGCTCGACGCCGCCCGCGCGGCCGGCACGGAGTGGACCACCCTGGACGAGCTCTGCCAGGCCACGGGCGTATCGCCCCGCGTGGTCCGCCGCTTGGCCCAGGAGGGCGTCGTCGAGCTGGTGCCTGCCCGCCGAACGGCCAGGCTCAGGGGAGCGCCCGAGGCCCTCGTGGCCACACTCTCCCGCGCGCCCAAACAGCGCGCCGTGGTCGAGTGGTTGGCCGCCCACCCGGGGCCCCAGCCGGCCGAGGAGGTGTGTCGCGCCACAGGTGCCTCGCCGGCCACCCTGCGGACCCTGGCCGCCCGCGGCCACATCCTCCTCTCCCAGGAGCCGGCGCGCGTGCGCCTCCTGGTGAGCGGCGACACCTTGGACCGCCTGTTGGCAGCTTGGCGGCGACTGGGCGTTGCCTGGCGAGTGTTGAACTACTTGGCCCGCAACCCCACCGAGGTCCCCCTCTCAGAGGTGGCCAAGCTGCCGGGCGTCACCCCCGCTCACGTGAAGCGCCTGGCCGAGGCCGGCCTCGTGCGCGTGGAGGAGCGAGAGGTCTACCGCACCCCCTTGGCGGGCCGTGTCTTCGCCGGCGGCCCTCCCCCCGAGCTCACCCCGGAACAGCAAAGGGCGTGGGACGAGATTCGGGCGGCCATCCGCCGGGCCCGCGGTGAAGTCTTCGTGCTCCACGGCATCACCGGCTCGGGAAAGACCGAGCTCTACTTGCGGGCCGTGGCCGAAACACTGGCCCTGGGCAAACAGGCCATCGTGCTCGTGCCCGAAATCGCCCTCACCCCCCAGACCGTGGCCCGCTTCGGGGCCCGCTTCGGCGGCCACGTGGCCCTCCAGCACTCGCGGCTCCCCCCGGGAACGCGCTTCGACGAGTGGCGCCGGCTGCGCAACGGCCTCGCCCACGTGGCCGTCGGCTCCCGCAGCGCCCTCTTCTCCCCCGTGCCGCGCCCCGGCCTCATCGTCATCGACGAGGAGCACGAGTGGACCTACAAGCAAGAGGGACTTCCCGGCCTGCGGCTCCCCCACTACCACGCCCGCGACGTGGCCGCCAGGCTGGCCCAGCTCACCGGCGCGGTGGTCATCCTGGGCAGTGCTACGCCGAGCCTGGAAGCCTACGAGCGCGCGCGCCTGGGGGCGTACCGCCTGCTCCGGCTGCGGGAGCGCGTGGTCACCCGCACCACGCCCCGCGACCACTTTCGCCTGTTGGCGCGCCCCCCGTCCGACAGGGTGCCCTCGGCGGACGAGCGGCTCGGGGGCGGGCTTCCCCCCGTGCAGATCGTGGACCTCCGGGCCGAGCTGAAGGCCGGCAACACGAGCATCTTCAGCCGGGCCCTCCAAGGGGCGGTGGAACGGGCATTGGCCTTGGGACACCAAGCGCTGCTCTTCATCAACCGGCGAGGAAGCCACACGTTCGTGATGTGCCGCGACTGCGGCTGGGTGCCCCTCTGTTCCCGGTGCGACCTGCCGCTCACCTACCACGCCAGCACGCCCCGGCTGAGTTGCCACCAGTGCAACGAGCGAGCTCCCGTGCCGGCCGTTTGCGCCCGGTGCATGAGCCCCCGGGTCAAGCACTTCGGCATCGGGACGGAGGAGGTGGAGCGGGCGGCCCGGGAGCGCTTTCCCGGCGCGCGCGTCCTGCGGTGGGACCGGGACACCGTGGCCAGGCCGGAGGACCACGAGCGCCTGTTGCACGCCTTCGCGGCCGGCGAGGCCGACATCCTCGTCGGCACCCAGATGATCGCCAAGGGGCTCGACCTGCCCCTAGTGACCGTGGTGGGCGTCATCTCGGCCGACACCACCCTCCACCTGCCCGACTTCCGCGCGGCCGAGCGCACCTTTCAACTGCTCACCCAAGTGGCCGGCCGGGCCGGCCGCAGCGCCCTCGGGGGGCGCGTCATCGTGCAGACGTACACCCCTCACCACTACGCCATTCTCGCCGCGGCCGAACACGACTACGAGCGCTTCTTCAGGGCCGAGATGGCCTTCCGGCGGGAACACGCCTACCCGCCGGTTGCCCGCCTGGTCAAGCTGAGCGTTGCCCACCCCCGCGCCGCCGAGGCCGAGCGGGCCGCGCGCGCCCTGGCCGGCCAACTGCGCCGCCGGCGGCGCCAACTCGGCCTGGGGGATGTGGACGTGTTGGGGCCGGCGCCCGCCTTCTTCGCCCGCCTGCGGGGGCGCTACCGCTGGCACCTCTTCCTGCGGGGCGCCGGCGCCCGGGAGCTGCTGCGCCACACGCCCGTCCCGCTGGGCTGGGATGTTGACGTGGACCCCCTCGACGTGCTCACATGACCCTGCTCCCTGGGCCACATTGCACACCACGGGGCAACGGGGTGCTCGCTCTTTGCGCCCGCACAAAGACGACCTCCCCCACAGGTGATACACTACACTCTGCCGGCACTCCCCGTCCGAGGAACGGGGCTTCCCCGGGGAACCCGAAGGTATGTCGGGCAAATTGTCAAACGCGGGCGGGTATGCTACAATTCGCTTCACCTGCCCTGTGTCAATAACGCTCATGGAGGGAGAAAGATGGCCTACGTGATCTGTGAACCCTGTATCGGCGTGAAGGACGCGGCCTGTGTGGAAGTCTGCCCGGTGGACTGCATCTACGAGGGCCCCGACCAGTACTACATTCACCCCGAGGAGTGCATCGACTGCGGCGCCTGCGTGCCCGAGTGTCCGGTCGAGGCCATCTACGAGGACGTCGAGGTGCCCGAGCAGTGGAAGAGCTTCATCCAGAAGAACGCCGACTTCTTCCAGTAAGGGCCGGAAGGGCATCCCAGGCAGCCTCGGTCACATCGTCCCCACACCCGAAACGGAGCAGCCCGGCTACGCGCCGGGCTGCTTTTCATTCCGTCACGGCCATCACGGCCGTCAACACTCGCTGTACCCGCACGAGTAGCACTTGCGACACCCCTCCTCGTTGACCAAGCTGGCGTGGCCGCACTCGGGACAGAGGTCGGCCTTGAGCATCCTCTCGAAGAGCTCCGGCTGAACCGGCCGAGTCGGCTGGCCGTTGCCGGGCCGCACGTCGATGGCTCCGCCGTCGCCGATGTGGGCGCTCAGGTCCTCGCGCAGCACGCGGGCCAAGGCGTCGGGCAGGCTCAGGATGCGGTTGGCGCCAAACCCCAAGTGGCGCCCGCCGCCGATGCCGGCGAGCTGGTCGATGACCTCCTCGAGGCGCTGGGTGGGCGTCATGGGCGAGGGGAGGCGCAGGATGAGGCTGATGAGCCGGCCGATGGCCTCGCTCACGGCCGCGATGTCCGAGCCGGCCTTGCCCACGTTGGCGAAGACCTCGAAGGGCTCCCCCTCCGGGTCCCGGTTGATGGTCACATACGCCTTGCCCAACGGCGTGTGGGTGAAGTAGGTGGCCCCGGCCAGGCGGCGAGGGCGCGCCTTGGGCTGAACGTCGTCGGCCCCTTGGGGCTGCTGTTTCTTGAGCAACGTCTTCTTGGTCTCGAGGACCACGTGTTCCCGGGAGCCGGTGACGTAGACGGTGATGCCCTTGCACCCCAGCTTCCACGCCAGGAAGTAGGCCTTGGCCACGTCCTCCACGGTGGCGTCCTCGGGGAAGTTCACCGTCTTGGAGATGGCGTTGTCGGTGAACCGCTGGAGCGCCGCTTGCATGTAGACGTGCTCCTCGGGCGTGATGTCTTGGGCCACCACGAAGACGTGGCGAAGCTCTTCCGGCACTTCGGCCACGTCCTGGCAACTGCCCGTGAGGGCCACCTTCTCCTTGATGTGCCGGCGGGTCTCCTCGTCCACGCCCTCGTGGGTGAGGGCTTGCTCGAAGAGGGGGCTGAAGTAGTACAGGTCGATCACCCCGTCGCCCTCGTGGACGTGGCGGATGTAGGAGAGGGCGAAGACGGGCTCACAGCCGTAGCCCTCCACCCCGCTCACAGTGCTCAGCGTGCCCGTGGGCGCGATGGTCGTCTGGGCCGCGTTGCGGATGCCGTGCCGGCGGATGCCCTCCACCACCGCGTCCCAGTCCACGGCCGGCCGGCCCCAATCGTGGGTGTAGGGCTCGAGGGGCGTGGGCGGGTGCCAGGTCAGGCGATTGGGGTCGTAGATGGACCCGTCGATGGCGGGAAATGGGCCGCGCTCGCGGGCCAACTCGACGCTCGTCAACATGGCGTGGTAGCGCACCCATTCCATGATCTGGGCCGCCAGCTCCTGCCCTTCCTTGGAGCCGTAGCGCACCCGCAGGGCGTAGAGCACGTCGGCCAGCCCCATGATGCCCAGGCCAATGCGGCGGGCCTGCTCGGCCGCCTCGCGCAGCTCGGGCACCGCGGCCACGTACTTGTTCGCCGTCACCACGTCGTCCAGGAAACGGGTGGCCACGCGCACGGTCTCGGCCAGCTTCTCCCAGTCGAGCCGGGCACGGCCCTCCTCCCAGGCTAAGTGGCGGGCCAGGTTGACGGAGCCCAAGCAGCAGTTCTCGTAGGGGCCCAGCCACTGCTCGCCACAGCCACGGGAGACGTACCCCGCCGGCAGCCACGTGTCGGTGACGGGCTCGTAGAGGTCGTAGACCGTCTCCACCCCGTCGTACTCGACGTGCACGATCTCCACCACCTCATCGCGGGCTGCTGGCAATTCGTGCTCTCCCCGTCCCTGCCCGGCGAAGAGGG
>JALSKA010000175.1 GCA_026989095.1 Ardenticatenaceae bacterium
GGTGTTCTGCTCGATGGCGTGGGGGTGGCCGAACTTGAGCCGCACGGCTAGACGCCGGTAGGGCCCTCCTCGTTCCCGGAGCCATTCCAGAAAGTCGCCCCACCGGTGTTGCCACCAGAGCACATCGTGGCCCGCCTCGTCGGTCTCCACACCGGCCTCGGCCTCGGCCACCGTGGACGATGGGGCCTTGGGAGCGGCCGGCGCTGGCGTGGGTGCAGTGGCGTCGGCCGGCGGAGGCGTGGGCGGAGGGGGCGGAGCGCCGCGCTCCGTGGCGGGAGACGAGGCTCGTTGTGTGGCCACGGACAGCCCATTCCGCGGATCATCCGCACGTATCCTTTTTCCTGGCTCCTGCGAAGTACCTTGGACCTCCCTGCCGCTAGGAGAGAGGGCCAGTGTCGCCTCGACGAAGGCGAGCTCCAGGGGCAACTGGGGCACGAGGCCTAGCTTCAGGTCCGAGACAGCCGCGTTGAAGGCGCGGATGGCCGGCACCAGCGTCTGTGGGTTCAAGCCGGCGGCCTGGCGGCGCAGGGCTTCTGCCACCTCGGCGGGAAGAGCCGTGCGCCGGCTGCCGGCGGCCGCAAGAAGGAGGGCGCGCAGATAGTCCAACACGGCCGCGAGAAGCTGGCGCACATCGGTGCCCTGTTCCACGGCCGCGTTGATGAGCTCCAAGCCTCTGCCTATCTCCTGGCCCAACATGGCGTCCACCAGGCCAGCCACCAACTCGGCGTCCGGGAGGCCCAGAACGTCGCGCACCAGCTCGGCGGAGACCGTGTCGCCGCCGGAGGCCAGCACTTGGTCGAGGATACTGAGGGCATCTCGCAGGCTGCCGGTGGCCTGGTGAGCTATCGCCTCCAAGGCTGCCGGCTCGTATGAGACCCCCTCGGCCTCCAAGACACGGCTTAGGTGGGCCACGATCTTCTCGGGAGGGATGCGGTGGAAGTCGAAGCGCTGACAGCGGCTGAGCACTGTGGCCGGCACCTTGTGAACCTCAGTGGTGGCCAAAATGAAGATCACGTGGGGAGGAGGCTCCTCCAGCGTCTTCAGCAAGGCGTTAAAGGCGCTGGTGGAGAGCATGTGGACTTCGTCGATGATGTAGACCTTGTAACGCCCTTCAGTGGGGGCAAACCCCACCTTGTCGCGCAAGTCACGCACGTCGTCCACACTTGTGTTGCTGGCCGCGTCGATCTCGATCAGGTCCAAGGCCGAGCCCTCCGTGATCGCCCGGCAGAGGTGGCACCGATTGCACGGACGTTCCTCGACCGGGGCCGAACAGTTGACCGCCTTGGCCAAGATGCGGGCCGTGGAGGTCTTGCCCGTGCCCCTCGGGCCGGTGAAAAGATAGGCGTGGCGCACGCGACCTGCCCGCAGGGCGTTCTTCAGGGTGCGGGTAACATGCTCCTGGCCAACGATTTCTTCGAATGTCTGTGAACGCCACTTTCGGTAAAGGGCTTGGGTTCCCACGGGTTGAACTCCTGGTCACCGTCTCCGGCGCAATAGGCCACTGAGGACGCCCCGTATCTTAGCACTGTCGGGGGGAAAGGGCAACCAATCAGGTCACAGTAGCTCTGAGGCAATGGCAGCCCAAGAGCAACTTGTTAGCGGTTCAGGAGGAGCTGGAGCACGGCGAAGAGGGTGCTGAGCACGGCCACCATTTGGGAGAGCCAGAAGATGAACACCCACCGCAGGAGGGAGAACCTGGTCTCCTCGAGTTTCACCAGCAGCTCGGCGCGGATGCGCTCGACTTCCTTGGTCATGTCGGCGCGGACCTGTTCGATCTGCCTGGTGAGGTCGGCGCGGACGCGCTCCACTTCAAGGCGCACGTTCTCGATTTCCTTGGCCAGCTCGGCGCGGACGCGCTCGACCTCGAGGCGCACTCGGCCCTCCGCCTCGCTGACATCCTGCCTGCGGGCCACGTCTTCAGGCGGGGTGTGGGCGACGATGAACTCCAGGACGGTGAGGCCATCCTCCTGGCCCAAGGCTCGCTGGAGAATGCGGGCCACCTCGGCGTAGCTCGGTGAGCTGGGCGAAGAGCTCATAAAC
>JALSKA010000176.1 GCA_026989095.1 Ardenticatenaceae bacterium
CCTTGATCTCCTCCAGATCGTAGTGATCCTCGTCGAGCACGCGCTTGGCGTGGTCGATGTCCAAGTTGTCCGGGGTGACCTCGACCCAGGGGATGTCGAGCAGCCAGTCCAGGTACGTCTTGATGACGCTGTACTCGGCCGCTTGGGGGGGCATTTTCTCCAGACGCGAGAGTTCCCGCAGGGCTTGCTCCTTGGCCTCGGCGCTCATGCCACGTTCTTCAATGCGCTGGCGGTACTCCTCGATGACTTGCTTCTCCTCGTCCTCCCCCAGCTCCCGCTGGATGGCCTTGAGCTGTTCGCGCAGGAAGAACTCCCGCTGCATCCGTTCCATTTCCGACTGGGCCTCGGACTGGATTTTGCGGCCCAGCTCGAGGACTTCCAGCTCGCGGTTGATGATGCGCGTCAGGATGCGCAGCTTTTCGGCAACGCTGTCGGCCTCCAGGATGCGCTGCCCCTCGGCGATGTCGATGCGGATGCTGGCGGCAATCAAGTAGGCCAGGTGGCGGGCGTCTTGGGTGTTGGTGGCGGCCAGGATGAGCTCCTCCGACAGGTAGGGGACGAGCTCCACCAGCCGGCGGAAGAGGTCCACCAGGTTGCGGCTGAGGGCTTCGACTTCGACTGTCTCCTCCAGCGTTTCGGGACGGTGTACCACGCGGGCCTGGAGGAAGGGCTCCTCGGCCACCCACTCGGTGATCTCGATGCGCTCGAGGCCCTGGACGATCAGCCGCACGCTGCCGTCGGGCACGCGCAACATGCGGTGAATGAGGGCCATTGTGCCCACGGTGTGCACCTCGTCGGGGCCGGGGGTGGGCACCTCGGGGTTCTTCATGGCCACAAGGCCGATGAGCCGGTCGCCCTGCATGGCGGCGTCGATGAGGCGCAGGGAGCGGGGTTGTTCGGCGCTCAGCGGGATGACCGTCATCGGGTAGACGACGGTGTTGCGCAAGGGCAGGATGGGCAAAATTTCGGGAACCTGAATTTCCTCCTTGGGTGTCTGTTGGTGGCGAGTGCCGTTGGCTTGGTCGGATGTCATGTCTGTGCTCATCGAACTCCTCCTCGATCTGGGCTCATGACCTCGTGGGGAAGGGAGGGCTACTCCTCCGGCCGTCCGGCCGTGCGCTTGGGGAGCCAGATGGTCAGGAAGCCGTTCTCGTATTCGGCCTCGATGTGGTCTTCGTCCAGCGCGTCCCGGAAGCGCACGGCCGTGAAGAATTCTCCGTAGCGAATTTGGGCCTGGTGGTAGTGGCGAACGGGTGTGGCCGGTTCGGCGCGCGTGCCGCGAATGGCCAGGATGCCGTTCTGGTAGGTCACCTCGAAGTCCTCTTCGTTCATGCCGGCAATTTCGAGGCGCACAATGTACGCCTCGTCAGTTTCCAGGACATCCGCAGGGGGCATCCAAGCGCGCGGCCGTCGGAGGTGGAAGGTGGCGATTTCCTCGACGATCAGGTAATCGAACAGGCGCTCGATCTCGGCTTCGATGTTGCGGATGCGGCTCTCGACCAGAAACATCCTGTGGTGGGGCATGGTGACCTCCCGGCCCTGGCGTCGTGAGCACTACGAGGCAATCGGCTAAAATTGTACCACAACTTTGAGCCAATGCGAAGGCAAGGGCGGCCGACAAGGGGGCAGGGGGGCGCACGTTTCTCCCAAGGCCGATGTGGGTGTACAATGACGGCGAGACAAGGTGGGCTGCGGCCCTGAACTGGGGGAAGAGAGATGGGCACCGTTTCCCTGCACGTCCACACGTCCTCGGAGGCACTTGTCCGCGCGGCCGCCGACATGTTCGTCGAGCTGGCGGAACAGGCTGTTCGCGAGCGGGGCCGTTTTACCGTGGCCCTGGCGGGCGGCTCGACGCCCCGTCCCCTCTACGCTGCCCTGGCCACGCCACCCTGGTCCGAGGCCGTGGCGTGGGAGCGGATGCACCTCTTCTGGGGGGATGAGCGCCCTGTGCCCCCCGATCACCCGGAGAGCAACTACCGCACGGTGGCGGAGACGCTGTTGGCCGGGGTCCCCGTGAGCCCCGAACACGTCCACCGGGTG
>JALSKA010000177.1 GCA_026989095.1 Ardenticatenaceae bacterium
GCCGATCTTCTCCAGAGTGGCCATCACGCGGGGCGGGGCGCCGCCGTGGAGTGGCCCCTTGAGCGAGGCAATGGCCGCCGAGATGGCGCCGTACATGTCGGCCTGGGTGCCGGCCACCACGCGGGCAGTGAAGGTGGAAGCGTTCATCCCGTGATCGGCCAGCAGAACGAGGTAGGCGTTCACGCCCTCCACGGAGCGAGGGCCCGGCTCTTCACCGTGGAGCATGTAGAGGTAATTGGCCGCGTGGCCGAGGTCCTGGCGCGGTTCCACCGGCTCCAGCCCCTGGCGCAGCCTGTGAAAGGCGGCCAAGATGGTGGGGAAGCGGGCCAAAAGGCGGGTGGCGATGCGGCGCAGGTTCTCGGCGGAGAGATCGTCGGGGTTCTCGTCGTACATGGCCATGAGCGACACCGTGGTGCGCAGGACGACCATGGGGTCGGCCGAGCGGGGGAACTCGCGGATGGCCTCCATCACCTTCTCGGGGAGCGCCCGCTCGTCGGCCAACTGGGCCGAGAAGCGGTCGAGCTCCGCCCGTGTGGGGAGCCGGCCGTGCCAGAGCAAGTAGGCCACCTCTTCGTAAGGCGCCTGGTGCTCGACGAACTCCTCGATGGCGATGCCACGGTAGAAGAGACGGCCGTTCTGACCATCGACTTTGCTGGATTGACTCTGAGCAACGATTACACCTTCCAGTCCCTTGATGAGCTGGTCAGCCACTTCGGTCCTCCTTTCCCTATTCTCCAGCGCCACAGCGCCCAATTTCCCGAAGTGTTCCCTCCGGCACACGTCCGGCAGCAAGTCACCTGTGCGACACCGCCAATTCGCAGTCCGTGTACGCATCCCCAATTGTAACACAGGCTCAAGTGGGCGACAATTCCCGGTTCAGGAGGACGCCCGATCTCTCCGGGGTGAACTTACCTTGTGTGGCCGTCGTGAGGCCGGGGGCGAAAGTCGCCTTCTGTTTGTTGAACCGGGCTTCTCTCGGACGATTCCAATTGCTCGGAATCGAAATCGCCATTACAATTGGAACACCTCACCCCTTTTGACGGACAAGCGCACAGAGCACCGATGTGGGTGTGGGGAGGGCATGGGCGAAGGTTTTTCCTCTCCGCGCCGGCGGAGCAGGGCCAATCTGCGACGGACGACCGGGGTTGTGTATGCACGTTCCTGACGTCAACCTGATGCCGTCGAGCCGCCGGCAGCGATCTTGGCGCCGTTGGCCACACGCAGAACGGCTGACATGGCTTCTCCTCATCGCCGGGTGGCTGCTGTTGGCCCTTATGGTGGCGCTGAGCGTCCAGAACCGGCGGGCCCTGCGCGCGTTGGAGGTGCAAGTCTCCGAAGCTCGCCTGGAAGCCCAACAGGCCGAACGCCTCCTGGCCCAACGGGAGGAGCGCGTCAACACGATCGCCCAGCTTCTGCGCCGTGCCAACCGCCTGGAAGCCGAACGCGCCGAGCTCCAGCGACGCCCCTTCTCCCTTTCCGAACTCCTCGTCGCCATCGAAGAGGCGGCTCCGCCGAGGCTTGCCGTCCGAGCCGTGCGCGTGAGCGGAGAGCGTGTCACGGTCGAGGGTGTGGCCGGCAGCCCGGCCTTGGTCGTCGAGTTCACCCGCGCGCTTGAGGATCGTGCCGTGGCCTCCCGTGTGGTCGTCGAGCGCGTGGAAAGCCGCGATGAGCCCACATGGCCCTCTGCCGTGGACTTTGTGCTGATCCTGGAGCGGTGAATGAGCGGACAAATTCTGGTCGTTGATCCCGATCCCACAACGCAACACATCTGCCGGCGGGCGGCCGAGAAGCTCGGTTTCTCCACCATCAGCGTCAACACCCTCGACGAGGCTCTAAACCACCTCCACATCACTTCCGACGGCCTGGTGATTGTCGCCCTCTCGGTCGTGGCCGTGGAGGAGATCTCCCGGCTCCACCGGTCATTCCCGAGCATCGGCATCATCGCCCTGGCCGAGGCCGAGTCCGGCTCCATTGCGGAGGCCACGGAAGTGATGCGCCGGGGGGCCTTCGACTACCTCCCCAAACCTTTCGGCGTAGATGATATGATCCTGGCGATCCGCCGCTGGCAGCAACAGCAGGAGCTCCAGGCCGAGAAGGAGCGCCTCTCCGAAATCCTCTACCTGATGGAGCTGGGGCGCACGCTCACCAGCACTTTGGACCTCAACGAGCTCTACGACCAGATCATCGCCTTGGTCAAGCGCGCCTTCTTGCCCGACACCGTCTCGCTCATGCTCCTGCGCGAAACCGAACGCGGCCCCTGCCTGGTGATCGCCGCCCAACGTGGCCTGGGGGCCATCGAGCCGGGCACCGAAGTGAGCTTGGAGAACACCATTGCCGGCCTCGTGGTCCAGCGGGGCGAGCCGCTGTTGCTCCTCGGCGGGCTGGAGGGCACACCGTACGAACACCTGGCGCGCGGCGGCCCCATTGGCAGCGCCATGAGCGTGCCCCTCAAGGTGCAACAGCGCACCTTGGGCGTGCTCAACGTCAACCGTCGGCAGGGCCGACTCAACTACACCGAGCAGGACGCCCAGTTGCTCCAGGTCTTCGCCTCCCAGATCGCCATCGCCATTCAGAACGCCCAGTTGTACGAGAGCCTGCGCCAGGAGCGGGACCGCATCATCGAGGCCCAGGAACAGGTGCGCCGGGAGCTGGCCCGCGACCTGCACGACCACCTGGCCCAATTGCTCAACACCGTGGTGCTGGGCATCGACTACCTGCGCCTGCTGTTGGACCGAGGGCAGTTCCGCCCCGACGTGTGGCGTGAGGAGCTCGAAAACCTGCGCCGGATCGCCCGCGAGGCCGTGCGGGAGACTCGTTCCCTGGTCTTCGGCCTGCGCCCCCTGATCCTGGAGACGCGCGGGCTCGTCCCGGCGCTGGAGAGCTTCATCGAGCAGGCTCGCGGCGGCAACCCCAACCTGCAGTACCACGTGGAGGCCACGGATTTGCCTCATCCCCTTCCCCTTTCGCCCAAGCGGGCGCGCATGGTTTTCGCCATCGTGCAGGAGGCCATCAACAACGTGCGCAAGCACGCCCGGGCCCGAAATGTCTACGTGCGCCTCCGGGCCGAGGACAACGTCCTCATTTGCGAGGTGGAGGACGACGGGGTGGGCTTCGACCTCTCGGCCGTCGAGGCCAAGTACGACGAGCAGAATACCTTCGGCCTCCTCAACATGCGCGAGCGGGCCGAGCTGATCGACGCGCGCCTCGCCATTCACAGCCGGCCGGGCGAAGGCACCCGGGTGACACTGCGAGTGCCCTTGGGAGCCGACCACAACGGGAACACGAACTCCTGAGGGGAGCACGGCTCGGCGTGCGGGCCGAGCTCACTTCTTCCCTGCCTCTTCGGCCAAGGCCTGGCGGGCTAATTTCTCGGCCAAGGCGCGCTGTTCCTCCGGCGTCCGCACGGCGCCGTCCAGCAGAGCCCGGCGCACGGCCTTGAGGATCTCCTTGTAGACCGGCCCGGGCGGCACGCCCAGTTCCCGAAGGAGATCGCCGCGCACGGCTGGCCGCACATAACGCCAGGTCGCCAAGTAGCGCTCCAGCCGCTCGCGGGCCAGGGGGTGCTCGGCCAGGATGGCGGCCAGGCGAATTGGAAGCGTCTCCCGAGCACATGCCTCGATGATCTCGACCACGCTGCCGGGCGTTCGCGAGGGGTCCCCCACGGCGTCCAGGCGGTCCCGCAGGGCGATCACAGCCCGCAGGGGCCTGCGTTGCCGGCCGCGCACGGCCAGTCGGTCGGCGATGCGCTCGACATCGGGCCAGGGAAGGGGCCACAGCCAGGCGGCCAGGGCGGCCACGAACGTCTCCTCGCCCGCCTGGCGCACGCGGCGCAGCCGCTTGGCCGCCCCCTCGTCGAAGGTGAGGGCGGGGTCGATGTGGCGCAACACGCCCAGCTCGTCCAAGCGCCTCAACATGGCGGCAGCGCGGCGTTCGGCCACGATGAGCTCCAGTTCGTGGCGCAGGCGTTCGCCGCTCACGCGGTGCAGGAGCTCCAGGGAATCGAGCAACAATTCGCGCGTGCGCTCCTCCAGGCGAAACCCCAGGCGCTGCTCGAAGCGGACGGCCCGCAGGATGCGTGTGGGGTCTTCCACGAAGCTCAAGTTGTGGAGGACCCGGATGATGCCCTCCTGGAGGTCGCGCAGCCCGCCGTAGAAGTCGAGCAACTGGCCGTAGCGGTCCTCGTCGAGGGCGATGGCCAGGGTGTTGATGGTGAAGTCGCGCCGGTGCAGGTCAAGCTTGATGTTGCTCTGTTCCACCGTGGGCAGGGCCGACGGTTGCTCGTAGAATTCGGTGCGGGCGGTCACCAGGTCGATGTGGGGTGGCAACTCCTCGGCGGCGATGAGGGGATCGCGCCGGCCCTCACCTTCGCCCAAGATCCACTTGGCCGTGCCGAAGCGGCGGTGGCCCACCACTCGCCCGCCGTACCGTTTGGCCAGCCGGCGCGCCAGGGCAATGGCGTCCCCCTCCACCACCAAGTCGAGGTCCTTGAGGGGATAGCCCAGGAGGAGGTCCCGCACGAAGCCGCCCACGAAGTAGAGGGAGTAGCCCATGCGGTTGGCCTCACGCGCGATGGCGCGCACGAGCCTCAGCAGCGGGGCGGGCACCGCTTCCTCCAGCCGGCGCACGATGGTCTCCCGCTCCACCCGGGTTGTCGAGGCCGTGGCCCACAGGTTGATCAAGTCGGTGCGGGTCACGATGCCCACGATGCTGCCCCCCTCCACCACCGGCACTTGCCCCACGTTGTACTCCACCATCACCCGCTGGACCCGTTCCACGCCGTCGTCGGGGGAGACCCAAATGGGCCCCTTGTGCATGACAGCGGCCACCGGCTCCTTGCCCAAGTGGTGGTGGAGGGCGCGGTCCACGTCCCGCCGCGTCAGCACGCCCACCACCTTGCCGTCATCGTCCACGACGGGAAAACCTTCGTGGCCCCACCGGTGCATCTCCCGGGCCGCTTCCTTCAGGGGCATCTCGGGGGGGATGGTGCGGATGCGCCCACGGCTCATGATGTCGCGCACGGTCACGGCCGGGCGAACGGCCCGGCGGAGCAGGGCCTTGAGGGTCTCAACAACCTCGCCCACGTTCTTGTCGTCGGCGAAGGCGGCCGCGGCCCTGGCGTGACCACCTCCTCCCAGATGCTCCATGAGGTGTCCCACGTGAATGGCGTCCGTGGTGCTGCGGGCCACGACCTGAACGTGGCGTCCCATGCCCACCACGAGAAAGAGGGCGGCCGGGTCGTACAGGTCGCGCAACAGGTGGGCGAGGGTGGAAATTTCCTCGACGTACTCGTCGGCTTGGGCCCAAGCGATGGCCACGTGAAAGCCGCCGGCGTCCAGGAACTCCACTTGTTCCATCAGGCGACGGTAGAGCCGTCGCTGAGCGTCGCTGAGGGGGTGTTCGAGAAATTCCCGGACGAGGTCCAAGTTTGCCCCCCGCTCGAGCAGCCAGGCAGCCACCCGAAGGTCGCGGGGCGTTGTGCTCGAGTAGGTCAGGGAACCGGTGTCCTCGTAAATGCCCAGCAGCAAGAGGGTGGCCTCCACGGGCGAGAGGGGCAGGCGCTGTGCGGCGACGGCCTCGGCCAGAAGGGTGGTACACGCGCCGACGGCCCCGCCCTCGAAGTGCCACGCTTCCGGCAAGTCGGGGTGGCGTTCGTGGTGGTCGAAGACTGTGACCGACTCCACGGCTCCCGGGTCGAGCCCCTTGAGGCTGGGCAGGGTCTGGGTTTCCACCAAGATGACGTGGCGGATGCGCGTGCCCGGCGGCAGGTCCTCAACGCGCTTGAAGGGCAGAGCGTCCCAGTGGAGGGTGACGAAGCCGGACACATTGCGGTTCACCCGGCGGGGCAGAATGGGCACGTACTCGGGGTAGAGCTTTGCCGCGGCCGCCTGGGATGCGACGGCGTCGAAGTCGGCGTGTTCGTGGGTGAGAATGGCCTTCAGCTCCATCGGCGGGCGCCCGTTTCCCCCTCTTCTTCCACCAGCCCGATGCGTTCCACCAGGCGCTCGGCCTTGAACCACACCCGCTCCAACAGGGTTTGGGGCGGGTGTTCGGCCAGGAAGCGCCGGGCCAGGATGCGGGTGTCGGGGTATGGGGAATGGGCAGCCACGGCCTCCAACAGCGAGGTCGCCAAGCTGCCCCGAGAGGCGAGCCGGTAGACAGCCTGGTGGCGGATGCGGGTGTCGGCGGCCCGCTCGGCCAGGACGGCAAGGGCGGCCAACGCCGACCGGGTGTTCCCCAGGGAGAGCAGGCGGTCGGCTGCGGCGTAGATGATCTCCGGGTCGGATGCCCGGCTGATCACGTGTTCGAGCGCTGCTGTGGCCAAGTCGGGCGGGAAGGAGGCCAACAAGTTCAACAGGCGCCAGCGCTGTTCCCTGCCCGTCTCGGGAGCGACCAGGCGACTGGCAATGTACTGGGTGGCCGCCGGCGCCGTGCGGATCAGCTCGCGCAGGGCGGGCTGAAGCGTGGCCGGCACGTGGGCGTTCAGGGTGAGAGCGTCCACCAGGAGCGGAGTGGGCAGGGCGGCCGGCGCGTGGCGGAGCAGGGCCTGCTGGGCCACGTGACGGGCGTCGGCGTGGGGCGATTCCTGGGCCACGCGGCTCAGCCGGGCCACCAGGGTTTGTGTGAAGCCGTTGGCCCGGGCCTTCTCCAGCTCGTGGGCCAAGGTCGTCACGGCTGCCATTGCCTCGGCCGGCGGCGTCTCGGGCTGACAGGCCAGCTCTGCCAGGGCCGAGGCGGCGACGGCTGTCTGGCCCCTGGCCATGAGCCACGCTCCCACGCGGCGCACCAGCCGGGGGTGACGCCGGGCCTGGAGCACGGCAGTGGCCACGGTCATGGCCGTGGCCCGGTCGGCGCTGTGGAGCAGGTCCACCACCAGGCGCTCGGCCCGCTCGCCCAAGTCGAGCAGGGCTTTGATGGCCCACCGGCGGGATGCGTCCTGGCGCGCTCTTCTGACGAATCGCTCCAACAGGGGCAGGGCCTCGTCCACTGCGCCCACGTTCAACAGGGCGGCCAGGGCCCGCTGACATAGGGGTTCGGGCAGGGCCGGCCTCTCCAACAGGCGCAGCGCGACAGCGCGCCGCACGGCCGGCAGGCGGGCCTCGTCCAGGAGCGCGCCGAGCTCGTCCGTGTTGGTCTCCTCGAACTGGAGGAGGGCGTCCACAGCGGCCAGGGCCACGTGCTCCTCGGAGCTGTGCAGTGCCAGGTGCCGAAAGGCCCCAAAGGCGAGCGCCGGCTGTTTCTTGTCGAGCAGGGCGCGGGCCGCGGCCAGGCGCACGTCTGGGCTGGACGCGCGGTGGACCACGGCTTCCAGGGCGGCCACCGCGGCCTTGCGGCGGATGGGCACCAGCCCCTTCACGGCCTCCTGGGCCACGTCCGGCGGAGCTGTCATGGCCACATCCCGGAGCACCTCGATGGCCACGTGGCGCGTGGCCGTGGTCTTGCGCAACCCCAAGGCCGCTTGGACGCGGAGCTCGTCGTCCCGGACTTGCTGGGCCAACGTCTGGAGCTGTTCGGGGTCGGTGAGTTCCAGCTCGATCAGGGCGCGGAAGGCGCCACGCTGCACGTCGGGCGGGCCGTAGGTGACCAGCTCCTCCAGGCGCAGGCGGGCGGTGTGAGCGTCGCCCGCTTGGGCCAGGCGGCGGGCGATCTCCAGCAGGCGCTCGGGCCGGCGTCCGGTGGCGTCCAGCTCCCAGAGGACGGGCAAGGCGGCCTCGCCCAAGTCCACCAGGGCCTCCATGGCCATGTGGGCCACGCTCGCCGGATCGGCCACGAGGGTGAGCGCGCCCAGGGCACGGGCCGCGTGTTCCGGGTCGCTGGAGGCGGCCAAGACGCGGGCCGCGTGGAGGCGGTTCAGGGGAGGTGCGTCTGGATCGAGGGCGATGCGGCGGTAGATTTGGCGCCGCATCTCGAGGAGCGCCTCGGCGGGGCGCTTGCCGGCCGTCTGGACGCGCACCGCCGGCAGCCGCACCGGTGCCTGTGCCGACGGCCACGCGGGCGTTGGGGCCGGTGTGCCGGGGTGAGCGTTGTTCTCGTCCTCTTGTTTCCGCCGACAGAGGCGGTGGACGGCTGCGCGCACGGCATCGGCCACACTCTCCCCGTCGGCCCCGTACCGGACGGCGTGCTCGGCAAAGGCGCGGGGCAAGGCCACGCCGGCCGGAGCGATGGGCACGAGGGGGCGGCGTCGTCGCATGGCCTCGACGGCGGCGCGCAGGCCGGCCGGCGTGCTCACGTCGGCGACGATGAGGCGGGCCTGCCGCACTGCCATGGCCAATTGGCGACGCTGCGCGCTGCCGGCGAGCACCGGCCGGACGCTGTACCCGCACGCGGCCAAAGCTGAAGTCAGGCCGGTGGCCAGGGTGTGCCCCTCCTCCCCCGATCCCACTACGACGAGAGCCTCGTCTTCTCCTGCCCGGGCCGGCGCATCGGGAACGTTGAGGTGGAAGCCGTAGCGCCGCAGCCCCTCGACGAGCCGCTTCTGAAGGTTGGTCACCTGTTGGGCGTCGGCGTTCTCGGCCACTTCGACGAGGATGGAGGATGTCCGCTCGCCCTGGGGAACGACGACCACGTGGGCCAGGGGCGCGTCAGGGGCGTCGAGCAGGGTGATGGCCCAGGCCGTGCCCTCGGGGCGCGTCGTGCGGCTCAGGCGGTAGATGCCACTCTCGGCCAACACCAGCGGAATGGCAGCGCGCACGTGTTGTTCGGGGGCGTCGGCCACGTAGCGCCGTTGGTCTGTCTGCCGGTGAGTCATGGGGACCACTCCTTGATCGGGTGGGGAACAGAGGAGCACGCTGTGTGGAGGCCGGTGGCCCGGTTCCCCGTATCGTCTCCGGGCTCTCCGCGTCCGCCCTCCGGCGAACGCGAGGCCCACCTCGCCGCCTCCTGCTCGCCGTTCGCGATGTCACCGGCGACATCTCGATGAAGAAGGTGATGGGCTTTCCCGGTCGAGTTTCGCTTTTGACAAGTGTACCTGCAAACGGCCGAAATGCCAAGCGGGGGTGGCGCCCACGGCCCGACATCACCTTCCCGTCGGCCAATCCCTAAGCCTGATCCTTCCGTCGGCGCACCTTGGCCTCGTACATGGCCGCGTCGGCCGTGCGGAGGAGCCCTTCTCCGTTGTGGTGTGGGCTGTGCAGAGTGGCCACCCCGGCACTGAAGATGAGCGGGATGGTCGTGTCCGCACAGCGAATGGCGTGGTCGGGGGCCATCTGGTGGAGCCTTTGGACGAAGTGGCGGGCGCCCTGCTCGTCCGCGTCCGGCAGGAGCACCACGAACTCGTCGCCGCCCCAGCGGGCCAACACGTCCGTCTGGCGGGCGGCCCGGCGAAGGAGCTCGGCCATGGCCACCAACAGCCGGTCCCCACAGGCGTGGCCAAAGGTGTCATTGACCCGCTTCAGGCCGTCCACATCACACATGACCAGGGAAAGAGGCCACCGGTGCCTGCGCGCCCGCTCAACTTCCACCTTGAGCTGTTGCTCGAAGTGCCGGCGGTTGTGGAGCCCGGTGAGGGGGTCGGTTTGGGCGGCTTCGAGGAGGGCCTGGTAGAGGCGGGCGTTTTCCACGGCCACGGCCACGTGGCCGGCCAAGGCCATGACGAACCGCCTCTCTTCCTCGTCGAAGGGGCCGCCGTGTTCCAGCTCGCGCTGTACGGAGAGCACGCCGATGGTGCGACCGTGGACTTGGAGGGGCACGCCGAAGTAACACGAGGCGCCAAAGGGGCGCCCAACGCGCCGTGGCGTTGCGGGCAGGCGATCCCGCTCCTCCTCCATGTTGCGGACGAAGAGGGACCGGCCCGTTCGGATGATCCAGCCGGCCAGACCGGCCTCGTCCAGCTTGAAGGTCAAAGGGCTCAGCACCTCGCCCCGCTCCACGTAGAGCGCCGCGTGGACTTCGTCAGCGGCCTGATCGTAGAGAGCGATGTAGAAGACGTCGAACCGAACCAGTTCCTGGAGCTCCTGGTAGACCACGTGGAGCACTTGGTCGAGCTCCATGACTGCGGAGAGCTTCTGGCTCAGGGTGTAGAGAGCGTTGATTTCCTCCAATGCCCTCTGGAGCTTTTCCGTGCGCTCGGCGATGCGCGTCTCCAGCAAGGTTCCCCACTTCTCGAGCTCTGCTCGCTGGCGGACCACCTCGTCCATGACTTGGTTGAAGGCCCGGGCAATGCGCCCCAGCTCATCGTTGGAGTCCAGCTCGATGCGCCTGGAGAAATCGCCGGCCTCGATGTGCTCCAATGTCTCCACAACGTGGCTCACAGTGGTGTGAAGCCGCCAGAGGAGCAGGCCGCTGCTCAACAGGCCGATGATGACTGCTCCCAGGGAGACGGCCAAGCCCGCACGCCAGGTGCGGGTTAAGGAGCGCTCGAACGTTCGGCGAGCCTCCTCGGTGCCCCGCACCGCGTCCACCCGCGCCTCTTGGATGAGCTGTTCCACGTAGACGGTGGTCTTCTCCAGATCGCCGAACGCGGCCTCCCGGGCGTCGGCGTGTTCGATGACTTGGCGGGCGAGGCGTCGCAAGGTGATGGCCCGCCGCTCCACCTCCGCCGTCAGGGGCTGTACGTCCCTGCCAACAGCCTCGCGCCGCAGTGAGGTCACCCGTTCCGCGAACAGGCGGTCGGCCCGGTCCACGGCTACCCGGCGCTCGTCGGTGGGATACTCGGCGTAGGCGATGACGGCGAGCATGAGGTCGTGGGCCGCCCCGTCCACCCCGGAGATGGATTGAAGCGAGCGCGTGTCGTTCTCAAGGCCGACTTGGAGGAAAAGTTCGTCGAGCACGGCGCCGAAAGCCTCAAAGGCGGCTGTCAGCTCCCGCTCGAGCTCCTGCCGGCGCCGGCGGTGGAAGTCCACTTGCTCGACCAGGCCCTCGATGCGCTCCGTGTCCTCGTAGAGTGTGGCACTGCGCTGTCGTTCCGCCTCGTCGTCGGCCACGGCCTCGTATTGGCGCACGTAGGAGCGAAAGAGGGCGATGTGGTATCGGAATTGCTCCATGTCGGTGGGGTTCCCGCTGCGCATGAAGCGGTGGAGGCTGGTCTCCATGGCTCGCAGGTGGAGCTCCAGCTTGATGGTGATCAGTTGCTTACCAAGCCCCTCGCGCGTGATCTGGCCGAGGCTGTTGGCGAACGTGGTGCTCATGTTGGCCAGGATGAACAAATTGAGGAGCAGGGCCAAGGAGAGGATGGCGAAGAGCAGGAGAATCCTGTCGCGCAATGACATGGTGAACACCCACGTCACCATCCCGGCACGCCGGCGGGGACCAAATCGAACAAATGGGACGAACATGGTCACGTTTCCGTCACATTTTGCCGAACATACCACGTGATCACTACGAAGATTATGGCTGCCCCCGCGAACTGCCAAACCGACGTGAGTCGTTCGCCGAGCAGCAAGGCCGCGGCCACCAGGGCGCTGATCCACCGCCAGGCCAACATGCTGCTCACCAGGGGAGCGCCAAGCCGGCGCAGGGAGCCAATCTGGAGCACGTTGGCCCCCAAGATGACGCCGAAGACGAAGGTGAAGAAGACGGCCCAATCCTGGAACGCCAGCGCCGTCCAGCGGCTCCAATCTTCCCCGAAGGCCGCGCTCAGGACCGACGATGTGGTCGCCACGACCACCAGTTGGGCCATGAAGACGACCTCACCCGGGATGCCGAAGTGGACTGTGTGGCGTACCAACAGCATGTAGAGGGCCAGGAAGATGGTGCTCGAGCTGGCGAAGGCCACGCCGATCCAGTCGCTCCGGGTGAAGGAGAAGGCCCCGGCCTCACCAATGCGCCCGCTCACCAGGAGCAGGGCCCCTGCCAGGGAGAGGACGACAGCGCGTCCCGTGTACGGGGGCACGCGCTCCCGGAAGAGCAGGGCCCCGAGGACGGCCACCACGAAGGGGGTCATCTGGGTAATGAGCTGTACGTAGACCGAAAGGGTGTAGCGGGCTGCCAGCAAGTTGGTGATCGAGCGCAGGAGCACCACCAAGGCCAGCCACCAGAGCACGCGGGAGCTCAAGTAGCGGCGCTGCCAGTGGCGACGGCCGGCCAGCGCCATCACGAGGAGCAGCGGCACCGAGCCCACCACGAGGATGGACATGCTGGGCAGCCGGCTGACCACCTGAAGGTAGCGGGCCAAGACGGGGTAGATGCCCCACCCTGTGTGGGACATCAGGGCGGCCATCATCCACCCGAGGCGGTGGAGGGCGTTGGCCTGCCCGGCCGCGTGGCCGTGCAGAGAGCGGGACGAATGTACCACAGCCGGATCGCCTTTCAAGTTACCTGTATTACGTTCCATGGCGGCTTTCTACCTTGAACGTTTTGTCGATGCCGTATTGGGCGAACACTCCACACAATCGAGCGTATTTTACCATACTTTTGCGCTTTTATGCTATCATCAGCGGCCCGGCCCCCGCGTTCCCCGGGGCCTTACCCCGGCGCGGAGGGGGAACGTCCGCGTTCACCTCCCGCCGGGCTCCTGGTGAACACGCCGAGCCGGCAAATGCCGGCACGTGGTGCGGAAAATGTTGAGGAGGGAATGTCGTGAGCCCACAAGAGCGCCTGAGGCGCCAGATCGAATTCATCCTGGAGATCGACAAACTCAAGTCGGTGATGCGCCGTTCCTATCTGTTGGACGGCTCGCGCCACGAGAACTCGGCCGAACACAGTTGGCACCTGGCCGTTATGGCCTTGGTGCTGGCCGAGCACGCCAACGAGCCCGTGGACGTGTGTCACGTGCTGAAAATGCTCCTGGTCCACGACATCGTGGAAGTGGACGCGGGGGACACGTATTGTTACGACGACGCCGCCAACCGTGACAAGGCCGAACGGGAGCGGCGGGCTGCAGAACGGCTCTTCGGCCTGTTGCCACCCGACCAGGGGGAGGAGCTTCGCGCCCTGTGGGAGGAGTTCGAGGCCCGCCGCACGCCCGAGGCCAAGTTCGCCGCCGCCCTCGACCGGCTCATGCCGCTGATGCACAACGTCTTCACGCGGGGCCGGTCGTGGCAGGAACACGGCGTGACCCGCGACCAAGTCGAGGCCCGAAATCGCCCCATGGCCGAGGGTGCCGAAACCCTGTGGGCGTTCGCCAGCCGGCTGATCCAACAGGCCGTGGACGAGGGGCTTCTGGCCGAGGGGCACCCAACGGAGTAATGTCCCGGGCGCCCCCCCGGCCTCCGTTACGCCTGGGCCGCGGCCCGACAGCGCGCCTGCACCTCGGCCACGAGACGGTCGGGCGCGTGGCGATACCTGGCGTGGTCCACCGTGCCGGCCGCCATCCCGCGGACGAGCTCGGTCAGGACGGCGTTGACCGGCGTGGGCAGGCCCAAGTTGTCCCCGTAGCGCACGACGGCGCCGTTGAGGTAGTCGATCTCCAATTGTCGCCGGCCGGCCTCCAAGTCCAGGTAGAGGGAGGGCATCTTGCCCCCCCGGCCACCGGCCACGAGCCGTGCCACGACGGGGCGCAACAGCCACAGGGGCAGGCGACGCACGGCCAGGTCGAAGAGGGGCACGGGATAGCCGGGGAGGCGCACGAGGGGAATGCCGTAGGCCCGCATGACCTCACGGGCCTCCCGCCAGGCCGCCATTTCGATCTCGAAGAGGCGTGGGTGACGAAAAATGCGCTCGGGGGGCCAACCCAGAATGGCCGACGTGGCATTGCCCAACATGTTCAGGAGGAGCTTGCTCCACTTCATGGCCCGGTAGTCGGCCACCAGGTGGACCGGGAACCCGGCGTCCGCCAGGGAGGCACTCGTGGCCTCCAGGGGAGGATGACCTTGGACTGGGGCCAGGCAGATGCCCCCCCGCTCGCCGGCGCGCACGGTGGCCGGCGCCACGAATTCGGCGGGGATGGAAATGCTGGCCGCCACAAGGGGAGTGGTGGGCAACGAGGCGCGTACAATCTCCTCGCTGCCCA
>JALSKA010000178.1 GCA_026989095.1 Ardenticatenaceae bacterium
CGTGACCTTGGCCCGCCAGGTGGACTGGCGGGCCGAGCGGCCCGACCTCATTTTGGCCTCGGACATGCTGGACGTTACAACTCTGCTGGCCCTCACCCGCCCCCTGACCGCCCACGTGCCGGTAGCCCTCTACTTCCACGAGAACCAGCTCACCTACCCGGTGCCGCCGGGCACCAAGCGGGACCTTCACTACGGCTGGATCAACTACGTCTCGGCCTTGGCCTCGAACGCGTTGCTCTTCAACTCGGCCTACCACAGGGACGAATTCTTCGGCGAACTGCCCCGCCTGCTCAAACACTTCCCGGACTACAACCACTTGGAGACCGTGGATGAGCTGCGCCGGCGGGCCCACGTGCTCTATCCGGGCGTGGACGTGGCCGATCTCCTGGAAGGGGAAGAGGACGCGAACGGCCTGCCCCCGCGCGGGGCCACACCTCCTCTCATCCTCTGGAACCAGCGGTGGGAGTACGACAAGGGGCCCGAGGCGTTCTTCGCGGTCCTGGACCGCGTGGCCGCGGCCGGCGTTCCCTTCCGGCTGGCCCTGGCGGGCGAGAGCTACCGCCTCAAGCCGACCGAATTCCTGGAAGCCCGCGAACGCTTCCGCAAGCACATCGTCCACTTCGGCTACGCCGAGCGGCCCCGCTACCGGGCACTGCTCCGCCGGGCCGACGTGGTGATCAGCACGGCCCACCACGAGTTCTTCGGCATTGCCGTGGTGGAGGCCATCGCTGCCGGCGCTTTCCCCCTCCTGCCGCGCCGGCTGGTCTACCCGGAGTACATCCCGCCGGCCTACCACGGGGCCGTGCTCTACGACAACGTGGACGAGCTGGCGGACAAGCTCATCGCCTTCCTGCGCGATGGCCCCCCTCTCGAGACAGCTCCCCTGCGCGAGGCCGTGCGCCGCTTCGACTGGCGCGTACAAGCGCCAGAGTACGACACTCTCTTCGAGCGCCTGGTGAGGGGGGAAGGCGAGGGATGACGCGCCCCCTGGTGGAGTTACGCCGCGTGTCGCGCCACTTCCGCGCCGGCCAGGACGTTGTCCGCGCCCTGGACAATGTCTCCATGAACGTGGCGCCCGGCGAGTTCGTGGCCATCGTGGGGCCGAGCGGCAGCGGGAAGAGCACGCTGCTCGGCCTCATCGCCGGGCTGGACCGCCCCACGTCGGGGGAGGTGTGGGTGGCCGGCCGGCGCCTCGACCACATGAGCGAGGACGAACTCGCCCGCTGGCGCCGACGGGGGGTGGGCATTGTCTTCCAGTTCTTTCAGCTCCTGCCCACGCTGACCGCCCTGGAAAACGTCATGCTCCCCTTGGCCTTGGCCGGCCACCCCGATCCCCGCGCGCGGGCCACCGACTTACTCGAGCACCTCGGGTTGGGCGGCCGCCTCCACCACCTGCCGGCCGAGCTCAGCGGCGGAGAACAGCAGCGGGTGGCCATTGCCAGGGCCGTGGCCAATCGCCCTCCCCTGCTGCTGGCCGACGAGCCAACCGGCAACTTGGACGAGCGAACCGGCCAGACCATTCTGGCAATCCTGGCAGACCTCCACCGTCGGGGACAGACCATCGTGCTGGTGACACACGATGCCACCTTAGCCGCCCTGGCCGACCGCCGGCTGGAGCTCAGGGACGGCCACATCCACACTGTGTGAATTACTCCGGCGGGGACATCTGGCGCAAGGCGGCCAACAGGGCCTCGAACTCCTCGCGGCAATCGCCGCACCGTTCCAAGTGAGCTTGGACTAGCCACAGGGCCTCGAACTCCTCGCGGCAATCGCCGCACCGTTCCAAGTGAGCTTGGACTAGCCACAGGGCCTCGGGAATCTCCCGCCCGGCCAGCACCAGCTCGGCAAAACGGTCCAGCTCCTCGAAACACTCGTCACAGCCTATCTCCTCCTCCTCCGTGCTCAGCACCCCCTCGACCAGGCGGCGCAGCGTGGCCACGTCGAGCCGGCCGTTGAGCCGGGGGCACCATTCCCGTCGCCTGCCTTGCGAAGGCGTTGCCAAAATGGCCGCTTTGGCCTACAATTGTTTTTACAGGTGGCGGCATACCCTCTCGCAAAGACACAGAGCGTGGAGCGTGGTTGTCCGAAAGGGTGAACCATGTGGTCCAAGAAAAGCGTTGATGAACTCTCCTTGGAGGAATTGGAACGTCTTGTCCTCCTGAAACGGCGCGAGGAGCGCCAGAGACGCCTGCGCCGGCGGGTTCCCTCCGTACCCGACGTTCCTCCGCCCCCACCGCCGGACGTGCGCCGGCACGACGACCTGGCCTTCATGGGGCGGGCTCACCGCAAGCGAGCCCGCTGGATCCGGGGGCTTCGCCGGAACGCTCCGTGGCAAGATCGGGTCCTCTTCCTCGTCGAGATGTTGGCGCTGGTGGGGCTTGTGGTCACCTTGGTGCTCTTCATGGCCGAGCGGGAGGAGTTGAACGCCGAGAGCCTGCGCGCCATGGCCGCCTCGATCTCCGAAGAGGCGGATCCCGGATCGCACACCACGACACAGGAGCTGCCGAGCATCCTCCCCGGGCGCCCGCCGCCGCCGGGCGACACCCAGCCCATCTACCCGGCCCTCTACGCCGACCGCATTGTGCCCTCGACCGTGCAAAACCCCGAGCCCCTGCTCGACGAGGCAGAGGCCCAACGCCTGCCGGCCCGCATCCGCATTCCCAAGATCAACGTGGACGCGCCCATCGTGTTGGGCGATGACTGGGAGTCCCTCAAGAAGGGCGTGGGCTGGTACTTAGCCTCGGCCAAGCCGGGCGAGCGGGGCAACATCGTGCTCTCGGCCCACAACGACATCTACGGCGAGATATTCCGCTACCTGCACAAGCTGGAGGCCGGGGACGAAGTCTTCATCTACGACCGCGCGGGCCGCGAGTACCGCTACGTGGTGGCCGTGAAGCGCATCGTGGAGCCCACAGCAGTGGAGGTGCTGCGGCAGACCAACGAGCCCATCGCCACCCTCATCACTTGCTATCCCTACTTGATCGACACCCAGCGCCTCGTCGTCGTAGCCGAGCTCCAACCCTGAAGTTGGCGTGCTTTCGGCCGTCGCCGTCCAAGAACGTGTGAACCGGCAGGCCAAACACGGCCCTTGACAACAGCCGCGGTTTTTGTTATAGTGGACCACACAGCGCGGCATCTGGCACAAGTCCAGAGTCTAAAGGCGATGAACCGGAAGAGTAGCGCCTGAGCGCGCGCCAGAGAGGTGGACCTTGACCCGCTAGGGTCATGGGCTGCGAGTCCACTCGCAAGCGGCAGGCGTGAATGGGCCGGGGAGCTGGTGGCCCGAACGGCGTTTCCAGAGCAGGCTTAGTAGGGCCACCCGGTGTCGCCGCCGTTATCGGGCGAGGGTATCGGCCGATGGCCGGGAGGAGCCGGCGCGGCCCGTACCTGGAACGAGTGAGGCTGGCCGCTTCCGAACGCGCTCACGGGCGCGTTTTTTCATGTCAGCCTAAGCGGGGTGGCACCGCGGGAGACACACAAGCGCTCTCGTCCCCAGAGGACGGGAGCGCTTTTTGTCTTTCAGACACGCCCGCGGCAGGGCTCCAAGTGAAGGAGGTGAATTGCCCATGAGTGCCCTTCAGGCTGTGCTCGCCAGAGACCAACTGACCACGACGCGCGAGCAGTTCTACGCTTGTGCCCAGCAGCCCGGGGTTCAAGCCGTGCCTGTATTCCGCCAACTGCCCGCCGACCTGGAGACACCGGTCACCTTGTACCTGAAATTGCGCCACTTGGGGCCCAGTTTCCTGTTGGAGAGCGTCGAACAGGCTGCTCAGGTGGGCCGGTACTCCATTCTCGGCTGTGCGCCCCGCCGGCAGATCGTAGTCCGCGGGCGCCAGGTGACGGTGATCGGCGACGACGCACCCACAACGCTTACCCTTGCCCCCCACGAGGACCCGCTGGACGCCATCAAGGCCGAACTGGCGCGCTACAACCCCGTGGCCCTTCCGCCAGACCTCATCGGCGAGATTCCCCGCTTCTTCGGCGGGGCCGTGGGCTACTTGGCCTACGACCTGGCGCGCTTCTTCGAGCGCTTGCCCAACGTCAACCCGGACCCCTTGGGCCTCCCAGAGGTCCACATGCTCTTGGCCGACACCTTGGTCATCTTCGACCACCTCAAACACCGGCTGCTCATGTGTGCTGTGGCCCTCCTTGGCCCCGACGGTGACGCGGACCGCGCCTTCGACGAGGCCACGGAGCGCCTGAACGAGTTGCAGGCGTTCATCGGCCGGCCGCTGGTCCCCATGCCACCGGCGCCCGGCCGGGCAATGGGGCACCCCCGGCCGGGCACGAGCCGGTCGCAGTTCGAGGACGCCGTCCGGCGGGCCAAGGCGTACATTGCCGCCGGCGACATCTTCCAAGTGGTGCTCTCCCAGCGGGCCGCGCGCCCCACCCCCGTTGATCCCTTCTCCATCTACCGCGCCCTGCGCCGGCTCAACCCGTCCCCCTACATGTTCTTCCTCGACTTGGGGGGCGACCCGCCGGTCCGGCTGATCGGCTCCTCGCCCGAGATGCTCGTTCGCCTGCAGGGGCGCACGGCCGAAACGCGCCCCATCGCCGGCACCCGCCCGCGGGGAACAACCCCGGAGGAGGACCGCCGGCTGGAAGCCGAGCTCCTGGCCGACCCCAAGGAGCGGGCCGAACACGTCATGCTCGTGGATTTAGGCCGCAACGACTTGGGCCGGGTGTGTACCTTTGGCTCCGTCCACGTGCCCGACTTCTTCACCGTCGAGCGCTACTCCCACGTGATGCACATCGTCAGCCGGGTGGTAGGCGAGCTCCAAGAGGGCTTGAACGCCTTCGACCTCGTGCGCGCCACGTTCCCGGCCGGCACCGTCAGCGGCGCCCCCAAGGTGCGGGCCATGGAAATCATCGAGGAGTTGGAAAACGCGCGCCGGGGCCCCTACGCGGGCGCCGTGGGCTACTTCGGGTTCAACGGCAACATGGACACCTGCATCACCATTCGCACCATTGTGATGTGTGACGACGTGGCCTACCTCCAGGCCGGCGCCGGCATCGTGGCCGACAGCGATCCCGCCCGCGAATGGGAGGAGACCTGCCACAAGGTGCGCGCCCTGGAGGTGGCCATCGAGATGGCCGAGCGAGGCCTGTAACAACTCCAATCACACCAAGGAGGTGAGCGTATGACGACTTCGGTTGCCACGCAACCCACACCCCAAACAACCGCGCCCGCCGTTCCCAAGAAACGCCTGCTCACAGGCGACCGCCCCACGGGCAAGCTTCACTTGGGTCACTACGTGGGCTCGCTCCGAAACCGGGTGGCCCTCCAGGACGACTACGACGCCTACTTCCTGATCGCCGACCTCCACACCCTCACCACCAAGCCCACGAAAGAGGACATCGCCCGCATTCCCGAGCACATCCGGGAGATGGTCCTCGACTACCTGGCCGTGGGCATCGACCCAGAGAAGAGCACCATCTTCGTGCAGTCGGCCATTCCGGGCACCTACGAGCTCAACCTGATCTTCGAGATGTTGGTCACCGTGCCCCGCTTGGCCCGCCTGCCCTCGATCAAAGAGATGGCCCGGGCTGCCATGATCGACGAGGAGGCCATCCCCTTCGGCCTGCTGGGCTACCCGGTGCTCCAGGCGGCCGACATCCTGCTGCCCCGCGCCGAGATCGTGCCCGTGGGCAAGGACAACGTGGCCCACGTGGAGATCACGCGGGAGATCGCCCGGCGCTTCAACCACCTCTACGGCCGCGTCTTCCCGGAGCCCCAAGCCCTCGTGGGCGAGGAGCAGACCCTAGTGGGCATCGACGGCAAGGCCAAAATGAGCAAGTCCCTCAACAACGCCATTTTCCTCAGCGACGACGAGCAGACCGTCAACCAGAAGGTGCGGCGCATGTACACCGACCCCAAGCGCATCCGGGCCGACATCCCCGGCACCGTGGAGGGCAACCCCGTCTTCATCTACCATGACCTCTTCAACCCCGACAAGGAGGAGGTGGAGGACCTGAAAGAGCGCTACCGCCAGGGGCGGGTGGGGGACGTGGAGGTGAAGAAGAAACTGGCCCGGGCCATCAACAATTTCCTCGACCCCATCCGTGAACGGCGCGCTCGCTTTGCCCAACAGCCCGGCCTCATCGAGGAGATCCTCCACGAGGGCAACCGCAAGATGCGCCACGTGGCCGCGGAGACCATGGAGCTGGTGCGCGAGGCCATGGGCCTGACCTATTTCCGAACATAACTGCCCCACGGGCCGTGCCCGTGGAAGGCCCTACGGTGCAGGAGGGAACACGATGGTGGTGGTGATCGACAACTACGACTCGTTCACCTACAACTTGGTCCAATATCTGGGCGAACTGGGCGCCGACGTGCGCGTCTTCCGCAACGACGCGGTGACCCTCGACGAGCTGCGGGCCTTGGCCCCCTCCCACATCGTCATTTCGCCGGGGCCTGGCACACCCCACGACGGAGGCATCTCCCTCGACATCGTCCGGGAGCTGCACACTCGCGTGCCCATCTTGGGCGTCTGCCTGGGCCACCAGTGCATCGGCGCCGCCTTTGGCGGCCGCGTGGAACGAGCCCCACAGCTCATGCACGGCAAGACCAGCCGCATCTACCACGACCGCCAGGGCATCTTCAGCGGCATCCCCAGCCCCTTTCAGGCCACCCGCTACCACAGCCTCATCGTCCAAGAGCCGCTGCCCGACTGCTTGGACGTGGCCGCCTTCACCGCCGACGGCGAGGTCATGGCGCTGCGCCACAAGTCGGCCCCTTTGGTGGGCGTGCAATTTCACCCGGAGAGCGTGTTGACCGAGTACGGCAAGGAAATCCTGCGCAATTTCCTGACCAAATATCGAGGAGGCGCGTCATGATTCGAGAAGCGCTGTTGACCGTCCTGGAAGGCGAATCGCTCACCCAGGAACAGGCCGAGGCGGCCATGAGCTGCATCATGAGCGGCGAGGCCACGCCGGCCCAAATTGCCGGCTTCCTCGTCGCCCTGCGCATGAAAGGGGAGACGGTGGACGAGATCGCCGGCTTCGCGCGGGCCATGCGCCGGGCCGCCGTCTCCGTCCGCCCCTCCCGCCCCGACGTGATCGACACCTGTGGCACAGGGGGCGACCGGGCCGGCACCTTCAACATCTCCACCACCACGGCCTTCGTGGTGGCCGGCGCCGGGCTGGGCGTGGCCAAGCACGGCAACCGCAGTGTCAGCAGCCGTTCGGGCAGCGCCGACGTGCTGGAGGCCCTCGGCGTCAGCTTGGAGCTCTCCCCGGAACGGGTGGCCCAAGCCATCGACGAGATCGGCATCGGCTTCCTCTTCGCGCCCAAGCTCCACCCGGCCATGCGATACGCCATCGGCCCGCGGCGGGAGTTGGGCGTGCGCACGGTCTTCAACATTCTGGGCCCGCTCACCAACCCGGCCGGCGCCCGCGCGCAGTTGCTCGGCGTCTACGACCCGGCCCTCACGGAGGTTATGGCCAACGTGCTCCGGGCCCTTGGCAGCCGGGCAGCCTTCGTGGTCCACGGCGCCGGCCAGGTGGACGAACTGACCACATCAGGGCTCAACCGGGTGAGCTACTTCGGCGTGGCGCCGGCCAACGGGCGGGTGGTGACCGAGATGCTCGACCCCCGCGAGCTGGGCTTCATCCCGGCGCCGCCCGAGGCCCTGCAAGGGGGTGAGCCGGCCGAGAACGCCCGCATCCTGCGCGCCATTCTGGCCGGCGAGGAGCGCGGGCCACGGCGCGACGTGGTGGTACTCAACGCCGCCGCGGCCCTGGTGGCCGGCGGCGCGGCCGCCACGCTCGAGGAGGGCGTGGCCCGCGCGGCCGAGAGCATTGACAGCGGCGCCGCCTTGCGTACACTTAAGGCGCTCGTCGAGTTCAGCCAGAAGGTGGGGCCCTCGTAGCCTATGGCGGCCAAGACGATCCTCGAACGCATCGTCCGCTGGAAACACGACGAAATCGAGCGCCACAAGCACAGGCGGCCGCCGGAGTTGGTGCGTGCCGAGGCGGCCATGGCCCCACGGCCGCGCGACTTCGAGGCCGCGTTGCGGGGGCCGGGCGTCGCCCTCATCGCCGAGGTGAAGCGGGCCTCGCCCAGCAAGGGCCTGCTGCGCCACGACTTCGACGCCGTCGGGCTGGCCCGCGCCTACGAGGCCAACGGCGCCGTGGCCATTAGCGTGCTCACCGACCAGCACTTCTTCCAGGGCAACATAGGCCACCTGCAAGCCGTGCGCCGGGCCGTGCGGCTTCCCGTCTTGCGCAAGGATTTCATCCTGGACCCCTACCAGGTCTACGAAGCCCGGGCCGCTGGCGCCGACGCCGTGCTGCTCATCGTCGCTGCCTTGGGCGACACAGCCCTGGCCGAGCTCCACGAGCTCGCGCGCGAGCTGGGCATGGCCGCCCTGGTCGAAGTCCACGACGAGGCCGAGTTGGAACGGGCCCTGCGGCTCTCCCCCACGCTCGTCGGCATCAACAACCGGGACCTGCGCACTTTTCAGGTGGACTTGAACACCACCGCCCGCCTGCGTCCCCTCATTCCGGCCGGCACGCTCGTGGTGGCCGAGAGCGGCGTTCACACGGCCGCCGACGTGCGCCGCCTGGCCGAGATGGGCGTGGACGCCATGCTCGTGGGCGAGGCCCTGGTGCGGGCCAAGGACGTGGACGCCAAAGTTCAGGAGCTGGCTTCGGCCGGCAGAAGTTGAGGTTGAGGAGGAGCGCTCATGGAGAACAACAGCGGAATCCTGGCCGGCATCATCGCCGGCGTGATCGCCCTCGCCGTGGGCACATCCCTGTGCATTGTCATCCTGCTGATCGCCTCCCAGGCCGAGCCCGTGCGCTCCCTGCTGGGGCTGTGACAGCTCGGCCGACACCTGCAGGGCAACGCGGAGCACCAACATGACGCGCGTGAAAGTCTGCGGCATCACCACCCTTGAGGACGCGCTGGCCGCCGCGGCCGCCGGCGCCGACTTCCTGGGCTTCATCTTCTACGACAAGAGTCCCCGCTTCATCGCGCCGGAGCGGGCTGCTGCCATCGTGCGCGCGCTTCGGGAGGAGCTGGGTTCCCGCTGTCCGCGCACGGTGGGCGTCTTCGTGGACGCGCCCGTCGAGGAGGTGCGCGCCACCCTCGACACCGTGGGGCTCGACCTGGCCCAACTCCACGGCAGCGAGCCCCCTGCGGAGGTGCGCCAGCTCCGCCCGCGGGCCTACAAGGCCATTCGCCCCCAAGCGCGCGGCGACGCCGAGGCGGCCCTGGCCCTCTACTACGACACCATGCCCCAGGACGAGAGCGTGCCCCAACTGCTCATGGACAGCTACCACCCCTGGCTCTTCGGGGGCACGGGCATCATGGCCGACCTGGCCGTCGCCATGCTGGTGGCCCGGCGCGTGCGCCTGATGCTGGCCGGCGGGCTCACGCCCGAAAGCGTGGGCGAGGTCATCCGCCGGGTCCATCCCTGGGGCGTGGACGTGGCCGGCGGGGTGGAGCGCGCCAAGGGCATCAAGGACCACGCGCGCCTGCGGGCCTTCGTCGAGGCCGTGCGGCGGGCCGACGCCGAACAGGAGGCCGGAGGAACGCCGTGAGGGAGACGTGTACTTTCTGCCGCATCATCGACGGCGTGGAACACGGCGCCTTCGTCTACGAGGACGAGCTGGTCGTGGCCTTCTTGGACATCAACCAGGCATCGCCCGGCCACACGCTCATCGTGCCCCGGCTCCACGTGGCCGCCTGGTGGGAGTTGCCGGACGCGGAGGCAGCCGCCGTGGCCCGCGCTGCCAAGCCCATTATGCAGGCCATGCGACAGGTGCTCGAGCCGGACGGCATCAACCTGGTCCAGAACAACGGCCGGGCCGCCGGCCAAGTCATCTTTCACGTCCACATGCACGTCATCCCGCGCTGGCAGGGTGACCGCCGCTTCGGCCGGCCGCCGGCCTACGCCGACCGGCAAACCCTCGACGAGCGGGCTGCCCAGCTCCGTGCAGCCCTGGACCGGATTCGACATGCTTGAGGTGAACGCCATGACCCCAAAGGTCCTGCCCTCCAACGGGCCACGATACGGTCCCTTCGGGGGCGCCTACGTGCCCGAAACCCTGGTGCCGGCCGTGCGCGAGCTGGAAGCGGCCTACGAGGAGGCCCGCCGGGACCCCGAATTCCGGCGGGAGCTCGACCGCCTGCTGCGCACCTATGCCGGCCGCCCCACGCCCCTCACGCCGGCCCACCGCCTCACGGCAGCCTTGGGCGGGGCGCGCATCTACTTGAAGCGCGAGGACCTGGCCCACACCGGAGCCCACAAGATCAACAACGCGCTCGGCCAGGCCCTGCTGGCCAAGCGCATGGGCAAACGGCGCATCGTGGCCGAGACGGGCGCCGGCCAGCACGGCGTGGCCACGGCCACCGTCTGCGCCCTCTTGGGCCTGGAGTGCGTCATCTACATGGGCACCGTGGACATGGAGCGCCAGAAACTCAACGTCTTCCGCATGAGGTTGCTGGGCGCCGAGGTGCGCGGCGTGGAGGCCGGCAGCCGCACCCTCAAGGACGCCATCAACGAGGCCATACGGGATTGGGTGACCAACGTGCGCACGACTCACTACTTGCTGGGCTCGGCCCTCGGCCCACACCCCTACCCGCGCATGGTGCGCGACTTCCAGCGCGTCATCGGCGACGAGGTGCGCGCCCAGATTCTGGAAGCTGAGGGACGCCTGCCCGACGTGCTGATCGCCTGTGTGGGCGGCGGGTCCAATGCCATCGGGCTCTTCTTCCCCTTCATCCAGGATGAGAACGTCGCCCTGGTGGGTGTGGAGGCCGGCGGTGAGGGCATCGAGAGCGGACGCCACGCGGCCCGTTTCGCCGACCCGCAGCGGGGGCGCCTGGGCGTGCTCCACGGCACCCAGACCTACGTGCTTCAGGATGCCGACGGCCAGATCGCCCTCACCCACAGCATCTCGGCCGGCTTGGACTACGCGGCCGTGGGGCCGGAACACGCCTGGTTGCGGGAGATCGGCCGGGCCCAATACACGTATGCCACCGACGAGGAGGCCCTCCGCGCCCTCCGGCGGCTCAGCGAGTTGGAGGGCATCATCCCGGCGCTGGAGAGCGCCCACGCCGTGGCCGAGGCCATGAAACGTGCTCCCACGATGGAGGCCCACCGGCTCATCGTGGTCAACATCAGCGGACGGGGCGACAAGGACATGCCCACCGTGGCCCGCGCGCTGGGCACACACGTGGAGGAGCTATGAACAGCCTCGAGACAACGTTCAACCGCCTGCGAGCCCAAGGGCGCGCAGCCCTGATGCCCTTCATCACCATGGGCTTCCCCCGGCGCGAGAGCGCCTTCGAGCTGGTGCCCGCCCTCGTCGATGGGGGCGCCGACATCATCGAGCTGGGCGTGCCCTTCAGCGACCCCCTGGCCGACGGCGCTACCGTCCAGGCGGCCTCCCAGCAAGCCCTCCAGAACGGCATGACCCTGGCCCGCTGCCTCGATCAGGCGGCCGAGCTGCGCTCGTGCGGCGTCCGCGCGCCCTTCGTGCTCATGGGCTATTACAACCCCATCTTCCAGATGGGCGAGCACACATTTGCCCAACGTGCCGCCGAAGCCGGGATCCAGGGGGTCATCGTGCCCGACTTGCCCCCCGAGGAAGGCGACACCCTCCAGGCCACCCTGCGGGCCCACGGGCTCGACCTCATCTTCCTGCTCGCCCCCACCTCGGACGAGACTCGCGTGAAGCTGGTGGCCCGTCGGGCGTCGGGTTTCATCTACCTCGTCTCCCTCACCGGCGTCACGGGCGCGCGCGATCAGCTTCCCCCCGACCTGGAGAAGTTCGTGGCCCGCGTGCGCCGGGCCACGTCCCTGCCGCTGGCGGTCGGCTTCGGCATAGCCCGGCCGGAGCACGCCGCCCACGTGGCCCGCGTCGCCGACGGCGTGATCGTGGGCAGCGCGCTCCTGAAGGTCATCGAGACGGCCAGCAACCCTGTGGCCGCCGCACGCCAGTTCGTGGCCGAGCTGCGCGCCGGCATCGAGGCCGCCCGTGCTGCCCGGCCGGATGAGTTCCCCAGGGGTTGACAGCCTGTGGTATCATAGGGGTAAAGCCTCTCGTCGCGGCTTCCTCACACCCCCTCTCCTCAATCCGGGCAAGACACCGGCGGTGTCTTGCCCCCGTGTGGCCGTATGTCGGGAAAACTCGTCAACCCTTGGGAGGTGCTGGCATGGTCAGGCGTTCATCAGTGCTCCTCCTGCCCCTGCTCATCTCCGCATCCATCTTGCTCCTGGTGTGGGGCACGATCACCTACGCGCAGGGAACGGTGATACAAGAGGGCCCGGCACCGAGCGCAGAGCCTGCCGGGGTTCCGGCCACCAACAGCGACGCCCCTTTTCTCCTCGTGCTTCCCCTTCCCCGGCTCGACGAGGTGCGGCCTGATGCTCAACCATTTCTGTTCGAGGCCCTGCTCTTCCAGGCGGCCCAGCCTGTCCTGGAAGAGCTGGCCCGGCTCCAGGCCGAGGGGCTCGTCGCCGACTTCACCCTGTTGCCCGGCGAGCACGCCGTCCGCGTGACCCCGGCCACGCCGGCCGGCCTCCGCGCGCTGCGCCGGCTCGCCGGTCCCACGGGCCTGGTGCCGGCGACGGACGCCGGCGCGGCCTGTGCGGCCAAGGCGGCCAAAGCGGCCCTCAGCGCCGTCGAAGGTGCCCTGTGGGCCCAGCAGGCCAGGAGAACGGCTGGGCCGGCGCTGTTGCGCACCCGGAGCATCACGCTCACCTTGGAGGTCTATGTCCGGCAGGGCTCCCAGTACAGCAGCGTGAACGGGAGCACTCTGCCCAACACGCCGGTCACCATGACGCTGCGAAGCCCCGACGGCACCGTCAAGGCCACTGAAACCACAACGAGCACGGCGAGCGGTTTCTATTCCTTCAGGCCGACGTGGCAGCCGTGCGAATTCACGTGGGTGGCCGTCCCGGGCGACACTGTGGAGGTCACCGCGGCCGGCAAAACCATTAGCACCACGGTGGCGCCGATCTCCGCCTTCGCCGATCCCACCAAGAACACCGTGAGCGGCGTCACCGCTCCCAACCGTAACATCTCCATACTTGCCTTTCAGACGAGCGCCGTCTGCGATGTGCCGGGCAGCGGGACGACGACCACGAGCGACGGCGGCGGCGGGTTCTCGGCCACCGTTCCCGGTGGATTTGACCGCAGCGGCCTTGTGGTGATCTGGGTAGATGATCCCAACGGAGACGCGACAACGTCGACTGTCATTGAACCGCCCTACCTGAGAGTTGGGAACGACGGCACGTTTGTCAGCGGGGCCTTGCGGCCTCGCTCTGGCTTCGTGGCCACCCTCAAGCGCGGGAGCACTGTCATTTCCCAAGTCGATGGGTCTACGGGCCAGTTGGGCTGGTTCTACACCAGTTTCACCCAGACGGCACAGACTGGCGACATTATCGAAGTTGTCGGGGGCGATGTGGTCGTCACCACCACCTTCGTCTCGCCGCGCAGCCTCATGTTCGACCCCGACAACGACCGCATCACCGGCACTATCGACACAGAGGGTGCCGGCCGGCGCATTCGCTTCCGCCTCACCAACCGGCTTGCCCCCACGTGGAAAAGCGGCTGCGCCGACACCACCGTGAATGCCGACGGGAGCTTCGTCCTGGACTTCGCGGCAGGCGGATACGACGTGCAACGGGGAGATACGATCTTCTGGTTTGGTGCGTCCGTGTACGACGATCAAGGCAACTCGCAGCAGCTCACCCGCCAGGGCGCCGTCCCCTATCTCGAAGTGTACCCCGGCCAGCGCCTCATCAAAGGTTATTGGCTGATGCCCGCCTCCCCCATCACCCTCACCCTGTGGAGCTCAGGGGGAATGCTCAAATCCAGGGTCACCGCACAGGCCTCTTCGTGGAGCTCCTCCTTCCAACATCAGTTCACGAGCACCATCAAGGCCGGCGACCGCGTCGCCGTGAGCGACGGCGCCGTCACCATGACCGTCTCCTCCGTGCCCACCCTGACGGCGCTGCTCGACGCGGGGGCCAACACCGTCTCGGGGGCCGCGCCCACCGGGAGTTCCCTCGTCGTCCAAGTCACCGCTGCGGACGTGGGGCTCGACGGGCCCACCTCCTCCTTCCTCGTCTACACGCCCACGGTCTCGGGCGGCCGGTACTCGGTGGACCTGAGCGATGTGGACGTGAAGTCCCAGAGCGAGGCGGACGTCTTCTTCCGGGAGCCGGGCGGCCACATCGTGAGGGCCTACAGCCACGCTTTGGACCTCAACGTCGAAATCGACGACGAGGACACGGCCACGATTTCGGGGTACGTCCCGAAGCCCGAATCCCCGGTGATCGTGGAGCTGCGGCGGGGCGGCACAGTGCAGCAGGTCATCACCCTCACCGCGAGCTGGGACGGGTTCTTCTCCTGGTCACCGACTGGGAAAGCCCTGCCCGGAGATGTGATCGGCGTGAGGCCGGTGGGAGTGCCCTCCGACAGCGTGTCCATTCCGACTTTGACCGTCCAGGATGACCCGGCCAACAACCGGGTGACGGGCAAGGCGCCCGCCAATGGCCTGCTGGAAGTCGCCTTGGGCACGTATAGCCGGTACATGTGGTGGGAGTGGACCACCTTCCTCCAGGCCGCCGCCGATGGCACCTACGCGGCCAATTTCGACGGCCTCATTTCCTGGCCGGAGTGCCGCGAAGCGCAGGTGGGGCAGTGTACCCGGTCGAAAGTCACCTACTACACGGACGAGGGGTACGCCATCTCGCGCTTGGGGACCCCGCCCCCCGACGTGAGCCCCGACGCCTACGAGGACGACAACACGTTCACCTCCGCCGTGCCCTACACGGGAATCCAATCCCGCACCCTGCACGCGGTGACCGACACGGACTGGATCTCCTTCACCGTGGGCGCCCAGGACGTGGGCATCACCCTCACTCTGATGACGGTCAATCTGGGCCCCAACGCCAACACTGTCCTCTACCTCTACGACACGGACGGCACTACGCTGTTGGCCAAGGATACCTCGGCAACGCCGAGCTCCCAGATCGTGTGGAGGCCCACGGCGCCGGGCACGTATTATGTCAAAGTTGCCCCGTATAGCACGCTCTACACCCAAGTGTGCGGGGCCACGTATGACTTCTTCATCGCGCGATACCGGGTCAACCTCCCGCTGGTCGCACGCCAGCAATAGCATGTCCGTTTCCAGAGCGGCACCTCCGCCCTCCCCGGGGAGTTTCAGGGCCGGGGAGGGCGGCGATCTCCCCTGACATTCCACAAGGCCACACACCGTGTCCGCCTACGCCGTTCCGGCGTAGCACGCCAGTCACACCCCTCGGACGAGCCGGCGTTGCTGTTGGAAAACCAAGAGGGTGGGGCGAAGTTGTCTCACCAGGCGGGAGCCCGGCCGGGACGATAGTGTTGCCGGCATTGGGAGGTCCCCTCCCCCCGTCCCTTTTTACCTTCAAGGAGGTCACCATGGTCATCCGGCATCCCCTGCGCCTGACGGTGCCACCCACAACGGCGGACACAGGGCCCCAAGCCGCGCGCCGGCCTCCGTCCTCGGGGCGGCTGCCCCCCGAGTGGGTTCGGGCCATCGAGGAGGGTCTAGGCGCCGGCGCGGCCGTGCCGGACGCAGTGCCACACCCTGTGCTCCACAGCGGGGTCCCGCTCTGGCGGGTCAAGGTACGCCGGCCAGCGCCGAACGGCGCGCTCACGCTCCTGCTCCACGTCACCACTGTCGGCTCCCCGGATTACACCGTCGCCCTCCACGCGGCCCGCCACCGGGCGCCCATCGTGCCCCGCCTCTGCCACGTCCACCGCAGCGCCGACAAGCGGGTGATTCTGCTCTTCGAGGACCCCGGGGACCACGAGTTGCCCGCTGATTGGCTCCGCCACATACGCCTGCGGGACTCGGTTGCCGCGTGGCTCGGACACGTGGCCGGCCAACAGGTGCGCGACCTGCGGGCGAACTCCTGGCGCAATGGGGTGCTTGTACGACAGCGGATCGAGAGATGGCACCGCACAATTCTGGAAGCCCTCGCCCAGAACGCCCCGTGGCTCTGCGAGCCGGCCTTGGCCGCCGTGGGCTTCCTCACCCGCCAACACGCCGCGCTGGTACGGCGCTTGGCTCCCCACAGCCTGTGGTTCGTCCACGGTGACCTGCGGCCTCAGCACCTCCGGGTCACCCCATCGGGCCACCTGGTGGCCTTCCACTGGCACCGGGCCGGCTACGGCCCCCTTGCCCTGGACGTGTGGGACCTGGTGTGGCACCTGCCCGACGATGAGGCGTGGGAGGGCGTGATGCACGTGGCCTCGTTGCTGCCCGCCAACGTGCGCCGCAGCTTCACGCGGCCGCTCATCCAGTTGACAGGCGCCATCAAGGCCCTCGAGCGCTTGGCCTACGCCGGCCACCTGTGGATCACGGGCGTGGGAGGGGCCAGAATTGAGTCCACCCGCGAGGGCGAGCGGGCCGCACGCCGCCTGGTGACGTGGACGGAGCAACGGCCGGCGTAAGCCGGCATCAACGCGGAGGAGGTTCGGCGCCGCGCCGCCGTGGCTCGGGGAGCCTGTCACAGCGGCGCGGCACAGGGGCGGGCACGTCGCAGGTCACTGCTTCTTGAAGAGCTCGCGCACGATGATGTTGCGCTGGATTTCGCTGGTTCCCTCGTAAATCTGGAAGACCTTGCAGTCGCGCATGAGCTTCTCCACCGGGTACTCGCGCATGTACCCGTAGCCGCCGAAGACTTGGACGGCGTCTGTGGTCACCTTCATGGCCATGTCGGCGGCAAAGGCCTTGGCGAAGGAGGCGAACATCGTGTTGGGGCGCCCTTGGTCGATGAGCCACGCCGCCCGCCAGGCCAGGAGACGGGCCGCCTCGATCTGCATGGCCATGTCGGCGATCTTGTGGCCAATGGCCTGGAACTTGTAGATGGGCTGACCAAAGGCCTCGCGCTCGGCCGCGTAGGCAACGGCCTCCTCCATGGCCCGCCGGGCCAGGCCCACGGCAGCCGCGGCCACGCCCGGCCGGCTGAAGTCGAAGACGCGCATGGCGATCAGGAAGCCGGCGCCCTCGGGGCCAATGCGGTTCTCCTCGGGCACGACAACCTCGTTGAGGCTGATTTCGGCCGTGTCACTGGCCCGCTGGCCCATCTTGTCGAACTTCTTGCTCACCGTGAAACCCTCGCGGTCCCGCTCCACCACGAAGCAGCTCATGCCCATGTAGCGCTGGGCCTTGTCCGTGTAGGCGAAGACCACGCAGAAGTCACACACGCTGGCGTTGGAGATGAACGTCTTCGTGCCGTTCAGCACGTACTCGTTGCCCACCTTGCGGGCCGTCGTCTGAATGCCGGCCACGTCGGAGCCGGCCCCGGGCTCGGTAACGGCGTAGCTGGCCAGGGCCCCGTCCACCATGGCCCCGAGCCACTTGCGCTTCTGCTCGTCGCTGCCCGCCACGATGATGGGAATGGCCGCCAAGTTGTTGATCAGCAAGGAGGTGCTGATGCCCGTGCAGCCCCAGGCCAACTCCTCGCCAATGAGGATCTCGTCAAAGGCGTGGAGCCCGCCACCGCCGTACTCCGCGGGAATGTTGGTGTTGATCAGGCCCACCTCACGGGCCTTCTTGATGATCTCCCACGGGAACTCGGCCGTCTCGTCGTAGTGGGCTGCGACCGGCACAATCTCGTTGGCGGCGAAGTCATGGGCCATCTCCCGCAACATGCGCTGTTCTTCCGTAAGTTCAAAGCTTATCATCCCATTCCTCCCTACGTTTCTTCAAGAGCTGTCCCTGTGTACCCTGTGAACGGAGCAACGCCATTTCCCTCAGGTGTCGTCACGGTCGAGCAGCCCCTGCAACACGAGGTTGGCAAAGACCGTGCCGATCTCCTCGGCCGAGAGAGGGCCATCGGGGGAGTACCACTGGTAGACCCAGTTGACCATGCCCAAGAGGGCAAACGAGACCACCCGCACGTCCACGGGACGGAACACGCCCCGTTCCACTCCTTCTGCGAGAATGCGCCGCACCAAATGGTCGTATTCCTGGCGATAGGCCAGAATCCGCTCCCGACGGGGCGGCGAGAGGGACTTCAGCTCGTGGAGGAAGACGGCCATGAAGTCGGGGTAGCTGGCAATGGTGATGGTGTGTTGGCGGATCAGCCGGGCCAGCTTCTCGTCGGGCGGCAGGTCGGACTCGACAATGGGGCGCACTCGCTCCATTAGCGTCTGAATGCCCAGCTCCATGAGCTCGTAGAGGAGCCCCTCTTTGCTCTCGATGTAGTGGTAGAGGCTGCCGCGCAGAATGTTGAGCTCATCGGCAATGTCCTGCATGGAGGTGGCGTGATACCCCTTGCGGCTGAAGAGGCGTGCGGCCACGATGAGCAGCTCTTCCCGGCGAGTCGTCTCGTTTCCCATGGGGCCCACCAATCAAACGATTGTTTGGTGCGGTGCCGGGAGTGTAACACACTTCCGGCCTTCCCGCAAATTCCCCGGCCGCGATCCCATCGTGCGGGGAAGTTTGCCAGAAGTGGCGCTCGGTGGTACCATCCCGACACAGGCCATCGGCGGGAGACACCGTGACGCTCCCACGCCCACTGCCTGACCTCGCCTGAGCATGGGGGAAACGATGCGCATTCTCATCACCGGCGGAGGAGGACAGGTAGGACGTGCGCTCCAGGCCGCGCTCACCCACCACGACGTTCTGGCCCTCACCCGCGCACAGCTCGACGTGTCCGACCTCAAGGCCGTGCTGGAGGTACGCGCCTGGGCTCCCGATGTCATTATCCACACGGCGGCCATGACGAACGTGGACGGGTGCGAACAGGATCCCGAGCGCGCTTATGTGGTCAACGCGCTTGGCACGAGGAACGTCGCCCTGCTGGCCCAGAGGTGTGGGGCCGTGCTCTGCTACGTGAGCACCGATTACGTGTTCGACGGCCGGAAAGGGGCCCCCTACTGGGAATGGGACCCCACCAACCCGCTGAACGTCTACGGGGCCAGCAAGCTGGCCGGCGAGTGGTTCGTCCAACACCTGGTGGAGCGCTTTTACATTGCCCGCACCGCATGGGTGTACGGCCCCGGTGGGCGCAACTTTCCCCGCAAGGTGGTCGAGCTGGCCGCTCAGCGCCCCTCGCTCGGCATGGTGGTGACCGAGGCAGGCCATCCCACCTACGCCCCTCACCTGGCCCAAGCCATTGCCCGTCTGATCGAGACGGGCGCTTACGGGCTCTACCACGTGGTCAACGAAGGGTGTGCTACCCGCTACGAGTTGGCCCGAGCCGTCCTCGAGGCCGTCGGCCGCCCCGACTACCCGCTGGAACCGCTGACGGCCTACCCCCGCCCGGCAAAAGTCCCGCCGCGCGTCGAGCTTCACACCACAGCCCTGCGGACGCTGGCCATCACCCTGCCCCACTGGAGCGAGGGGGTCACCGCGTGGGCCCGGGAGGAAGGCTTCGGCGCCGGGTGAGCCCCCGCTCACCTCGGCCAAATGTATTGGGGCAACGTGAGCAGCAGCATTGGCTGTGGTACCATTCCATACCGGGAGATGATGGAATGCGACGACTGGTGGACCGTGTGGATGAGGCAATTTTCGCCCGCTTCCCCGAGTACGTCCGCGCCGTGGTCATAGCGTGGGACGTGGACAACACCTCCCGGGACCCGGAGATCGCCATGCGGCTCTCCGAGGCCACATTGCAGGCCCAGCACATCGTCGCCCGCCAGGGGGTCACGACGCACGCCCACGTGGCGGCCTGGAGGAAGGCGTACAAGGCGTTCGGCATGTGGGACGGCCGCAGCTACTCGGCCGTGGAGGCGTTGGCCAGGCGGGCTCGGAGCGGCAAACCCGTGCGGCGCATCAACCCGCTCGTGGACTTGATGAACACCCTCTCCCTGCTCCACTTCGTGCCCGTGGGCGGCGACGACGTGGAGCGCATTCAGGGGAACGTCGCGTTGCGGCAGGCCACGGGCGAGGAGGTCTTCGTCCCCTTCAACAGCGAAGAACAGGTCTCCCCGCCGGCCGGGGAAGTGATCTACGTTGACGATGCCGGTCGCGTCATGTGCCGCAAGTGGAACTGGCGCCAGGGGCGCTTCACGGCCATCACCCCCCAGACCCGCACGGCCCTGTGCAACGTGGACATCTTGCCCCCGCTCTCACAGGAAGATGGGGCGAGGCTCGTCGCCCAACTCGCGGAGTGGATCGAGGTTTTCCTAGGCGGCCGGACTGCGACGGCCCTCATCACGGCCTCAACGCCCCAGGTGGAGCTCACATGTCCCGGGTGACCCTCCTGGTGAGTGTGGTGATCCCCTCGTGGAACGGGCGCCACCACTTGGAAAAGTGCCTGCCGGCCCTCCAACGCCAGACGTACAGCCCCTTTGAAGTCATCGTGGTGGACAACGGCAGCCAGGATGGGACGCCGGCGTGGTTGGCCGAGGAGTGGCCCCACGTCCGCCTGGTGGCGTTGCGCCGCAACTACGGCGTGGCCCGAGCCTTCAACGAGGGGGTCAAGGCCGCTCGGGGGGCGCTGGTGGCCCTGCTCAACAACGACACCGAGCCCGAGCCGGGTTGGCTGGCCGCCCTGGTCCACGCGCTTCGGCGCCACGCCGACGCCGGCATGGCCGCCTGCAAAATCCGCGTCTGGGATGACCGCACCCGCCTCCACGCCGCCGGCGACTTCTACACCGTGGGAGGGCGGCCGGGCAACCGCGGAGCGTGGGAGGTGGACCAGGGGCAGTACGACCGGGAGGAGGAAGTTTTCGGGCCCTGCGGGGCAGCCGCGCTCTACCGGCGGGAGCTCTTCGACGACGTGGGCCTCTTCGACGAGCGCTTCGGCTCCTACCTGGAGGACGTGGACCTGGCCTGGCGAGCACAGCGTGCCGGCTGGCGCTGCGCCTACACCCCCCACGCTGTGGTCTATCACAAGGTGAGCGCCACGGGGGGCGGGCCGCTGGCCAGCTTCTACACGGGGCGTAACTGGCTCTACGTCCTGGCCAAGGATTATCCCTGCGCCCTGTGGCGACGCCACTGGCGCGCCATCGTGCGCGAACAGTGGCGCGTGACCGCCGACGCCCTGCGTGCCTGGCGGGGCGAGGCGGCCCGCGCGCGCCTCAGAGGGCAACTGGCCGGCCTGCTGGGAATGCCCAGGATGATGTGGGCTCGCCGCCACGTGTCGGCCCACACCCGCGTGGACGCCGACACCCTGGAGCGCCTTCTGCGCGCATGATCCGCCAAGCCGAAAAGTGACTTGACTCGCCTCGGCTGTCCCCGATTCGGGGATAGATGTCCCCCGACGCCGGACGAGCACATTGGGCACCAGTTCGAGAAGTTCCCCGAAGACGCCGGCGTTGCCCCCAACGGTTGACCGAAGGCCCAAAAGGGGGTATCATAGGCCGCGCCGGATCGAAGAAAGGGCCGGCACCCGTGGAAATCCACCGGCGAGGAGGTCTCCGATTTCCGAACAGCGACCGTTTCTCTCAGTCGTCATACCCGCCTACAACGAGGAGCGACGGCTGCCCGGCAACCTGCGCCGCATTCTGGCCTACTTGGACCGCCAGCCCTACACGGCCGAGGTGATCGTCGTGGACGACGGCTCGACGGACGCCACGGTGGAGAGCGTGCGAGCAGCCGCCGCGGGCGACCCCAGAGTGCGCATCATCGAGAACCCTCACTTCGGCAAGGGGTACACGGTCCGCACAGGCATGTTGGCCGCCCAAGGGGACATTGCCCTCTTCACGGACGCGGACCTCTCCACGCCCATCGAAGAGATCGAGCGGCTGTTGCCTTACTTTGAGCAAGGCTACGACGTGGTCATCGGCTCCCGCGAGGGGGGCGGGCGGAATCAGCGCATCGGCGAGCCCTTCTACCGTCACCTCATGGGCCGGGTCTTCAACATGATCGTGCAGCTCGTCGCCGTGCGGGGCGTGCAGGACACGCAGTGTGGCTTCAAGGCTATGCGACGCGAGGTGGCCCACGATCTCTTCGCGCGCCTGCGGCTCCACGACGGCCGCAGCAAGCCCGTTCGGGGCAGCATGGTGACGGCATTCGACGTGGAGCTGCTCTTCTTGGCCCTCAAGCGGGGGTATCGCATCAAGGAGGTGCCCGTCGAGTGGCACTACAGCAACGAGAGCAAGGTCAACCCCCTCAAGGATTCCTGGCGCAATTTGAAGGACGTGCTCCTCGTGCGGTGGAACGACGTGTTGGGCCGCTACGACGACGAGAGATATCCAGTTGCCGAAGCCGAAAATCCCATTTCGCCTCCGAACGAGTAGGGAGCAAGGCTGAAGCAAAGTGAAGCTAAAGAAACAAGGCGCACCTGTGCAGGTGCGCCTTGTTGTTTTTCTTGACCTTGTTCAGGCGAAGGGTAACATGGCCAAGAATTGCCGCCCCACGTTGGCCAAGTCGAGGAACGGCTGCGGGTAGATGCCGATGAGCAGAGTGCCCACCAGCGAGACGGTTAGGGCCAGCCCCATCGCCTGCGGATACCGGACAGGCTCTTCGCCCTCCGCCGGTGGCGGCATGAAGAACATCTGCCGCACGACGTTGAAGTAGTAGTAGACGCTGATGACGCTGTTGACCACCCCGATGACGGCCAAGTAGTAGAGTTGCGCGTTGATGGCCGCCCCGAAGACGGCCAGCTTGCCCACGAACCCGGCCGTGGGCGGAATGCCGGCCAGGCTGAGGAAGAAGACGACAAGCGCGCCGGCCAGCCAAGGTGCTCGCCGCACCATGCCGGCGTAATCGGCAATGGAGACGGACCCTGTGGCCTGTTCGTAGGCGATCACAGCGATGAAGGCCCCCAAGTTGGTGAACAGGTAGGCCACCAGGTAGAGCAACACGCCCGCGATGCCGTTCAGCGTGCTCGTGTCCGTGGCCACATAGGCGGCCAAGCCCATGAGAATGTAGCCGGCCTGCGCGACCGAGGAGTAGGCCAACAGGCGCTTCATGTTGGTCTGGACCAAGGCCACCAAGTTGCCCAACGTCATGGTCAGGATGCTGAAGGCCACCAGCACGGCCGCCCAGTCCACTTGGAACATGGGCAGTGCCGTCAGGAAGACGCGGATCAGCACGGCAAAGCCGGCCGCCTTGGAGCCCACCGAGAGGAACGCGGTCACGGGCGTGGGGGCGCCCTCGTAGGCGTCGGGGGCCCACTGGTGGAAGGGCACCAGCGAGGTTTTGAAGCCAAAGCCCGCCAGCATGAGCACCACGGCCGGCAACACCAGCTCGTCCAGCGTGCCCACCCGCACAGCCGGGTCGCTGAACGTGCGCGCGATGTCCTCCAGCCGCGTGCTCCCCGCCGCGCCGTAGAGGAGCGACATGCCGTAGAGCATCACAGCCGAGCTGATGGCGCCGTACAACAGGTACTTGATGGCCGCCTCGTTGCTGCGGGCCTCGTCCCGCAGCCAGCCTACCAGGATGTAACTGGTGATGCTCAGGAGCTCGAAGGAGAGGTACAGCAGGATCAGGTCTGAGGAGGCGGCCACCAAAATGACTGCCAGCGTCACCCAGAGCAACAGGCTGTAGAACTCACCGGCGTGTCGGCTGCGGCTGCGCACGTAATCGACCGACACGAGCAGGATGAGCACGCTGGTGCCGGTGGCCAGGATGCGGAAGAAGCTCGTCAGGTTGTCCACCTCGAACATGAAGAGGGCCGTGCGGTCGAGGCCCAGGTACGTGAAGCTGAGCAGGAAAGCACCTCCCAGCGTGATCAGGGTCAGGCCGGGCAGGAGCGGGCCACGGTCGTCGTCGCGCACGAAGTCCACCACAAGAACTACGAGGGCCCCTACCGTCAGGATGACCTCCGGCCCCAGCAACCAGATGGTTTCAGCCCAGTTGATCTGTGCCATTGTGCTTCACCGCTCCTTCAGCGCCGTGATCTTTCACCCACGCTATCGTCTTAGCTCATCAGCTCCAGGAGCCGCACGACCCCTGCGTTGATGTAATTCAACACAGGGGAGGGATAGACGCCCAACAGCGTGAAGAGGACCACCAACGGCACCATTGTGGCGATCTCCCACCCGTACATGTCGGGCAAATCCTTCCAGCGCTCGTTGAGCGGTCCCAGGAAGACCATCTGGATGAGTTTCCAGAGGAACATAGCTGCTGTGGCCACGATGCCCACCACGCCGATGGCCGCGATGTAGGGAATGATGTGGAACGCGCCCCGGAAGACCATGAACTCGCTCACGAAGCCGGCCAGCCCGGGCAGGCCCAAGCTGGCAAAGGCGGTGATGGCGAAGAAGCCGTACAGGACGGGCAGAATGGCACCCAACCCGCCGAAGGCCTTCAAGTCGCGCGTGTGGGCCCGCTCGTAGACGACGCCCACCATGAAGAAGAGCCCGCCGGTGATCAGGCCGTGGGCGATGAACTGGAAGAGGGCGCCGTTCAGGGCGATGGCCCGGCTGGTGAAGATGGCCTCCGACTTGTCCAGGGTGGCGGCCGCGGCTGCAATGCCCAACATGGCATACCCCATGTGGTTCACCGACGAATAGGCGATCATGCGTTTGAGGTCCCACTGGGCCATGGCCACAAGAGCGCCGTAGACAATGCTGACCACGGCCAACACGGCCACGACCAGCCAGTAGGCGTTGAACACGTCGGGGAAGATGGGCATCAGGATGCGCAAGAAGCCGTACCCGCCCAGCTTCAACAGGATGCCGGCCAGAATGACCGAGCCGGCCGTGGGCGCCTCGGTGTGAGCATCAGGCAGCCACGTGTGGAAGGGCCACACGGGCACTTTGATGGCAAAGGCCAAGAAAATGCCCCAGAAGGCCAGGCTCTTCAGGAGGAAATTGCCGCCGAAGAGCTCCTTGCCCGGGAGCTCCGTAATGTCGAAGGTGCCCGTGCTGAAGTAGAGCCCCAGAATCGCCAGGAGCATGAGCACCGAGCCGGCCAAGGTGTAGATGAAGAACTTGATGGCCGCGTATTCGCGCCGGTCGCTGCCCCACACGCCGATGAGGAAGTACATGGGCACCAGCCCAATCTCCCAGAAGACATAGAAGAGGAAAAAGTCCAGGGCCACGAAGACCCCAAACATGCCCACGGCCAAGAAGAAGAAGAGGAAGAAATACTCCTTCACCCGGTAATTGATCACGTAGGTGCTGTAGAAAATGCTGAGGAACGTCAGCAGGCCCGTGAGGGTAATCAGGGGTACACTGAGGCCATCGACGCCCACGCGGTAGAACACGTTAATGGCCGGGATCCAAGGGTACTCTTCCACGAAGGCATACCCCTCCCAGGCCGGGTCGTATAGCACCCAGAGCCAGGCAGTCAGCAAGAAGATCACGAAGCTAGCCACCACCGACCAGCGCTTGATCGCCTGCTCTTTCTCGCCGGGAATGAGCAAGATGACCAGCGCAGCCACCAACGGGGCAAAGGTGATGATCGAGAGAATGGGTATCATGTTGCCCAACGCCTCCCTTGCGTGAGTCTTGTGCTCTCCCTACGTTCCCCGAGATCGAACTATCTCAACATGAGGCCGACGAGCGCCAACACGCCGGCCACCAGAATGGCCAAGTAGTTGGGCAGCCGTCCCGTCTGAATGAGCCGCAGCCCCCTTGCCAGCTCGTCGAGGATGTAGCCGATGTAGTTGACAATGCCGTCCACGATGTACGTGTCGATCCAACGGCCCACGGCCGAGAGCCCTCTGGCTGCCTTGCCCACGCCGTCCACCAGCGGATCGATGATCCAGCGGTCGTCGAAGCTGTTGAGGAAGGCCGAGAGGGCCAGCACCGGGCGGACGACGAGCACGCCGTAGATCTCGTCCACGTAGTACTTGTTCTCGAGCAGGAGCCACAGCGGGCGCCCGACCAGCGGAATGCGGGCAAAGGCACGGGCCACAGGGTCGCGCTCGAAGGGCGACACGGTGGCATCTCCGGTCACGTCACGGTAGAGCCACCACCCCAACGCCAGGCCGCCCAAGGCCAAGATGCTGGAGAAGGCCGCCACGGAGAAGACAAAGGGCACCTTCTCGTAAGGTTCGTGGAGCACGTTGATGTGGGTCTCGGCCAGGAACGTGTACAGCCAGCCGTTGCCCACGAGGGGCACGTTCTTGGGGATGTTCACCCAGCCGAATCCAATGGCGAAGAGCGCCAGGATCATCAAGGGCACAGTCATCGAGCGGGGCGACTCGTGGGCGTGACGGGCGGCCTCCGTGCGCTCCCGTCCGCCGAAGACGAGGCCGAGCTGACGCCCCATGTAGAAGGCCGTGAGCGCGGCGCCCACTGTCAACAGCAGCCACACCACGAAAGGAATGGAGACCACGCCCTTGTGAGTCCACTTCTCGAACGCCTCGGCCAGAATTTCGTCCTTGGACCAGAAGCCGGCCGTCACCAGGGGCACGCCGGCCAGGGCGAATGCTCCGACCACATAGGTCCAGAAGGTGGTGGGCATGTGCCGGCGCAAGTTGCCCATGTTCCACATGTCCTGTGGGTCCACGTGGCCGTGGCCTTCGCCGTGGCCATGCTCCTCCACGTGGTGGACGCCGTGCTCCATGCCGTGAATGACCGAGCCGGAGCCCAGGAAGAGAAGCGCCTTGAAGAAGGCGTGGGTGAGCATGTGGAAGACGCCGGCGATGAAACCACCAATGCCCAGGGCGGCGATCATGTAGCCGAGCTGGGAGATCGTGGAGTAGGCCAGCACGCGCTTGATGTCGTTCTGGGCCACGGCGATGGAAGCCGCGAAGACGGCCGTGAAGGCGCCGATCAGGGCGACAACGCCCAGCCACCACGACCCCTCGATGGGCTCGAAGAGAGGCAACATGCGGGCCACCAGGAACACGCCGGCCGCCACCATTGTGGCCGCGTGAATCATGGCGCTGACGGGCGTGGGGCCCTCCATGGCATCAGGCAACCAAACGTGCAGGGGGAATTGCGCGCTCTTGCCCACTGCGCCCCCGAAGATCAGGAGAGCGATGGTGGGCAGGGCCGGCAAGGTGAAGAGGCCGGCCACGGAAATCGAGCTCTCCTTCATGAACTCGATGTTCTCAGGCGACAGCACCTCGTACAAGTTCAGGGAACCGGTGAAGCTGTAGAGCAATACCAAGCCCACGAAGAGCAACACATCGCCCACGCGGGTGGTTAAGAACGCCTTCTTGGCTGCGTTCGCGGCCGACGGCTTGTAGAACCAAAAGCCGATGAGGAGGTACGAACAGAGCCCCATGATCTCCCAAGCGATGAAGAAGAGGAGCATGTTGCCGCTCACCACCAGGGCCAACATGCCCGCGGCGAAGAGGGAGATGTAGGCGAAGAAGCGGGAGAAGCGGGGCTCCACATTGGGTTGCCCCAAGTTGTGGTACCCCACGCTGTAGATGAAAATCAGGAGAGCCACGAAGGGCACCATGAAGAGCATGATCGCCCCGAGGGGGTCGAGCATCACGCTCATGACGAAGAGCCGGCGCCCCGTCGGCATCCAGGGCAACTCCACCACAAAGGGCTGTTCGCCCAAGCCGGCACCGATGCTGCTGAAGAAAATGGCCCATCCCAACAACCAGGAAAGCCCCACCGCGCCGATGGCCACTGCGGCGCTCAGCCGCTTGTTGGGATTGAGCACCAACACGATGGCCAGGAACGCCAACAGCGGAAAGAGGGGGACGAGCGGTGTCAGGCTCAACAGGGTTTCCATAAGCGTGCCCTCACCACTTCAGCAGGTCAATCTCTTCCACGTTGACCGTGTCACGGGTCCGGTAGATGGCCAAAATCAGGGCCAAGGCCACAGCCGCCTCTGCAGCCGCCACGGTGATCACAATGACGGCGAAGAGCTGGCCGGCCAACCCGGTCACCTCAATGTACCGCCAGAAGGCCACCAAGTTGATGTTCACCGCGTTGAGCATCAGCTCGATGCCCATCAATATCCCGATGGCGTTGCGCCGGGCAAGTGCGCCGTAGGCGCCGATGGAGAACAACAGCGCGGCCACAATGAGATACCAGCTCAGCGGGACACTCGACATAGCTCTCACCTCACGGGCGCTTCGTCACTCCCTGTGTTACTCCTCCCGCGCGATCACGATGGCCCCGATCAGCGCCACCAGCAACAGCACGGAGGCCACCTCGAAGGGCAAGATGTAGGTCGTCATGAAGCCCTTGCCCAGCTCCACGGCGAACCCCGTGATCGTCGGCGCACCCTCTTGGGCCAGCGGCCAATCTGTGCGCAGGACGAGGGCCACCAAGAGCGAGGCGAGCGCCGATGCCATCACAGCCACCAGAGGCCACTGGCGGTTGTAGCGGGGCGCGTTGGGGTCCCCCATGACGCGCGGCGTGAGCATAATGGCGAAGAGGATCAACACGGCAATGGCACCGATGTAGACCAATATCTGCACGATGCCGAGGAAGCCGGCACCCAACAGGATGAACAGGGCGGCCACCCCGCCGAAGACGGCAATCATCCAGAGGGCGCCGACGAAGACGCTGCGCGTTGTCACCATGCCCAGCGCCGAGCCCAGCGTGACCACAGCCGCGAGGACGAACACCACTTGCTCGGCCGTCATGCCGTCTGCACCTCCCGGGAGAGCCCACGGCCGGCGGGCTGCCCCACCTGAATTTGCTGCACAGCCTGAAGCGTGGGCCGGCGGTAGAGCCAAGCCACGACCAGGGCGAAGACCACGTTGACCGCGAAGTAGACGACCGTCACCGTGGCCCATCCCCCAATGCCCCGGACGACCACTTCCCCGTTGCGGACCAGGGGAACGAACGTCACCACCACGCCCGTGACGATCACGTTCAACAGGGTGACGGGCACCAGGAACTTCCAACAGAAGGCCTGCAACTGATCAATGCGCAGGCGGGGGAACGTTCCCCGAAACCAGATGAAGACGAAGAGCACCAGGTAAGTCTTGATGAGGAACCAGAGCCAACTCGGCAGGGGGATGAGCCAAGGGCGCCACCCGCCCAGGAAGACCGTTGTCACCAGGGCGGCCATGCCGAAGGCGGCGATGAACTCGGCCATCATGAAGAGGCCGAACTTCATGCCGCCGTACTCCGTGTGGTAGCCGGCCACCAGCTCGGACTCCGCCTCGGGGATGTCGAAGGGCGTGCGGTTCAACTCCGCAGCGGCCGCTACAATGAAAATCACGAAGGCCACCGGCTGGAGGAAGGCGAAGGGGACTCCCTGCACGGCCACCAAGTCGGTGAGGCGCATGGAGCCGGCCATGAGCACCAAGGTGAGCAGAATGAGCACCAGGGGCACTTCGTAGGAGAGCATCTGCGCCACAGCCCGCATGGCCCCCAAGAGGGAGAACTTGTTGCGGCTGGCCCACCCGGCCATGAGAATGGCCACCTCCGTGGCCGAGCTCAGGGCAATTAAGTAGAGCACGCCCACGTCTAAATCGGCGGCGACCATGTCACGCCCGAAGGGAATGACGGCGAAAATCATCAAGGACGGCGCCACCACCAAAATCGGGGCCAAGTTGTAGACCACCTTGTGGGCCCCGGCCGGGGTGATCAGTTCCTTGGTGAACATCTTGATGGCGTCGGCAATGGGCTGGAGCAAACCAAAAGGGCCCACACGGTTGGGCCCAATGCGGTCCTGCATTCGGCCGACGAACTTCCGCTCCAGCCACGTCAACAGCATGAAGGTGAGCGCCGCAAACGTGGAGATGATGATGGCACTCAGGAACATGCCGATGACGGTCACAACCGGCGCAGGAAGGTATTGCGCCAAAAAGGTGCTGAAAGCTTCCCCAATGCGGATGAAAATCCGGTCGAGCGCTTCCATGTTCTACCCCCGTCCGCTCAACACGTGGACCCAATCGGCGCCAAAACCCACAAGGCCCCTTACACCCAGGAAAGGGCTCCCTTGCGCCAGGCGTACAGGAGGCCGGCCAACAAAATGCCGGCGAAGATTAACATCTCCACCAGGGCGAAAAGGCCAAGCTGGTTGTACGCCACGGCCCACGGGTAGAGGAAGACCACCTCAATGTCGAAGACCACGAAGATAAGGGCGTAGATGTAGTACTGTACCTTGAATTGCACCCACGTCTCGCCCACTGTCTTCAAGCCACACTCGTAAATGTCCTGCTTGATGGGATTGGGCTTGCGGGGACTCAAGAGGGTGGCCGCCATGACCGTCATCAACGGAAGGAGCAAACCGATGACCAGGAAGGCCCCAATCACCGCATACGGTTTCATCTGTGGTCCTCCTTACCCTTCGCCTCTCTTCGAGCACGAGTCCAAGCAGCGCGGTGGAAGCACGCGCCGATGAGGTCACACGGCCCCAGGCAGGAAAACAGGCCGGACACACGCCTCGCCGCCGGCCTTTTGCACGAGGAACATCCTCCCCTGAAGAGGGGAGTACACCTCCCTCGCCCCCTCCACGCATGAGTCCGGGCAACTTCAGCGGCCTGTGGGGGAGAGGGAATAGGGCCAGACCCCACTCACCTCACACCAGGTGACTGCCGTGCCGGGAGCTCACGGTCCGGCCACAGCAATTGTGGATTGTATCACAAACGGGGGGAGTCCGCAAATTCAGAGAGAGGGCTTTAGTCCACGTCGAGTCCCTCCAACACATCGTCCAAGTTCAACTCTTCGAGCAAGTTCTCCTCAGGGGGTGGTGTCTTCTTCCTGCGCTTCCGCGAACTCGGCTTGGACTTCTTCTCCTCGCCGACCGGCAAGTCAAGCTGTTCGGCGGAAGGGCGCGGTGGCCTGGGGCGCAGTCCACACACCTCGCGGATGCGCGCGTCCAGCTCCTCCAGCAATTCGGGGTTCTCGCGAAGGAACTGTTTGGCGTTCTCCCGCCCTTGGCCCAGCCGAATGTCGCCGTAGCTGTAGTAAGCGCCCCGCTTCTCCACCAGCTCGAGGGCTGTGGCCACGTCGAGCACATCTCCTTCTCGACTGATGCCCTCGTTGTAGAGAATGTCAAACTCGGCCTCCCGGAAGGGCGGGGCCACCTTGTTCTTCTTGACCTTCACCTTGGTGCGGTTCCCGATGATCTCGCCGCCCTGCTTGATGGCTTGGCTGCGGCGGATGTCGAGCCGCACCGAGGCGTAGAACTTGAGGGCATATCCCCCCGTCGTCGTCTCCGGGTTGCCGAAGAGGACGCCGATCTTCATGCGAATCTGGTTGGTGAAGATGACCGCCGTGTTGGACTTCTTGATGGCCCCTGCCAGCTTGCGGAGCGCTTGGCTCATCAGGCGGGCTTGGAGCCCCACGTGGGCATCCCCCATGTCCCCCTCGATCTCCGCACGGGGCACGAGCGCGGCCACGGAGTCGATCACCACCACGTCCACGGCCCCACTGCGCACCAGTGCCTCGGCAATTTCCAGGGCCTGTTCGCCCGTGTCAGGCTGAGAGATGTAGAGGTTGTCGATGTCAACGCCACATTTGGCCGCGTAGGCGGGGTCGAGGGCGTGCTCGACGTCGATGAAGGCGGCCACACCTCCCAAACGTTGGGCTTCGGCGATGATGTGCTGACACAGGGTCGTCTTGCCGCTGGCCTCGGGGCCGTAGATTTCCGTGATGCGCCCCCGGGGCACGCCGCCGATGCCGAGGGCCAGGTCGAGGGCGATGGAACCTGTAGGGATCGCCTCGACTACCATGTTGGGGGCCTCTCCCAACTTCATAATGGCCCCGTCACCGTACCGCTTGCGCAATTGGGTCAACGTCGCTTCCAGAGCTTTGTCGCGCTGTTCCCGGTCCACGTTCATGGTTCACTCCTCTCTCCACAGTTGTGGCCGCCTCTTGGGCAACCATGTCACGCGGGTGGTTCACGGCCACCCGCCCAACACAGAGGCTTCACAATTGTTGAGCCTGCTCGCCCCCAAGTATAGCACACGGGCGCGACAGGTTCCAAAACAGAGCTCCGCCGAACATGTCACGCGGGTGGGGGCTCACCGGGGCCGGCGGGGGCATCGCCCGGCGGTCCGCCCTCGTCGGCCAGCAGGTCGGCCAGGTTGAGGCGCAAGCCCTCCAGCACCTCCACCGGGTCGTCCCACGTCGTCAGGTACCACCGCTGCCCCGGCTCGGCCACCAGCACCCGCCGGTCCCGCGTTGTGTACCAGATCACCCGCTTCACCCCGGCCCCCAACAGGTCCTCTGTCTTCTCCCTCATGTAGAGCTCCGTGTCCCCCTCGAACGCCCGCAGGTCCGCCTTCGTGTCCACCTCGATCACCACCAGCGGCGGCGTGCTCACGTACTCGTTGTCCAGCCCCTCCGCCAACACCGCCTCCCGCTCGAAGACCGCCACGTCCAAGCTCCGCCAGCTCCCGGGCCCCAGCCGAAACCCCACTTCGTTAGTCGCCACCATGTAAGTCCTCATGTCCAAATGTTGGAAGAGGAACCGAAGCACGGCCTGAATGACCCACCACTGGAGCTTTCCGCTGCCCATGACCTCCTCCAGGCTCTTCTCCCCCCGCATGACCTCGTCGTAGGCCCGGTAGTAGATGGGCTCGCCGTGGCGCCTCTCGTACACCAGGGCCTCGGGCACCTCCTGTGCCTCTGCCTTTGCCTTCACTCTTCCTGGTGTTGCCCTCGTCATCTCCACCCTCCGCGCGCTTGTCTGTGTGCCTCCGGCGTCCTCAATTGTAGTCTGTGGCCGGGCAGAGGGCAACGGCAGTGGTTCCCCCGCCGACCAAGGCGAGCTCACGTGTGTCCTGTCAGCCCGCCCGGGGGCGAATCACCACGTGGCCTGGCGCTCCTTCGTCTCCCTCGACGTGAATTTCGGCGGACAACAGGCGGGCCACCAGGCGGGCATTGGTCAGCAGGTGAGAGGTGACACATTCGGTGCTGAACGTCGAAGGGGCATCGGCCAGGGCCAGGGGAAGGAGAAGCTGGTCGGCCAGATAGCGGTCCACCGTGGCCGAGCTGTCCACGTAGGCGTGGAGCAGCTCAACGGCCTCGTGGGCCACCACTTCGGCCCGCTTGCCCCGCTCGCCGAGGGCCGTGTAGCACCCGCTTCCGTGGGCCTTGTGGGCTTCTACAAGGGTGAGGGTGCCCGGGGACGGCGCCTCCAAACGCCGGACGGTCACTTTGGCCTGCCGGCTGTAATGGCGCAAGGCCGCCAGGGCCGTGAGCTTCTGCCGACGGGCAACGTGGTCCGGGAGGTTGGCGATGTACACCGTGCCCTCGACCCGCTCCAGCATCCCTCCCTCGGGGGCGTTGAGGGCGTGCAGGGGGCGCGTGGCCGGCTCGAGATACACTTCCGCCTCCCCGCCGCCGTGGGGGTAGAAGCCGGCCCTCTTGAGCCGAAGGCGCATCGAAAGGCCCAGCCGCTTCATGAAGGGCGCCCACTGGCGCTCCACGTATGCCCATGTGGGGCTCCACGGCACGTGGGTGCCCCCGCGGATGGTCACCCGCGACTTCCCCCCGGCCAGGGCCAAGGGGAGTGCCACCGTCTGGAGCACCAGCGTGACGGCGCCGGCCGTGCCGATGTCCCACCGGTACCGCCCCGGGCGCACAGTGTCGGGCCAGAAGGCGATCTCCCGGCTGCCCACCCTGGCCCCCTCCACCCGGGCGTTGCTGATCTCGGCCGCCGCGCGCACGGCGGCCAGGTGCTGCGGGCGCAGGCCCGGCCGTGGGCGCCCGGCACGGATGTTGACCACGCGGACCGGCGTGCCGGTGAGCAGCGCGCACGTGAGGCTCGTGCGCAGGACTTGTCCGCCGCCCTCGCCCAGGGCTCCGTCAACGGTGATCCAGCGCGCGCTCAACGGAACCCTCCTCCCGCGTTACTGCCTGGTCACATCCCCGCACAGCCGCAGGCGCCAGACCGTACACATGGCCCTGTAGATCTCCTGTTTGGAGATTTTCGAGGCACCACGCCGGCGGTCGGCGAAGATGATGGGAACCTCGCCAATGCGCCACCCCTGGCGTTCACACCGGTAGACCACTTCCAACAAGAACGAATACCCGTTGGAACGAATGGTGTGGGGTTCGATGGCCTGCAGCACTTCACGCCGGTAACAGCGAAATCCGGCGGTGCAATCGTGCGTGCGGAGCCCCAGCATGGCGCGTGCAAAGGTGTTGGCCCCCCAGCTCAGCAGCACGCGGTACCACGGCCAATGGCGGGTTCCGCCACCTTGCACGTATCGGGAGCCGATGACCACATCGTACTCGCGGCTGGCCTCCAGGAGGCGGGGAATGTAGCGCGGGTGGTGGGAGAGGTCGGCGTCCATCGTCAAGATGCGCTCCGCGCCGTCGGCTAGGGCCAGGCGGAAGCCGGCCACATAGGCCGTGCCCAAGCCCAACTTGCCCGGGCGGTGGAGCACGTGAACCCACTCGTGGCGTCGGGCGAGCGCTTCGGCCACGGCACCGGTGCCGTCGGGGCTGTTATCGTCCACAATGAGCACGTCCACGTCCAGGGAGAGTTTGTCCAGCTCGGCGATGAGGTGGGGGAGATTCTCGCGCTCGTTGTATGTGGGAACGATGACCGTGGTCCTCATGCACGTGTGCTCCTGTGGTTGGCGGCCCAATTGTAAGCCAAAACGGGGAATTCACAATTCTCCCCGGTTCTCCCGGCGAGGAGGGGAAAGCCGCCGGCGCACACGGGCACGAAAAAGGGGCGGCCTTGCCGCCCCCAGCGCTCAGGGTGAAGCCGATGCCCCGCCGCCAATGGTGGGCGCCGGCATGACGGCCATGCCGATCACACCGGGGCCGCCGTGAGCCCCCACAACAGGCCCCACGATCGTCTCCATGAAGTACTGAATGTTGAGGCGCCTCTTCAGCAGTGCGCCCAGCGCGCGGAAGTCCTCCTCGGCGTCGCCGTGGGCCAGCCCAACCCAGACGGGTCGCTCCCCGTAGCGGTCGAGCACGGCCTCCACCATGCGGTCGAGCGCCCGCTGGCGCCGGCGCACGCGGTCGAAGGGCTCCACGACCTTCTGAATGCGCAGGATGGGCTTGATGCGCAACATGGTGCCCACAAAGGCGCTGGCGCGGCCGATGCGGCCTCCCCGTTGCAGGTACTCCAGGGTGTCGAGGGTGAAGAGCAGCAACACCTCCTGGCGCAATGCCCGCACCAGCTCGGCCGCCTCGGCGCGCGTGGCCCCTGCCCGGACGGCGCGGGCCGCGGCCACCACGAGCAGAGCTTGGCCAGCCGAGGCATACCACGAGTCCACCACGGTGATGGGTGCACCCGAAAGCATGGCCTGGGCCTGCACGGCCGAGTTGTGGGTGCCGCTCAACTCCTTCGAGATGGTAATACAGAGCACCTCGTGCCCTTCTTCCACAAGCGGCCGGAACACGTCGGCGAAATCCTGGGGCGAAGGCTGAGATGTGCGCGGGAAAATCGGATTCGTGCGCAGCAGGTTGTAGAATTGCTCGGGGGTGATGTCCACGCCCTCGAGGTAGCTCTGGTCCCCGAAAATGACCGTCAGGGGCACCACAGTGATGTCCAGCTCCCGGGCCACCGGGGCCGGCAAGTTGGCCGCGCTGTCCGTCACGATTTTGACCATAGAGCCTCCTTTCTCTTCCACCGGGAACACTCTCTGCAAGCGTCCCGCCTCTGCCGGCAGAGACCTAACCAGTTAAAACCCGCCGGCGGCGGGAAAGCAACGGCTTGCCGGCCAATTCGGCCGCGGGACAACTGACACACGGCGCCGGGAAGAAGGGAGAACGCGGTGTGCCGGCCGGCAGCCGTCCCCGTTTGTCCGCCCGGCCGCCTTGCGTTAGGATGAAGAGAACCGGGTCGCCACGTGCGGCCACAACTGTCTTCACACAGGAGGGGAAACATGGACGAGGGACACCGTTCGGCCATACGCCCCCACGGCGGCACGCTGGTGGACCGCAGGCTCCGGGGCACTGTGCGCGAAGCAGCCCTGGAGCGGGCTCACTCGCTGCCCAAAATTGAGCTCAACCGGGTGGCCATGTCCGACGTGGAGCTCCTGGCCGTGGGCGCCTACAGCCCTCTCACCGGCTTCATGGGCCGCGCCGACTATGAGGCCGTGGTCGAACAGATGCGCCTGGCCGACGGGCTCCCGTGGACGATTCCCATCACCCTCGCCGTGAGCGAGGAGCAAGCCGCCCGACTGAAGGAGGGCCAAGAAGTGGCCCTGGTGGAACCCGGAGGGCGGGTGTTGGCCATTTTGGAGTTGGAGGAGAAGTTCACGTATGATAAGGAGCGGGAGGCCACCTGCGTCTACCGGACGACCGACCTGCGCCATCCGGGTGTCGCCCGCCTTCACCGCCAAGGCCCTGTGCTGTTGGGCGGCAACATCTGGCTGCTCAACATGCCCAGCCAATACGAGTTCCCCGAATTTCGACACACCCCGGCCGAGACGCGGCGCCTCTTTGCTGCCCGGGGGTGGCGGCGGGTGGTCGCCTTTCAGACGCGCAACCCCATCCACCGGGCCCACGAGTACATTCAGAAGACAGCCCTCGAGCTGGTGGACGGCCTTTTTCTCCACCCACTGGTGGGAGAAACCAAGCCCGACGACATCCCCCCCGAAGTGCGCATGGAGAGCTACCAGGCCATTCTGCGGGACTATTACCCCGCCGAGCGGGTGCTGTTGGGCGTCTTCCCCGCGGCCATGCGCTATGCCGGCCCGCGCGAGGCCGTCTTCCACGCCCTCTGCCGCAAGAACTACGGCTGCACCCACATGATCATCGGCCGCGACCACGCGGGGGTGGGCAACTTCTACGGCCCCTACGACGCCCACACCATCTTCGAGGCCTTCGAGCCCGAGGAGCTGGGCATCGTCCCCCTCTTCTTCGACCGGGCTTTCTACTGCCGCGCCTGTGGTGGCATCGTCACGGTCAAGACGTGTCCCCACGATGCCTCCCATCACGTGGTGTTGAGCGGCACCGAGGTGCGCCGGCGGCTCGAGCGGGGCGAGCTCCTCCCGGCCGAGTTCACCCGCCCGGCCGTCAGCCGCGTGCTCATCGAGGGGCTGCGCCGCTACCGGGCCTCCCGCGCCCGGGACGCCTCGTCCGCTTCCCCCGACACGGGACCACAGCCACAGGAGGTTGTTATGACAAATTCTCCCGAGGGACGGCGGTTGTTCGTCATCGGCCTCGACTGTACCGAGCCCAGCCTCGTCTTCGAGCGCTGGCGAGATCAGTTGCCCACGCTCTCTCGGCTCATGGAACAGGGCACCTACGGCCGGCTCGAAAGCTGTCACCCTCCCATCACCGTGCCGGCGTGGAGCTGTATGCTCAGCGGCCGCGATCCCGGCCAGCTCGGCATCTACGGCTTCCGCAACCGGGCCGACTACTCCTACCACGCCATGTTCATCGCCACGTCCAACGCCGTCAAGGTGGACCGAGTCTGGGATGTGCTGGGGCGCGCCGGCAAGCGCAGCATTCTGGTGGGCGTGCCCCAAACCTACCCGGTGCGCCCAGTTCACGGCCACCTCATCTCTTCCTTCCTCACCCCCTCCACCGGCCGCCAGTACACCTACCCGGCCTCCCTCAAGGAGGAGATCGGCGAGCTTCTGGGGAGCCCTGACGCCTACGAGTTCGACGTGCGCAACTTCCGCACCGAGGACAAGCGTTGGCTCCTCGAGCAGATCTACACCATGACCGAGAAGCGACTGAAGGTCATCCGGTGGCTCATCGAGAACAAGCCATGGGACTTCTTCATGTGGGTGGAAATGGGCACGGACCGCATCCACCACGGCTTCTGGAAGTACATGGACCCCGAACACCGCAAGCACGAGCCGGGCAACGAGTTCGAGCAGGCTATCCTGGACTACTACCGCTTCCTGGACCAGGCCATCGGCGAGCTGCTGGCCCTCGTGCCGGACGACACGGCCGTCATGGTGGTGAGCGACCACGGGGCCAAGCGCATGGACGGCGGCATCTGCATCAACGAGTGGCTGCGCCGGGAGGGGTGGCTGGTGCTCAAGGAGGAGCCGCGCGGCGTGGTGCCCATCGAGAAGTGCGAGGTGGACTGGAGCCGCACGCGGGCCTGGGGCGCCGGGGGCTACTACGCCCGTATCTTCCTCAACGTGGAGGGGCGAGAGCCCCAGGGCATCATCCCCCAGGAGCGCTACGAGGCCGTGCGGGACGAGTTGGCCGAGGCGCTGGCCGCCATTCCGGACGATCAGGGCCGCCCGTTGCCCAACCGGGTTCTCAAGCCCGAGGAGGTGTACGCCGAGGTCAACGGCATCGCCCCCGACCTGATCGTCTACTTCGGCGACCTTCACTGGCGCAGCGTGGGCAGTTTGGGCCTCAACCGCGTTCACACCTTCGAGAACGACATCGGGCCGGACGACGCCAACCACGCCCAACACGGCCTCTACATCTTCTACGACCCCGCTCGCCCGGGCCACGGCCGGCGCGTGGACGACCGCCACATCATGGACATCGCCCCCACGATCCTCGCCACCCTCGGCGTGGACGTGCCACCGGGCATGAGGGGCACGGCCTTCACCCCCGACGCCACGGAGAGCGGGTACAGCGCCGACGAGGAGCAGGCCATCCTTGACCACTTGGAGTCTTTGGGGTATCTATAGGGGCGCCGTGGGCCGCCGTCCAGGAAATGGCCCCTCAACCCCTAACCCGAGGTGAAAGACTCATGGCTCAAGAAGGGTTCGTCCTGTGGTTCACCGGCCTCTCCGGGGCCGGCAAGACAACCATTGCCCGGGCACTGGAGCCCATCCTCCGCGAGCGAGGTCTGCGCGTCGAGCGGCTGGACGGCGACGTGGTTCGCCAGAGCCTCACCCGTGATCTCGGCTTCTCCAGGGAAGACCGGTACGCCAACATCGAGCGAGTGGCCTTTGTGGCCAAGTTGCTCAGCCGCAACGGGGTGGCCGTGCTGGCCAGCTTCATCTCGCCCTACAGGGACATGCGCGACCACGTGCGCCGGGAGGTGACGAACTTCATCGAGGTCTACGTCAGCGCGCCGGTGGAAGTCTGTGCCCAACGGGACGTGAAGGGGCTGTACGCCAGGGCCGTGGCGGGCGAGATTCCCAACTTCACCGGCATCAGCGATCCCTACGAGCCGCCCGAGAACCCGGAGATCGTGCTGCCCACTCACGAGCAGAGCGTGGAGGAGAGCGTGGCCGCCGTGTTGGCCTACCTCGAAACGCGCGGCCTCGTGCCGCGGCCGGCGCCGGCCGTCGGGGTCTCCTGAGTGCATTGAGACCGTGAGAGCACGTTGAGCCTCCCGGGGGGCATCTCCGGGAGGCTTCACTTTCAGGAGGTGGACGATGTCCTTGCTGCGCCGCTTGCGCCGCCGCCAACGGCGGGTTGTCGTTGTCGGGCTGGACGGCACGCCCTTCTCTTTCCTCCAAGAGGCCTTTCGGGCCGGGCGCCTGCCCAACCTCAGCCGCCTGGTGGGAGAAGGCGCCTTCATGCGCATGACGTCGGTCTACCCGTGGGTCTCCTCCGTGGCTTGGACCACCTTCATGACCGGCGTTAACCCGGCCAAACACGGCATCTTCGGCTTCATCGACCGGGACCCGCGCACCTACCGCGCCTTCATCCCGGTGGCCTCACACGTGCGGGCGCCCACCCTGTGGGAACGGCTCAGCCAGGCCGGCAAGCGCGTCTTCGTGATGAACGTGCCGGTGACGTTCCCCCCGAAGCCGGTCAACGGCGTGCTCATTGCCGGCTTCCTCAGCCCCTCGGTCGAGAAGGCCGTCTTCCCTCCCGAGGTGGCCGGCGTGCTCCGGCGCCTCGATTACCGCGTGGACGCCGACCCGCGGCTGGCCCGCCAATCGCTCGACGAGATGATGGCCGCCATCGAAGAGGCCCTGGAGCGCCGCTTGGCCACCTTCTGGCACTTCTGGGAGGAAGAGCCGTGGGATTTCATGATGGCCGTCATTATGGAAACCGACCGGCTCCACCACTTCTACTGGGCCCACATGGAGTCCGGCCACCCCCGCTGGGCGCCCGCCTTCTTCGGCGTCTACGAGCGCATCGATGCCTTCATCGGCCGGCTGGCGGAGCGGCTGGACGACCGCACCACCCTGATCCTGCTGAGCGACCACGGCTTCTGCGCCATCGAGCAGGAGGTCTACTACAACCACTGGCTCCACCGGGCCGGCTACCTGCGCTACCGAGAAGCGCGCCGGCCAAGCCCGCTCGAGATGTTCAGCGTGGTGGACCCGGCCTCGCGGGCCTACTCCATGGACCCCGGCCGCATCTTCATCCGCCTGAGAGGGCGCGAGAAGGACGGCCCAGTCGCCCCGGAGGAGTACGAGCCCCTCCGCGAGGAGCTCATCGAGGCGGCCGAGAGTCTTGTGCTCCCCGAAACCGGCGAGCGCCCCGTGCTCAAGGCATACCGCCGGGAGGAACTCTACCACGGCCCCTTCTTGGAACAGGCGGCCGACATCATCCTGGCGCCGGTGAACGGCTACGATCCCAAGGGTGCCATCTACAAGGAGGTGCTGGCCTGCAAGGACCCGGTCATGGTGGGGATGCACACGTATGACGACGCCTTCGTTTACGTGAGGGGCGCACGCGCCGGCCGCTCCGAGGCCAACATTCTGGACGTGAAGCCCACCGTGTTGGAACTGCTGGGGCTCGAGGTGCCGGCCGACTTGGACGGCACCTCACTCCTGGGGTGAGGCAGCAGCGGCCGGCACGCTGTTGGTGCGACAGATGTGGGCGTAGATCTCAGCGCTCCGGCGGGGCCGGCGCTCTTGGGTGAAGGGGTTGAGGGCGATGAGCCCGAAGCGGGCCGACCACCCCTCGGCCCACTCGAAGTTGTCCACCAGCGACCAGTGGAAGTAGCCGCGCACGTCGGCTCCGGCCTGAATGGCCCGGTGGACGGCCCGCACGTGCTCGACGAGAAAGCGGGGGCGCACCACGTCGAAGGGATCGCACACGCCGTTCTCGGTGACGTAGAGGGGTCTGTCCAAGGAGCGCAGCCGCAGCAGGTGCTTGGTCAACCCTTCCGGGGCGATTTGGCCCCAGTCCGTCCGCCCGAGGCGCACCGTCGGCTCCTGGACGTGGCGCCCGAAGAGGGCGCCGGGCGCCAGCGGGTCGAACTTGACCGCGTAGCGCCCGTAGTAGTTGAGCCCCACGAAGTCACACGCCCCGCGCAGGCCGGTCACCCGTCGGGCGGGCACGGCCAGGGGCGGAACCAGCCGCCCCTCGCGCACGGCCCTCACCTTCACCTCGTTGAAGAGCCAGTCCTGCCAGAACGCGACCAGGCGGTCCAACGGGTGCCCGGGACGGAACGGCTCCAGCAGGGGCATGTTGAAGACCAGGCCCACCCGGGCTCCCGGCTGCACGTCGTGAATGGCCTGATAGGCCGCCGCGTGGGCCAGGAGCAAGTGGCGCAGGGCCCGGAGGCCCACGTCGAACCGGCCCACTCCCGGCGGCCACTGCCGGCCGGCATACGCATTGTAGACCAGGACGGCCGGCTCGTTGATCGTACACCACATGGTCACCAGGTCGCCGAGGCGGCGGGCACACTGCGCTGCCAAGGCCGCGAAGCGCTGCACCACCACGCGGTTGGCCCATCCGCCCACCTTGGCCGCCCAACGGGGCAGGGTGAAGTGGTGCAACGTCACCACGGGCTCCATGCCCAGGCCACGCATGTGCTCGAGGAGCCGGCGGTAGCGGGCGAAGGCTTCGGGGTCATAGATGCCAAAGTGAGGCTCGAGCCGGCTCCACTCCACGCTGAGGCGGTGGGCGTTCTGGCCGAGCTGGGCCGCCACGGTCACGTCTTCCTCAGCGCGCCCGCACCACCACTCGCAGGCCGCGCCCGAGCGGCTGTGGTCGTGAATGTGAGCCCCGCTTCGTTCCCACGCCCACCAGTCGTTGTTGGTGTTCCCGCCCTCCACCTGGTGGGACGAGGTGGCCGTGCCCCAGAGAAACCCCTCGGGAAAGCGCAACTCTCGGACGCTCATCTCCGGCCTCCGTCGCTGGTCATGCGTTTCTGGGAACCCGTGCGTGCAGGTTGTAGTATAGAGGGGGCCTCCGCCCCGTCAAGCGCGTTGTCCTGGGAGCAGGTTGCGGATGTGGGAAGGGAAGCGTATACTCGCCCTGTCATCCCGCCCGTTACCGTCACCAACCTGTGGAGGGCCCAACGCGCCCACACACCGCTGAGGGAGGAAAACCATGTCCCAGAGCGACAAGGACCGACATGCTTACCGCCAGGCGGGCCTCTTCCGCCACGACCTGGCCGCCGACCCCTTCGAGCAGTTCCGCCTCTGGTTCGCCGAGGCCGAAGCAACCGAGCCCCCTGAGCCCAACGCCATGACTCTGGCCACGGCCTCGCGCGACGGCCGGCCGTCGGCCCGCATGGTGCTGCTCAAGGGCGTGGACGAGCGGGGCTTCGTCTTCTACACCAACTACGAGAGCCGCAAGGGGCACGAGTTGGCCGAGAACCCCTGGGGAGCGCTCACCTTCTGGTGGCCCCACATGGCCCGCCAAGTGCGGGTCGAGGGGTATGTCGAGAAGGTCTCGCCTGCCGAATCCGACGCCTACTTCCGCACGCGGCCCAGGGGAAGCCAAATCGGCGCCTGGGCCTCGCCCCAGAGTGCCGTGCTCCCGAGCCGGGCGGAGTTGGAAACACGCTACCGGGAGTACGAGGCCCGCTTTGCCGGCCGCGACGTGCCCCGGCCACCCCATTGGGGCGGCTACCGCCTCGTCCCCCACACCTTCGAGTTCTGGCAGGGCAGGCTGAACCGCCTGCACGACCGCTTCCGCTACCGGCGGGACGAGAGCGGCGCCTGGATCATCGAGCGCCTGGCACCGTGATCGATCCCGGAATCATGAGCTCAACGTGGCGGGTCACCCAACGGCCAGGTGGCCCGCCCGCGGACCGGGGCTCACCGGGCGCGGAACAGGGCAGCCGGAAGTGACGGATCGGCCTTTCCGCCGTCCTCCGACTCCGAGTAGGCATAATAGGCGTCGCCGGCACAGCCGCGGCAGAGGAGGCGTCCGTCGATGATGACTTCGCGCTCGTTGATCACCTCCTCGCCACACGCCTCGCACACGACCCGGTAGCGGTCCCGGCTGATCAACTTCTCGAGGGAGAAGCGCAGCCGGACCGGGCGCGCCACGAAGAGCTCCTCGTCGGGCATACGCCGGTAGCCCAACAGGTACCCTTCCCAGCGGGACTCGGCGTCGGGCGCGTAGAGCTGGGCACGTTGCCGGCTTTCCGGGTGAGGCACAATGCGAAGCGCACGCCCCGTCCGCGTGTCCACGAAGGTGGCGGCCACCTTGCCGAAGTCGATCACCCGCATGGTGCGACGCCCCACCCAACACCCCGTGGCCACGGCCAGGCCATCGGTGAAGCACCCGTCGGTCTCCACGATGACGAGGAGCCGCTTGTCCTCCTGGGGCACGGGAACTTGGAGGAGAGCGCCGCCCAAAAGCCCCATGCGCACGCCCAGCACCTGGCGGGGACAGAGATGTTGGTGATGCTCTGCCGAACGGTGGAGCAGCATCTCCAATGATGTCATGGATGTTCCTCACCCCCTTCACTCAATTTCTTTCGGACGCTGTTCGTGAAACCGAGCACTTTGTGATACAATTCACATGTCCACAGCATAGCACCGAACCGGTCACAGGCAAACCGGGAGGGTACCCATGAGACGAACGTGGATGGTGTTCGGCATCAGCGTCGTCCTCGCCGTGATCCTGCTGGCCTGTCAGAGCTCATCGCCGACGGGAAGCGACATTCCCCCGCAGATGATCGTGTACAAGTCCCCCACGTGTGGCTGCTGTACGGCGTGGGCGGAGATCATGCAGCGCAACGGCTTCCGCGTTCAGATGCGCAACGTGAGCGACCTCATGGCCATCAAGGCGGAGTACAACGTGCCCGAAGGGCTGATGGCCTGTCACACGGCCGTGGTGGACGGGTATGTGATCGAGGGGCACGTGCCCGTGCAGGACGTGGTCAGGCTCCTGCGCGAGCGGCCCAATGCCCTCGGCATCGCCGTGCCCGGGATGCCGCGCGGGGCGCCCGGCATGGACGCGCCCGTCACCGACCCCTATACAGTGTACCTCTTCGACGAAGGGGGCCAAACGAGCGTCTTTGCCAGCTACGAGTAGGGAAAAAGGCCGTCGGCGCTGGTAACGGCACATTGCCTGTGGTATACTCTCGCCTTAAGAGCGAGGGAGTGGTTTTGTTCCGCGCAACGTGACGGGGGCAAGCCTTATGCAGCGCACGAATGATCCCGTAACCCGGTGGCTTTTTGTCGTCTGCGGCCTGGTGATGCTCATGGTGGTGGTGGGCGGCTACGTGCGGCTGGCCCGCGCGGGGCTTTCCATTGTGGAGTGGAACGTCATCACGGGCGTGGTTCCCCCCATCGGCGAGGCAGCGTGGCAGCGGGAGTTCGCCAAGTACCAACAGTCGCCCGAGTACCAACAGGTCAACGTCGGCATGACGCTGGCGGAGTACAAGCGCATCTACTACATTGAGTACTTCCACCGGCTCCTCGCCCGTCTCACCGGCCTGATCGTCGTGGTGCCCTTCCTCTACTTCGTGTGGCGGGGCGCCATCTCCAGGTCACAAGTTGGGGTGTACGCGGCCATCGTGCTCCTCTTCGGGCTTCAGGGGACTGTGGGGTGGCTCATGGTCAAGAGCGGGCTGCTCGACCGGCCGGCCGTGAGCCACGTGCGGCTCACCATTCACCTGCTTCTCGCCCTCTTCATCCTAGCTTGGACGCTGTGGACAGCCCTGAACCGCTACTACTACGCCCACGAGACTGTGCCCGTGCGCGTGAGTTCTGGGCTCTCGCGGTTCATCGTGGTGGTCTTGGGCGCCCTGGTGGTGCAGATTGCCTACGGGGGCTTCGTGGCCGGCCTGAAGGCGGGCCACGTCTCCAACACGTGGCCCCTGATGTTCGGGCGCCTCGTGCCGCCCAAACTCCTCTCGGTGGTCCAGCCCTGGTGGCTGAACCTGATCGAGACGCCCCTCACCGTCCACTTCATCCACAGGTGGTTCGCGTTCGTCGTGGCCGCTCTGATCGTCGGCTTTGCCGTGGCCGTCCGGCGGTCGGGGGTGGCCGACCGGGCGGTTCACCAGGGGGCGTGGGCGTTGGTAGGGCTCGTGGGCCTCCAGATCCTGCTGGGGATCGGGGTGGTCATCTTCGAGGTGCCGCTTTCCTTGGCCCTGCTCCACCAGGCCGGCGGCCTCCTGCTCTTCACGGTGACGGTCTTCCTCGCCCACCGGCTGCTCCACGTGGCGCCCGAGCCCATGCCCCACCGGTCACAGGCGCGGGAAGTGGCCCTCTCGCAACCCTGAAGGGGCGGCCCGAGTGCCGCTGTCGATGCTGCCGGGCATTGGCAGCGGTCACGTGAGGTAATCGCGCAGGTGTTTGCTCCGCATGGGGTGGCGCAGCTTGCGGAGCGCCTTGGCCTCGATCTGGCGGATGCGCTCCCGGGTGACGCCGAACTCCTGACCCACCTCCTCGAGCGTGCGCGACCGGCCGTCCTTGAGGCCAAAGCGCAATTCGAGCACCTCGCGTTCCCGGTCGCTCAACTGGGCGAGGAACTCCCGCAACTGCTCGGCCAGCAGCTTGCGGTTCGCCTCGTCTACCGGCCCGGCCTGGGACTCGTCGGCGATGAAGTCGGCCAGGCTGGTGTTGTCCTCGTTCCCCACAGGGGTCTCCAGGGACATGGGCTCCTGGGCCAAGTTCATGATCCGGCGCACTTTGGCCGCCGCCCGGCGCCACTTGCGCCGGAGGGCCGGGTCGATTCGCTCCTTGCGCTCCAGGGCTTCCCGGATGGCCCGAATCTCCGCCTCGTCCAGGAGCCCCATTTCCGGCTCCAGGGCGATGTCCTCGGCCGAGGGCTCCTGTCCCAGCTCCTGGGTCAGCCGGCGGGAGATGCGCACCAGCTTGTTGATGGTCTCCACCATGTGGACGGGGATGCGAATGGTGCGGGCCTGATCGGCAATGGCCCGGCTGATGGCCTGCCGAATCCACCAGGTGGCGTAGGTGCTGAACTTGTACCCCTTGGTGTAATCGAACTTATCCACGGCCCGCAGGAGCCCCAAGTTGCCCTCCTGGATGAGGTCCAGGAAACTCATGCCCCTGTTGACGTACCGTTTGGCCACGCTGACCACCAGGCGCAGGTTCGAGCGCGCCAACAAATCCCGCGCCTTCGCGGCCAGCGTGCGGATGTGCTCGTAGTGCCGGCGCAGGCTCTCCTCGGAGAGGAGGTCACATTCGGCAAAGGTGTCGGGCGTGGGGAAGGGTTCTTCCCGTCGGTATTTGGCGAGCAATTCGTGGAGCACCTCGTCCGGCAGCAGGTAGAGTCCCAAGGGCAACTCGAACAGCCGCTTGAGCACTTGGGTCACGCGCTCGGACGGGGCGTGGTCCGGGTAGAGCGCCGTGAAGAAGCGCTCGGGTGAGAAGGGGCGTTCAGGTGGCCACGTCGAACGCACGATCATCACGTCGTCGATGATCCGGCCCAAGTCGGGCAGGTGGCCGTGCAGCACGTCCCGGTTGTCCAGCACAAAGGCCCAGTTGCGGTAGAAGTTCTGGTAGGCGTGACTGCACACGGCGAGCACGTCGGGGGCCTCTTCCCCGTCGGCCGTCAGCTCGTCGAGGAACTTCTCCGCGCTGATCATCATGGCCAACCACATCTCCTGGTCGGCCGAGAGCAGCGGGACCCGCCCGATGTCGCGCAGGTACATGCGGACGGGATCTCCCGTGAGGTCCAGGAGCTCCTGGTCAGCGCGCTCGTCCTCCTGGCTCGGCTCGGCCTCCTGTTCCACAGCCTGCAATTCCTCGTCCAGGGGCTCCTCCTCGTCTCCCTCCTCGACCGGTTTCTGGATGATAGTGATGTGGCTCTGGCTGAGCTCCCGGTAGATGTGATCGATTTCAGCCTCCGAGAGGCTCAGGCCATCGGCCTCCGCGGCCTTGATCACCTCCTGCTTGTCCAAGGTTCTGCGTTCCCGGGCTCGTTTCTTCAGTTGGCGGATGAGCTGATCCAAGCGATCCTTGCGGGACATCAAGCCCTCCGGCTCTCCGCGGATTCTCGTTCGATCCCTTCGCGCACTCCTGCGTAAGCGGCTGCCGGCACACCGGTGCCATCCCCCGGCCGGCGGCGCGCCCGGCGAGCTTGTTCGCGTGCCACGATCTGGCGGCTCAGGTGGGCTTGTCGGCGGAGCAAATCCGCGAGCCGTCCCCCATCTTCGTGCCGGTGTTCGTACACATCGGCAATAAGATGCTGGAGCCGCTCGTGTGCTCGTTTAAGGGCCCGAATCTTCATCTCGTCCACCTTGTCGCGCACCTCCAACTCGAGCGCCTGCGGCGAGAGCTGGGGGTAGCGGTCGTAGTAGGCCACCACGTGAGCAGCCCGCTCGACCACGGGCTCGGGCAGGTCGGCGAGCAGTTCCTCGACGGCCTCCTGTGTTTGGGGCCTCTGTTCGACAAGGTGCTCGAAAATGGCGCGAAATTCGGTGACGGACCAGTCATCCGCCCGCAGGCCCATTTCGAGCGCGACGGGCACGTAGTGGGGCCAGCGCAGGAGCAAGTAGAGCACATACGCCTCCACGGCCGGCACCTCTCCGAGCCCGGCATCGGGCTGTGCCCGCGGCCGGTGCTCCTCCTGGCGCAGGCGGCGCCGGTAGTGGGCCAAGGCAGCCTGCAGGTCACGCTCGTCCACGCGCAACAGGCGGGCCAACCGCTGCACGTAGTGGGCGCGCAGGACCACGTGGCCGATCTCGGCCAAGATGGGCAGAAGCTGATCGGCCACAGCGGCCCGTTCGCGCGGGTCGTCCAAGTTCCGCCCCCGCAGGGCCGCCTCGAAGAAGAAGTCCACCACCGGCAGAGCGCCCTCGATGAGGGCTTGCCATTGGTGCGGCTGCTCTCTGATGAGCTCGTCGGGGTCATAGCCTTCGGGCAGCACGGCCACCCGCACGTCGCCCTCGATTTCGTACTCGGGCCGGAGCCGCCCCCGGCGCCCAATGCGGGGGATCAGCCGCTTGTCGAGGGCCCGGCGGGCCGCCTCGATGGCCCGGCGGGTGGCCTCGAGCCCGGCCGTGTCGGCGTCCAACGCCAGGGTCACGTTGGTTGTGAACCGCTTGAGGAGATCGACCTGTTCCACGGTCAGGGCTGTGCCCAAGCTGGCCACGACGTTCTGAAATCCGGCCTGGTGGGCCGTGATCACGTCCATGTATCCCTCCACAATCACAGCCCGGTCGGCCTTGCGAATGGCCTCTCTGGCCACGTCCAGGCCGTAGAGGAGGCGCCCCTTGTCGAAGAGTTCGGTCTGGGGTGAGTTCAGGTATTTGGGATGTTGGCCTTCGGCAAGAGCACGGGCCCCGAAGCCCACCACATGTCCCTGCACGTCGCGGATGGGAAAGATGAGCCGGCGGCGAAAGCGGTCGTAGCAGCGGCCGTGTTCGGAACGCACCACGAGGCCGGCGGCCTCCAAGTCGTCCACGGTGTACCCACGCCCGGTCATGGCGTTCAGGAGAGCCTCCCACCTGTCGGGCGCGTATCCGAGGCGGAAGAGCCGAACGGCCTCGGGCCGCACGTGACGCTGCTCCAGGTAACGCCGGCACTCCTCGGCTTCCGGGTGTGTCCACAGCCACTCGGCGAACAGTTCGGCCGCGGCCCCGCAGACGGCGCGCAGGCGTTGGCGGCGCTGACGGCGCCGGGCGCTGGCCTCATCGAGTGGGCGGAGCTCGACGCCGGCCTCACGGGCCAACATGGCCAGAGCGTCAGCAAAGCTCACGCCCTCCGCCTTCATCACGAAGGCGAAGATGTCCCCGCCCTCGCCACAGGCGCCGAAACAGTACCAGGTGCCCGTGTGCGGGAAGACGACAAAGCTGGGCGTCCGCTCCTGGTGGAAGGGACACAGGGCCTTGTACGTGCGGCCCGAGCGCTTCAGGCTCACGTACCGGCCGACGACCTCAACGATGTCGAGGCGTTCCTTGATTTCGGCCACCACCCGGTTCGATGACATTGGCCACACCGCCTTCGTCCGCGACCGAGCCGCTCCAGGAAAATGCGGGGAGGAAATTATACCAGTGAACGGCGGAAACAGCGAATCATCCAGAGGAGAGAAGGCAGCCCGCTCAGGTGACAATGGCCAGGATGCGCTCGCAGTTGCTGCACGTGATGAGGCCGGTGCTGCGCCTCACGCTCTCGATTTTGCCTTGGGAGACTCCCACTCCGCAGGCCGTACACACGCCGTCCTTGAGCTCGGCCACGGCCACGCCTCCCTTTACGCGCACCAGTTCCTCGTACAGCTCCAGGTCAGCACGGGGGATACTCTGTCGGATCTCGTCGCGCTGGCGGCGGAGGTAGACCAGGTACCGCTTGAGCTTGCGCTCCATGTCTTCCCACTTGCCCCGCTGCTGCTCCCACTTGGCCTCGGCCTCCTGGAGCCGTTCCCGGAGCTGCTCGATCCGGCGACGCATCTTCTCGGTGTTCTCCAGGGATCTCATCATGCGCTCGTCGAGGCGGTCTCGCCGGCGCTTGAGGGCCTCGAGTTTCTGTTGGCGCACGGCCAGCTCCTTGGGATTGCGGATGGTGCCGCTGTAGAGCTCGCGCTCGTGTTCCTCGATGCGCTGGGAAAGCCCTTGGACTTCCAGTTCCAGTTCGCGCTGGAGTGCCTCCAGCTCTTTGAGGTCGTCCTGGACTTCGCCGTACTGCTTCCGCATGGCCTCCAACTCCTCGGTGTTGCGCAGGGCACGGCGCACTTGGCGGAGGAGCCTCATCTTGTCCTGGATTTCCAGTTCCACCTTCTGGAGCATCAGGAGCTGAGCTGCGCGGTTCACTGCTCTCCCCTCCCTTGGTCTTTCACCGACTGCCAATCCGGTGCAAAAGGTGAGGTGACCACTTGGCTCACCGTCACCGGAATGCCCAGCGGCTGGAGCCACCGGGCCATCCTGACGAGCACCGGTGCCTCGCTGTAATAGTGGCCGGCCTCGATGACCGTGATGCCCAGGGCACGGGCGTGTTGGGCATCGTGGTACTTGAGCTCACCGGTGATGAAGCAGGTGCAGCCGGCCCCGGCCACAGCGTCGAGAAAAGTGGCCCCACTTCCTCCGAGAAGCGCCACCCGCTGATGGTGTGTTGGCCCGCCGGGGGTCACCCGAGGTGTGGGGGTGTTCAGGCGCCGGTGAACACGCCACACCAGCTCCTCGGTCGTCACGGAAGAGGGGGCAAGCTCGCAAATGGCGCCGAACCCCCACTGGTCCGGAGCATTCGGGACCGGCATGAGCGGGGCCACAGGCTCCAAGCCCAACGTCTCGGCCAGCGCGCCGTTGACGCCATCGCGCACGGCGTCCACGTTGGTGTGTGCTGCGTAGACGGCCACGTCGGCGCGGATCAGCTCGACGATGAGGCGTCCACGGGGTGTGGAGGGGTCCAGTCGGTGCAGGGGGCGAAAAAAAAGCGGGTGGTGTGCCACGATCAAGTCCGCACCCACCCGCTTCGCCTCGTCGAGCACGCGCAGGTCCACGTCCAACGCGACCAACACGTGGGAGACGGTGACGCCATCGTGCCCCACCTGCCAGCCCACATTGTCCCACGACTCCGCCAACGCAACGGGGGCCACCTCCTCGATGCGCTCCCGCACGGCATGTCCGCTCACGTGCATGGCCTCACCTCTCCCCTCGTCCGCTTTTGTCTATTCTACCCGACGTTGGCGGGTTGGACAAAAGAGGAACCGGCACGCGCTCCTGCTCCCACTTGGCAAAGGTGGCCGCCCGCGTATACTCTCCACATCCCGTTCGCACACGGCCGGCAAACCCGATCCCCTGAAGCATTCGAGCGAGCAGTGCCATGACCACTCCGGCGCGCACCATCTCAGTCGCCTTTGTCCGGCGTGCGTTGGCGGCGCTTCTCTCCGAGGCCGCCTGGAAGTTGCCCACCGATTATGTGGCCGCCCTCCGGCGCGCCCGCCAACAGGAGGCGGCGGCCCTCGGCCGGGAGATCATTGAGATTCTGCTGACCAACGCCGACAGGGCTCGGGCCGAGCGGCTGCCCTCGTGTCAGGACACGGGCATGGCGATCATCTTCGTCGAAGTCGGCCAGCAGGTTCACCTGGTGGGCGGCGACCTGAACGCCGCCATCGAGGAGGCCGTGCGACAGGCGTATCGCCCCCTGCGCAAGTCGGTGGTGGCCGACCCGATTCTCCGGGAGAACACCGGGGACAACACGCCGCCCATCGTCCACTACGCCATCGTGCCGGGCCACCACGTGCGCCTGCGCGTGATGCTCAAGGGGTTCGGCGCCGAGCTGATGAGCCGGCTGGCCATGTTCCCGCCCGCCGTCGGCGTGGATGGCGTCAAGCAATTCGTGGTGGAAACGGTGGAGCGGGCCGGCCCCAACGCCTGCCCTCCCGTCATCGTGGGCGTGGGGCTCGGGGGCTCCTTCGACACGGTGGGGCTGCTGGCCAAAAAGGCCCTCTTGCGCCGGCTGGGCACGCCCAACCCGGCGCCTCACTTGGCCGCGCTGGAGCGGGAGCTGTTGGACGAGATCAACGCCCTGGGCATTGGGCCCCAAGGCTTCGGCGGCACGGTGACGGCGCTCGGCGTCCACGTGGAGGCCGCTCCCACTCACATTGCCGCCTTGCCGGTCGCCGTCAACCTCAACTGTTCGGCGCCACGCCGCGCAGAGGTGATCCTGTGAACGCCCACACGCTCCACACGCCCCTGACCGACGACGATGTGGCCGCCCTGCGCGCCGGCGACATGGTGTTGCTCAGCGGTGTCGTCTACACGGCGCGTGACGCGGCCCACCGGCGGCTGGTCGCCGCCCTGAATCGGGGCGAGCCCTCGCCCATTCCCCTGGCCGGCCACGTGGTGTACTACGTCGGGCCGGCCCCGGCCCCGCCCGGCCGGCCCATTGGTCCCGCCGGCCCCACGACGAGCGGACGCATGGACCCCTACACCGTTCCCCTCCTGGAACGGGGCGTTAAGGGGTTCATCGGCAAGGGACACCGCTCCCCGGAGGTAAAGGCGGCCCTCGTGCGCTACCGCGCCGTCTACTTGGCTGCCGTGGGCGGCGCCGCCCTGCTCCTGGCCGATCACATCGTGGAGGCCCGCGTCGTGGCCTACGAGGAGCTGGGCCCTGAGGCCATTCGAGAGCTAATCGTGAGGGACTTCCCGGCCATTGTGGTCAACGACATCTACGGGGGCGACGCCTACGAGGCCGGCCAGCGGGCGTTCCGGCGACGGCGGTGATTCCCGGCGGGCCACGGTGGTGCTGCGGAGGGGACTCTTTTGCCCCCGGTCCTCTCCGGCGTGACGGAGCCCACACCTGGCGTTTGACCGGAGGCGCACAGGGTGGTATGCTGGGCAACCTGAAACCACGGGACGTTCCGAACATGACGAGGTGACCATGAACACGAAGAGCCTCCAGACGATCCGACCGGGGAGCGGAGCCGTCCGTGTTGATCGTTCTCGGCTTCCCCGGCACATCCCCGAGGACGATCACTGGTGGTTTGCCGGGCGCACACGCGCGCTCAGGGCCGTGTTGGAACCCCACCTGCCGGCCGGCGAGCTGTTTATCCTGGACGTGGGCTCGGGGGCCGGCAACATGTACCATCACCTGAGCCGCTACGGCTACGTCATCGGCGTCGAGAACCACCCCAACCCCGTGCGCGTGGGGCGTGCGCGCGGCTACGACATCCGCCAGGCCGACGCACGGGCGTTGCCCTTTGCGGACAACACCTTCGACCTGGTGACAGCACTCGACGTCATCGAACACAATGAGGACGACGTGGCCATTCTGCGAGAGGCTCACCGCGTGCTCAAGCCCGGCGGGCTGGTGCTCATCAGCGTGCCCGCCTTCCAGTGGCTCTGGAGCTTCAACGACGAGCTGAACGCCCACGTGCGCCGCTACACCAGGGGAGACCTCGAGCGCAAGCTGCTCTGCGTGGGGTTTTCCCCGGTGCGCCAGACGTACAACAACTTCCTCATCTTTCCCGTGGCCGCGCTCACCATCCTGCTCTCGCGCCTCCGCCCGCCCAAGGCGCTCAAGTCCCACTACTTCGAGGACGATGCGTATCAGGTGGACATGGTGCCCACTCATCCCTTAGTCAACGCCGTCCTCATGGGCGTGGGCCGCCTTGAGAGCTACCTGATCCGCTTCGCCGACCTGCCCGTGGGCACAGGTCTCATCGCGCTGGCGCGCAAGGGCGAGTAGCCGTCGGGAGAGCCCCCGGAACCGGAGCAAACTTGGCCAAATTTCCCTACACCATTTGCCCTTCCGCGCCGGCTTTGATACACTTTGCCCATCTTTGGTCCAATTCTGTTTTCGGCGGCTGCGGGGTGCCCACCCCGCGTCTGGGTTGAGAGGAACGCGGCGTTTGGGAGGAGAGCATGGCACTCCTGATTTCCGCGCTGGACGTGGTCCTCAGCACCATCTTCGCTGCTCTCGTCCTGCGGGAGTGGTGGCAGAAGCGAAAGCCCTATCAACTGCTCTGGGGAATAGCCCTGCTCATCTGGGCAGTGGCCGTTTCCGCGGAAATGGTGGCGGCCTTTCGGGGAGCGTGGACACCTCTCACGTACCGGGTCTACTACGCCTTCGGCGCCCTCATGGTGGCGGCCTGGCTGGGGGCCGGCTCGCTCTTCCTGGTGCTGTCGCGCCGTGCGGCCCTGGCCGCCCTCGCGTTCGTAGTCCTGCTCTCGCTGGCCGGCAGCCTCTTGGTCCTCACGTGGCCCATCGACCCGGCAGGCCTCACGCGCACGGACGTGTTGGGGTTCGTGGAGACCAAGATGTTCCCCTTCATACCCGTGCGCGTGCTGGTGGTCATCGCCAACATCTTCGGCACGGTGGCCTTCGTGGGCAGCGCCATCTACTCGGTGTGGCAATTCACGCGCCGCCAGATGGAACGTGAGCGCACGGTGGGCGTGGGCCTCATCGCCCTCGGCGGCATTGTAGCGGCGTCGGCCCACACCATCGGCGTTCTCGGCGGGCCGGCCCTCTTCCGGGTGAGCGAGTTGACCGCCATCTCGCTGATCTTCGCCGGCTACTTAGTGGGCACCTTGCCCCTGCGCCGGGAAGTTCCCCGCCCGGCGGCCGCGTAGTGCTACAACGTGACTCGCCGGCCAGCTATAATCCACGTTGCTGGATAAAAGGCATCACCTGCACGTCGGTGAGCAGCGCCGAGCGCTCCGACTCATTCATCTCTCCTCCACGCATCATATACTTACCCAAATAGACCTGCCCCACCTGGGTGCTTTCAAGCCCCCTTCTGTTTCCCCACGGCGAGGCCAAATGGAGGCAACAGCTCGTCTGGCACCCTCGAACACCCACACTTCACGGAGCGGTTCCTTGCGCGGCGGGACGTGCAGTGCCTAGTGGAGAAAAGCGGCACGGCGAAGGCTAGCGAGGCGAGTGGCCACCACACGCGCTGTGACACACGCATGTCACGGGCATCGCGCCAAGTATGGACTTGGCCACCCTGACGTAGCTGTTGGGCCACACGAGCTCATCACCGCCACACGCTGCATCCACTCCGACGAGGCCCGGGTGGCGGAGATACATGTTGACACTGTGATGTGAAGTTTGTCGAAACACGTTTGCCTAATGTATACTTCGATGTACCGGATGCCCACAAAGGTGCGCAAGCAAGTCTACATTGAAGCCCATCAGGAACAGAGATTGAAACGCCTCTCGCGCCTGCAAGGCGTGACAGAGGCGGAAGTTATCCGGCGGGCGCTGGATCACTACATGCACGCCGCCCGCCTGTCCGCACACGATGCGCGTGCTTGGGAAGACGAACGCACCTTTATCGAGCACCTCATTGCGCTCGGCCCTGTAGCGTAGATCACCAATTTGAAAGCCATCTGATCCCTGCACACCGAACGCGATCGCAGGAATCAGATCACGATTTCCGTCAATCCAGGAGACCTCCCCCATGCCGGCGACAGAAGCTACTTACCGATTCATCGAACATGAGGACCCACGGTTTACCGAGCGCGTGCGCGCCGCGGCCCAAGAGGCGCACAATGAGGCGGAATTTCGTGCTGCGGTAGCCCATTACATTGATGAAGTTGCCGGTAGACTGGATGTGGGGCTTCTGGTTCGCCGGGAATACACCCTGGCTACGGGCCGCGCCGACGCGGTGTACAACCGCCTGATCATCGAGTACGAGCCGCCCGGTTCCCTGCGCCCTAACTTAGGCCACGGCCACACCCGCCATGCCGTCCAGCAGGTGAAGGACTACATTACCGGCGTGGCCCGCCGGGAAAAGCACGACCGGGATCGCCTGCTGGGCGTGGTCTTCGACGGCTACTACTACATCTTCGTCCGCTACCACGAGGGGCACTTTATTGTTGAACCACCCCTGGAGGTAAACGCGGCCTCCAGCGAACGCTTCCTGCGTGCGCTCTTTGCCCTCTCCTCGGGCCGCGCGCTCATTCCCGAAAACCTGGTCGAGGACTTCGGCAGCCAGAACATCTACAGCCAGCGCGTGACTCGCGCCCTGTACAACGCGCTGGAGGGCCACACCGACGACCTGACCGCGCGACTCTTCGAGCAGTGGCGCCTCTTCTTCGGTGAGGTGGCCGGCTACGAGGCGGCCGGGGGCAAGATCCGCGCCGAGAAGGAGTTGCACAAGTTCATTCGTGGCATGGGGCTGCGCCCGGAGACGGTCGATCCCCCGCGCTTCTTCTTCGCCATCCACACCTATTTCTCCTTCCTGGTCAAGAATATCGCCCGCCTGGTGCTGGAGGCCCACGCGGGAGGACGGTTGGGAACGACACCGTTGACCACAGCGGCCAACCTGGAGGGGGAGGCCCTGCGCCAGGAACTGATGCGGCTGGAAAGTGGGGGCATCTT
>JALSKA010000179.1 GCA_026989095.1 Ardenticatenaceae bacterium
GGGCGGCAGAGGAGGCGGTGGGGCTGTACCGGCGACTGGCGGCGGCCAACCCCGACGCCTTCCTGCCCGACCTGGCGATGAGCCTCAACAACCTGGGCAATGCCCTCTCGGCCCTGGGCCGGCGGGAGGCGGCGCTGGGGGCGGCAGAGGAGGCGGTACGCACACTGTGGCCCTTCTTCCGCGCCCTCCCCGCCGCCTTCGCGGAGTGGATGGAAACGTGCCTGCGAAATTACCGGGATGCCTGCCGGGAGGCGGGGCGGGAGCCGGACAGGGCGCTGGTGGAGCCCGTGCAAGAGCAACTCCGGCAACTGCGGGACCGGAAGGGGAGAGGGTGAACTCGCCCGCCGGGGGGCCGCCCAATCGCCGCGCGCCCGCGCCCCTCACCCCTCATCCCCCACCCCTCTCCCCTTGTGTCAACAGCCGGCCTCGCTTATAATAGCCCACATGGCCTCCCCGCCCGCCGTTCTCGTCCAGGACCTCTCATACCGCTACCGCACGCGCCGGGAACTCGCCCTGCACCGGTGCTCCTTCCGCGCCCGCCGGGGCGAGCTCCTCCTCGTGGCCGGCGCCTCCGGGTGCGGCAAGACCACCCTCATGCGCTGCCTCAACGGCCTGATCCCCCGCGCCTACAAGGGGGGCGACCTGAGCGGCACCATCCGCCTCCTCGGCCGCGACCCCGCGCCCCTCAAGCTGGCCGAGATCAGCCGCATGGTGGGCACCGTCCTGCAGGACCCGGAGAAACAGATCGTGGGCGCCTACGTGCTCAACGACGTGGCCTTCGGGCTGGAGAACTTGGGCTTCCCCCGGGGGGAGATCCTGCGCCGCGTGGACCGGGTTCTGGAGTTCCTGGAAATCGCCCACCTGCGGGACCGGCCCACCTTTGCCCTCAGCGGCGGGGAGAAGCAGAAGGTGGCCGTGGCCGGCGTGTTGGCCATGGAGCCGGACATCATCCTCCTTGACGAGCCCCTGGCCAACTTGGACCCGGCCGGCGCCGACGAGGTGCTCCGCCTGGTGCGCCGGCTGGTGGAGGCCGGCAAGACCGTGGTGCTCATCGAACACCGCGTGGAGGACGTGCTGGCCGCCGAGCCCGACATGGCCCTCTTCCTCGACGCTGGCGAACAGCGCTACTTCGGCGATCTGGCCGGCTTCCTGGAGGCGGTGGACCCCCGGGACGTGAAGCTGCCGGCCCCCCTGGCCATCGCCCGCCTGCGGGGCGTGGAGGTGCCCGAGCCGCCCCCTCGCCGGCCCCGCCGGCCCGACGCCGAGCCCCTGGTGGTGCTCGAGGACGTTTGGTTCGGGTACGAGCCGGAGCGGCCGGTCCTGCAGGGCGTCAGCCTGGAGCTGCGCCCGGGCGACGTGGTGGCCCTGCTGGGGCCCAACGGCGCCGGCAAGAGCACCCTGGTGCGCCAGATCATCGGCCTGCAGCGCCCCCAGCAGGGGCGCGTCTGGGTGGCCGGGCGGGACGCCCGCACCATGACCGTGGCCCAGATCGCCGCCACCGTGGGCTACGTCTTCCAGAGCCCCACCCACATGCTCTTCGCCCCCACCGTGTGGGAGGAGATGGCCTTCGGCCCCCGCAACCTCGGCTTCGACGAGGCCCGCGTGGAGCGGAACGTGCGGCGCAGCCTGGAGATCGTGGACCTGGTGGGCTACGAAGGGGTCTCGCCCCTGGCCCTGAGCTACGGCCAACAGCGGCGGGTGGGCATCGGGGCCATCCTGGCCATGGAGTCCCGGCTGCTCATCATGGACGAGCCCACGGCCGGCCAGGATTACCGCCACTACACCCGCTTCATGGACGCGGTCGTCCGGATGCCCTTCGAGGCCATCCTCTTCATCACCCACGACGTGGACCTGGCCGTGCGCTACGCCAACCGGGTCATCCTCATGGCCGAGGGGCGCATCGCGGCCGACGGCCCGCCCGAGGAGGTGCTGGGCGACTTCGCCCTGCTGGAGCGCTGCCGCGTGCGGCCCACCAGCCTGCTGGAGCTGAACGTCGAGGCGTTGCCCCGCACGGGCCGCTTCCTGCCCTTGGAGCGCCTGGGCGCCTTCCTCGACGTGGCCTGATGGGCCTGCCGGGTGGGGGCGGGCTCGCGCCTCACGGGGGCGAGGCGCGGGCGGTGTCGGGGCCCAAACTGGCCGCTGGGGGATAACTTTTTCGGCCCTGCGGGGTTTTGTCCCTTAGAAGCTGTCGGACGTGGGGGAACGCCCCTGCCCCGGCGGCGATGGCGCCGGCGGGCGCCGCGCCGTCCCTGCTGCGCCGGGCCGTGCCGTCGGGAGACGGGGGCACGGTGCTGTGGTCCAAACCTCGTGTATTTTTTCATTTTCAATAGGAGGGGAACGATGCTCGACACGGGACGGACGGCAGGTGGACAGGCGGCTCTCGTGAAGTTCTTGGGCTCGCTGGTCGTGGCCACGGTGGTGCTCTTCCTGGCCAACCTGTTGACGAGCGGTGCCCGCGCCAACGCGGCCGGGTGGCTCCTCTACCTGATCGGCGGCGTCATTGTGGTGGCCATCTACTACTACTTCGCCGACAAGCCCATCTGGGACATCACCACCCGGGAAGTGGTCATGATGGCCGTGGGCGCCGTGCTCTACGGCATCTTCTCGTGGGCCACCAACGTCTTCCAGCTTCCCTCGGTCAGCTTCGTGGCCCTGCGTCCCGCCGTGGTCATCCCCATCTTCATGGGGCTGGCCTTCGGGCCGGTGGTGGGCTTCTTCAGCGGGGCCGTGGGCAACATCATCGGCGACGCCCTCACGGGCTGGGGCGTCTTCCCGGTCTGGGACTTGGGCAACGGCCTCATGGGCATGGTGCCGGGCCTCATCTGGGCCTTTCAGGACAGGGAGAAGGCCACGGACCGCCTGCTCATCGTGGTGGGCGGGCTCATGGCCCTCTTCGTGATCCTCTCCTTCGCCTTCCCCAACGTGGAGCACCCGTGGGCCGGCACCACGGCCGGCCAGTGGGCGCCGGTGCTCCTCATCCTGCTGGTGGCCATTCTGGTGGTCGCGCGCCTGGTGCTGCGCAACCGGCCCGACATCGCCGCCTCGGTGGTCTGGGGGGCGCTGGGCGTCATCGTCGGCATGGGCTTCGCCTCGGTGGCCGACATCTGGGTCAACGGCTACAGCCCGGCCACGGCCATCATCGGCGAGTTCCTGCCGGCGGCCGGCACCAACTTGATCTTCACCATCCTCCTCATCCCGGTCCTCTTCGCCGCGTGGGAGTCGGCCCGGGCCCAGACAGGCCGGTAAGGCCGACGCACCGCGCGGAACGACGGCCCCGGGGGCACACGTCCCCGGGTTTTTTCGTGCCCGGCCACTGGTGGATCGCGCCGAGGCGTGCTACAATGGGCACACACCGGGCCGAGCCCTGCACGCCGGACGACAGCCACACCACACACGTGGGAGGAGAAGCAATGGCCGTGCGCAGAGCCAGGGGCGTTCACGCGTTCCGCACTGCCTGGCACCAGTACGCCCTGGACGACGCCTTCGCCGTCGAGTGGGGCCACGTCCTCCTGCCCGATCCCCGGAGCGCGCGCCGGCTGGCCCACCGGCTCAACCTGGTGCGCGATCCCCTCCGCCGCCCCGAGCGCGCCGCGCGCGCCGGCGAGCTCTACGCCGCCGCGCTCCTCGAGGAGGTCTTCCACCTCCTGCTCCAGCTCTACGCCCGCCACGTGCCCGGCGTCATGGGGCGGGCCCTCGCGTGGCTCCGGGAGCGGCTGGGCGCCGAGGCCGTGGCCGCCACCCTCGCCCGCTTCGCCCAGGAGGCCCTCGCCGGAGGGGAGACCCCGGCGGCGCCCGGCGGGGAGCGTGGCGACGAGCGCCTGCTGGAGGAGCTCATCACCGTCTGGCTGGCCAACGACAACCCGGGCCTGGTCCGGTACCGCGACCTCTTCGACGACAGTGACCTGGCGGCGACCACGGCCTACCGGGAGATCGTGGCCGCGCTCCACGACTTCTTCGACGGCCAGCCCCGCTTCGGGCCCGAAGACGTGGCCCTCATGCGGCTCCTCCACCGCCCCCTCGACGTGGCCCCCCACGACGTGATCGCCCAGTTGGAGTACGTGCGCCGCGCCTGGGGGGAGTGGCTGGAGCGCCACGCCGGCGGGTGGCTGCGCCGGGCGGCGCTCGCCCTGGACATGGCCCGCGAGGAGCGCAAGCCGGCCTTCGCCGGCCCCGGCCCGGCCCTCGTCTACGAGTACGACGCCCTCCGCGAGGACCCCGAGGCCTTCTCCCCGGACCGGGAGTGGATGCCCCTCGTGGTCCTGATCGCCAAGAACACCTACGTCTGGCTGGACCAGCTCTCCAAGCAGTACGGCCGGCCCATCGCCCGGCTGGACCAGATTCCCGACGAGGAATTGGACACCCTGGCCCGCCGGGGCATCAACGCCCTCTGGCTCATCGGCGTGTGGGAGCGCAGCCCGGCCTCGCGGCGCATCAAGCACCTCTGCGGCAACCCCGACGCCGAGGCGTCGGCCTACGCCCTCTTCGACTACCGCATCGCCGACGCCCTGGGGGGCGAGGCCGCCTTCTGGAACCTGCGGGAGCGGGCCTGGCAGCGCGGCATCCGCCTGGCCGGGGACATGGTCCCCAACCACATGGGCATCGATTCCCCCTGGGTCATGGACCACCCCGAGTGGTTCATCGCCGTGGACGAGCCCCCCTTCCCGGCCTACACCTTCAACGGCCCGGACCTCTCCTGGCGGGAGGACGTGGGCATCTACCTGGAGGACCACTACTACGACCGCAGCGACGCGGCCGTGGTCTTCAAGCGCGTGGACCGGCGCACGGGCAAGGCGACCTACATCTACCACGGCAACGACGGCACCAACATGCCCTGGAACGACACGGCCCAGCTCAACCACCTCAGGGCCGACGTGCGCGAGGCCCTCATGGAGCAGATCCTGCGGGTGGCGCGCCTCTTCCCCATCATCCGCTTCGACGCCGCCATGACCCTCACCAAGCACCACTACCGGCGCCTCTGGTTCCCCGAGCCCGGCGCCGGCGGGGCCATCCCCTCCCGCGCCGAACACGGCATGAGCAAGGCCGAGTTCGACCGCCTCATGCCCCGCGAGTTCTGGCGAGAGGTGGTGGACCGCGTGGCCGCCGAGGCGCCCGACACCCTCCTCCTGGCCGAGGCCTTCTGGCTGCTGGAGGGCTACTTCGTCCGCACGCTGGGAATGCACCGCGTCTACAACAGCGCCTTCATGCACATGCTCCGGGACGAGAAGAACGCCGAATACCGCCAGCTCATCAAGAACACCCTCGAGTTCGACCCGGAAATCCTCAAACGTTACGTTCATTTCATGAACAACCCGGACGAGGAGCCGGCCGTCGTCCAGTTCGGCAAGGGGGACAAGTACTTCGGCATTTGTACCATGATGGTAACCCTGCCCGGCCTGCCCATGTTCGGCCACGGCCAAATTGAGGGCTTCGCCGAGAAGTACGGCATGGAGTACCGCCGCGCCTACTGGGAGGAGGAGCCCGACGGGGAGCTCGTCCGCCGGCACGAGCGCGAAATCTTCCCCCTGGTGCGCCGGCGCCACCTCTTCGCCGGCGTGGAGCACTTCCGCCTCTACGACGTGGTCACGCCCGAGGGCCACGTGGACGAGAACGTCTTCGCCTACTCCAACCGCGCCGGCGGCGAGGCGGCCCTGGTGGTCTACCACAACGCCTTCGCCGAGACCCGGGGGTGGATCCACCGCTCCGTCCCCTTCGTCCGCAAGGGGGACGACGGCTCCCGCCGCCTGGTGCGCACGACCCTGGCCGAGGGGCTGGGCCTGGAGGAGGGGGACGAGGAGCAGACTTTCTGCCTCTTCCGGGACCACGTCACCGGCCTGGAGTACATCCGCCCGTGGCGCGAGCTCCGCCACAGGGGGCTCTACGTGGAGCTGGGCGCCTACCAGCACCACGTCTTCTTCGACTTCCGCCTGGTGCGGGACCACCAAGGCCACTACGCCAGGCTGGCGCAGCGCCTGGGGGGCCGGGGCGTGCCCTCCCTGGACGACCACCTGCGCGAGCTGGAGCTGGAGCCCGTGCGGGCCGTTTTCGCCGAGCTCCTCGACGGGCCCTCCCTCCACGCGGCCTGGCAGCGGGGCGAGCTCGCGCCCTCGTCCGAGCCGTGTGAGGAGTGGGTCTCGGCGTTTGCCCACAAGCTCTCCGAGGCGTGCTGGCAGATCGCCCGCTTCGTCGGCGCCCGGCCACGCGATGCGGTGGAGCGGGAGTGCTCCGCCGCCTTGGCCCTGTTGGGGCGCCTCTGCCGCCTGCCCCGCCGGTGGGAAGAGGCCGGGGTGAACCCCGTGCTCCGCGAGCTGCTGGTCCACCCGGTGCTCGCTGCGGGCCTCCACCTGTGGGCCGTGAGCCGGCCCGTCGGCCGGCTGGGCGCAGACGGGACGGCTCACGACGCGGGCCGGCTGGCGTGTGAGCGCATCAGCCGGTGGCACCTGTTCCGCGCCGTCCCCTCCCGCCTCGCGTCGTGCTCGTCCCTGAACGAGGGCGAGGCCAAGCGGTCCGTGCAGTTGGCCTATCTCCTCCTGCGCCACACTGAAGGCGTGGGCCCCGTGGCCGACGGGGGAGAGGGTGACTGGCGTCCCGCCGAAGTCGCCGCCGCCCTGTGGGCCCGCTGGCTGGACGACCCCGAAGCGTGGACGTGGCTCCACCTCCACGAGCACGGCGGCGTGGAGTGGGTGAACAAGGAGGCGCTGGAGCAAGCTGCCGTGGCCTCGGCCGCGGCCTTGGCCTCCCTGTGGCCCGAGGAGGCCGCGCGGACGGCCCACGTGGCCGAGCACCTCGTGTGTGCCGGCGAGCGGGCCGGCTACCGGGTGGACCGCATCTGCGAGCACCTGCGGACGAACCCCGGACAGGAAAACTGAAGAGGGCGAGACGCCTGCGAACGACTCGCGAAACCACACGTGCCAGGAGGCCACGGCGATGTCCGCGTCACAGGACTACCTGATTACCAAATTTGAGCAAGGAGTCGTCCTCAATATAAGATAGAGGAGCTTGACTAGTCATCTAAAGATGACGCTATTGGACAGCAAAAAAAACGTGTATTCTCAGATAAAATTGCGACACCATGGCCTTCGTCAGCGCTGTGTGCCGCCACCATGGTATCACATTTTGTATTTGAGAGAAACAAGTTGATTCATCAAGGTGGCTTTGGAAGTCTTGCGTATGTGTAGATTCTTGTCTGTTGTTTTAAAGACAAGAATAGAGAAAAAGATAATAGTAGAGGCTTGCCGGCAGTATCTGCCGTATCAGAAAGCATTCTGGACACTCGACTTATTCCGGAGGTGAAACTGTGAAGCACAATAACCGTTTTGTCTATCGCGGTGCCGTGTTTATATTTTCATCTACCATCTTTCTCGCAACCTTCTTCGCACCCATGATTGCTCAAGGTGGAGTTACGTCTACGAGAACAGAAGTTTGTTCTTCCAGCCGATTTGCCCTCATGGGAGGGATTACGGGTGAAGCATGCTCTTCTAGCCGATTTGCCCTGATGTCCCGTTTTGCCCTTATGGGCATCAATGCCCCTGACGGACGATAGAATCCCCCTCAGAATGTCCTATCGTCCTATCCGAGATATAAACTCTCGAGCTTTAATGGATACTGCCGGCAAGTCTGCATTTTCGTTTGTGAGATGATGGGAGCGATATGCGGCGTTGTTTTGCATCTGAATGAACCAAACCCTTTGGATCACTTCCTGCGAGTCTAGTCGCTTGAGCAGTAAGGCTGAAGCCACCAGCAACTGGCCTTAGGAAAGAAAGTTGGAGCTCCCTTGTAAGCCGCTATTGAGTGCGGACGAGAATGTGGTGAGCCAGGATGCACATCGCCATATGATGGTACTAACTGGCCCACGTGCGTACCATTTGTTTTCCATCCCAGCCTCTCTTTTCCATCTTTCAAGGTGACCCCTATGGGCCAGCGCATCCTGGTTATGCATACTAATTTGGCTTTACAGGACTTACGCAGTTGAGCATCCAGCACATTGACAATTTGAAAAGGGACATCACCGAGGTAGAATTAGGATGGCAAACCATCCCCTCGGGAGGTGTTTCCACACATAGCGTCCCGGCTCTCTTCTGCCACTCGGTGGTTCTTCAAGCAAGTGGTTCGAAGCCTCAGGACGTTCGGTCTGGGAGCAATGCTCTCGCCGTTGGTGTTTGGGTTGATGGCCATTTACATCATGGGCTTGCTCTTGCTGGACCGATGGCAGAATGGAACACGGATTGCTGACTTGGCTGCCAGCCCGTGTTCATGATACCCTCAACTGCTTGCTGCGCACCCACGAGCTCTCCACCCGTGCGGTAATGAAGGCCCTCATTGGCTGGGCCAAACGGCTGGGAAGTGGATACCTAGTCGTAGACGACGTGGTGGTGAGCAAGCCGTTCTGCAGACGGAGCCGGTAGGTGGGCTGCACTTGCTCCACGAGCGAGAAATGCAAGGTGCGCGGCTTTCACGTGATCGTTCTGCTGTGGTGCAGCGGATGCTAGCGCCTCCCGGTTGCCTTTCGCTTCTGGCATCCGAAACAGCACTGCCGACCTAAGCAGTACCGCACCAAGTTGCAGTTGGCTTGGGAGATGATCGTGGAGGTCTAGCAGGCGGGGCTTCCCACTCCAATACATCGTCTTCGACACCCTCTACACCGCCGGCTGGATAACCAAGAAGGTGAGCCGGCTGGGGCTGAAGTGGTGGGGGTACTCCACCTGAACACCATCGTCCATTACCGCAACCGCCGCTGACATGTGGCGCCGTTGGGAAGATGGTTGAAACTGAAGTGGCGCGCACGCCTGCAACTGCGGGCCCGCCGTATCGTGGCCTACCTGCCCAAGTATGGCACCTTGCGATTGGTCGTGACCAGAAACCGTCATGGCAATGTCGAGGTGCTGGCAACGAATGACTTGGACAGTGATCTAACCACCATCGTGCTGCGGAAGCGAAGCCGCTGGTCGATCGAGACCCTTTTCCGAGACGTCAAACAGTTCAGCGGTCTGGCGGCGTGTCAATGTCGTGTGGATCAAGCATTGGTACGCCACGTGGCTTTCGTCCTCATCACGTTCGTCATCTTGCAGCGCCTGCGCCTGCACCCGAAAGAAACCTTGGGTGAGGTCAAGGACCGCTTGCAGCGCGACTTGCAGCGCGAACTGATCACCGGTGGCCTACCTGCCCCTGCTCCGTTGCAGGGCAAGGTGGCCGTCGCTCAATTGCTAACTCGTAAGTCCTGTCAGATAGGTTTACAAAGAATCACAACGGCTCGTGTTCGTGGGCGCGGAAGCGGGCCTCGTCCTTCAGGCGGGCCAACTCGGCCGGCGAGACGGGCGAGGCGCCCCGGAAGTGGAGCACGTCCACGTCGATCTCGTAGGTGAAGTGGCGGCGTTCCCACTCGCCGGTGAGGGGCCACCGGTGGACGATGTCGAACTGCACGCGGCCGGCCTCGGCGTCCACCTGCTCGTTGAGCAGCCAGGCCGGCGCGTGGGGGTCGAGCATCACGGCCACCTTGCGGTCGCGGGCGGCGCGCCACGCGGGAATTGGCTCGTCAACCATTGTCCTTCCACCTCCCTTCCTCGGCGTTTGAACCCCTTTGGCTCTGCCGGATGCTTTTGCGCGCCCTTGGGCGAGCGCGCACCCTTGGTTGGTGTTGGCCTCACAATCACGCTTGGCTGTCAACTCGTGACCCAAAAAAGGGGAGGAGAGCGTTTATAGGGGTGGAGATCTTCCCCCGATCTCCGTCGCTTTTCCCCTCCGCGACGCCGCCAGGCGCCCTCCCTGGCGGCGTATTCTTTTTCTCAGCGCCCCAGGGCCTGGCGGCTGTAGGCCTCGAAGCGGCGCCACACCTCGGGGGCGCGCTCGCGCGCGCGGGCGGCGATGGCCTCCTCGTCCAGGGTCAACAGCCGGCGTTCGGCCATGAGAAGGCGCCCTCCTACCATCGTGTGGGTGACGTGGCTGCCCCGCACGCCGAAGACGATGTGCCAGGGCACGTTGGCAGGCGTGAGCGGCGTGTGGGGGCGGTAGTCGAGCACGATGAGGTCGGCGAAGGCGCCGGGCTCCAGCCGGCCCAAGGGGCGAGGGAAGAAGAGCGCGGCCAGCCGGGCGTTGTTGGCGTAGGCCAGGCGCATGACCTCGTCCCCGCCCATGACGCGCGGGTCGTTCCGGTGGACCTTGTGGAGCAAGTAGGCCGCCTTCATCTCCTCGAACATGTCGGGGGTGAAGCCGTCGTTGCCCAGGGCCACCTTGACGCCGCCCCGCCGCATGGTGGGAATGTCGGCCACGCCCACGGCGTTGTTCATGTTCGAGCGGGGCTGGTGGCTGACCCAGGTGCCCGTCTCCCGGAGGAGGCCCATCTCCCAGGCGTCCACGGTGATGGCGTGGGCCACGATGGTCGAGGGCCCCAGGACGCCCAGGCGGTGGAGGCGCTCGACAACGCGCTCGCCGTAGGTGGCCAGGCAGTGCTCTTGGTCGGCCGGCCCCTCGGCGGCGTGGATGTGGAGGCCCACGCCCAGGGCATGGGCCTCGGCCACGGCCCGCTCCAGCGTGGCGTCGCTCAACGTCATGGAGGCGTGCAGGCCGAAGGTGCCGGCCAGGCGGGGGTCCTGCTGCTCCTGGCAGCGGCGAATCCAGCGCACGTTCTCCTCGATCCCGGCGCGCGCCCGCCCCTCGCCGTCGCGGTCGCTCACCTCGTAGCAGAGGCAGGCGCGCAGGCCGGCCTCGGTGACCGCCTCGCCGATGAGGTCGAGGCTGCCCTCGATGGCGTTGGGGCTGGCGTGGTGGTCAATCAGGGTGGTGGTGCCGTGGCGGATGGCGTCCACCAAGTAGACGAGGGCGCTGAGCTTCACGTCCTCCGGCGTGAGGGCCTTGTCGAGGGCCCACCAGAGCCGGCGCAAAATTTCGGGGAAGGAGGCCGGCGCGGGGCCGGGCAGGGCCATGCCCCGCGCGAAGGCGCCGTAGAAGTGGGTGTGGGCGCAGATGGAGCCCGGCAACACCAGGCGGCCGCCCACGTCCACGACATGCTCCGCGCTCTCCGGGGGAAGTTCGTCGGCGGGCACCACGGCCCTGATGGCATCTCCCTCGACGAGCACGGCGTGGTCCTCGAGCACCGGCGCCGTGGGGTCGGAGGGGTCCACGATCACGGTGGCGTGAGTGATCGCTGTCTGGGCCATAGGTCACCTCGGCTCGGCAATTTCGACGAGCTGCGCGCCGGTCACGCGCAACAGCTCGTCACGGGCGATTTTCACCATGGTGCGGTTGTCGCCCCCGCCGGCGTAGAGCACCTCTTGGGCCAGCAGGGAGCGGTCGGCGTAGGTGGGCAGCGGGGTGGGGTGGCCGAAGGGGGGCACGCCGCCCACCGGGTAGCCGGTGAAGGCCAGCACCTCGTCGGGCGTGGCCATGCGCACCTTCTTGCGCCCCACGCCGAAGAGGTGGCCCAAAGCCGGGTAGGCGATCTTGGCCGTGCCGGCCACCAATACCAGGACCGGCTCGCGGCCCGCCCCCCGCTTCACGAGGAAGAGCACCGATTTGATCACCTGCTCCGGCGCGCAGCCGATGGCGCGGGCGGCCGCCTCGACTGTGGACGTGTCGCCCTGGGGCCGGAAGAGCTCGGCCCGGATGGCGTGTTCCTCGATGTATCGCCGGAGGTCGGCCGGCGTCAGCGGTGCATCAGGCATTCTTCAGCACCAGCGCGAGGGCTTTTCGGAGGCGTGCCAGGGCCTCCAACGTCTCCTCGTCCTGGGCGCACGCGCTCACACAGGTCTCGATGTGCCCTTCCAGGGTCTTGACGATGACCTGGTTCATGGCCGCCTTGACGGCGCTCATCTGGATGAGGAGGGTCTCGCAGTCAGTGTGCTCGGCCAACATGCGGCGGATGGAGCGCACGTGGCCCTCGATGCGGGCCAAGCGCATGTCCAAGTTCTTCTCCACCTCGGGCGTGAGGTAGACGCGCACCCGCTGCGTGTCGTCGCGGGCGACCAAGTCGGGGGGCTTGTGCACATCGGACATAGTACCGGTCTCCTTGCCTCACGGCTTTCATGCTCCTGAACGACGGCCTCATCATGGGGAAGGGGCCCGCAGTCGTGGGGGGCCTCCTCCATTGTATTGGAGAAGGGGAGGGTTGGCAATTTGGCAGAAGCCCGAAATCCAGGTTGCTTCCTGGGACAAGTGACATATAATTGAGCACACCGGCACGGGACGCTTCGGGTGGACTGTGCCCTCCGGTGGGGAGCGCCTCCCCATCACCTTCGATTCCGAGACATGGAGGTCGGGCATTGGTGCTCACATCCCTCGTGACAGCCGTGGTGTTGGGTTACCTTGTGGGTTCCATTCCCAGCGGCGTGCTCATCGGGCGGCTCTACGGCGTCGATCCTCGCCAGGTGGGCAGCGGCCGAACGGGCGGCACGAACGTCTACCGCGCCGCCGGCCCCAAGGCCGGCCTGCTGACCGCCTCGGCGGACGCGGTGAAAGGGCTAGTGGTGGTGGTGGTGGCGCGCGCCCTCTACCCACACGTGCCCTTTGCCGTGGCCCTGGCCGGGCTGGCGGCCGTCGTGGGGCACAACTGGTCCCTCTTCCTGAAGTTCCGGGGGGGAGCCGGCACCATGACCAACTTGGGCGTGCTCCTGGGCCTCTCCCCCACGGCGCTGGTGGCCGCGGCGCTCTTCGGCTTCGTGGCCCTCTACACCAGCCGCATGGCCTCGGTGGGCTCGCTCACGGCCGCGTGGGCGGCCTTCGCCGCTTTTGTGGTGTTGGGGTTCCTGGGGCGCGCGCCCATGCCCTTCGCCCTCTACGGCGTGGGCCAGGCGCTCATCATCACGTGGGCCCTGCGCCCCAACATCAGGCGCATTCTGGCCGGCACCGAACGGCGCATCGGCCGGCGGGAACGCCCGCACTGATCGCTGATGACTGATCACTGAACATTGACCAATGGTTCACTCGGTCACACCTGCACCGGCGCAGATTTTGTCAGAAACCTTGGCCGTTGACCCTGTGGTGCGCCGCTCCTGGCGCCGGTGTCGGTTGCGCTTCAACCCCGGCGTGCCCCCCCACCTCGTCAGGGCGAACCCCGTGGTGCTGGACCACATCTGCCTCACCTACGCCGACCTGCTCGCCGTCGCGCGTCCCTTCATGGAGGACATCCACCAGTTCGTGGAGGGCTCGGAGTACGCGGTCCTGCTCACCGACAACACGGGCTGCATCGTGGACGTGCTGGGCGATCCGCCGGCCCTCCGTGCCCTGGCCGACGTGGGCATCGAGCGGGGCGTCTACTGGAGCGAGGGGCTCATGGGCACCAACGCCATCGCCCTGGCGCTGGTGGAGGCCATGCCCGTGCAGGTCACCGGCGCCCAGCACTTCTTCCACGTCCACCACGGGCTCACCTGCTCGGCCGCCCCGGTTCACGACGCGCGCGGCCGCATCATCGGCGTCCTGGCCATGGCCGGCCGTGCCGAGACGGCCCATCCCCACACGCTGGCCATCGTCATGGCCGCCGCCAGGGCCATCACCAACCAGTTCCAGACCGACATGTACCTCCAGGAGGCCAACCGCCGGCTCGCCGAGTTGAACAGCCTCTTCGGCGCCATCTCCGAGGGCGTGCTGAGTTGGAACAGCGACGGCGTGATCACCCACATCAACCAACAGGCGGGGCTCATCCTGGGCGTGGCACCCCGCGCCGTGCTGGGCAGGCGGCTCGACGAGGTGGTGGAGATGCCCGAGCGCCTGCTCTCGGCCGACCTCGCCGGCGGGGGCGTGCGCGACGTGGAGGCCACGCTCAAGGTCAACGGCGCGCCCGTGGACTGCCTGATCA
>JALSKA010000180.1 GCA_026989095.1 Ardenticatenaceae bacterium
GTGGAACTCCACTACCCGCTGCAGGTCGAAGTCGGTGAGGGCGTCGCCGCTGATCACCAGGAAGGGGTCCGAGCGAACGTGGTGGGCGGCCAACTTCACCCCGCCGGCCGTGCCCAAGGGCACGCTCTCCAGCGAGTACTGGATGCACATGCCGTACTCCCGCCCGTCCCCGAAGTACCCTTGGACCAACTCGGCCATGTACTGAACGGTGATCACCACCTCGGTAATGCCGTGGCGCTTCAGCAGGTCCAACAGGTGGGCCAGGATTGGTTTGTTCACCAGGGGCACCATGGGCTTGGGCCGCCCAATAGTCAGCGGCCTCAAGCGGGAGCCCTCGCCGCCGGCCATGATGACCGCTTGCATCCTCCGCCTCCGGGAGATGGTCTCCGGCCCTGTTGTTCTCCGCGCCTGTTGGGGCGTTGCCGTCTCCTCGGGCGCAACCTCCTAATACTATCCCCATTTTCCGCCGCGTCAACCGCGCCCCCCGACCCTGCCATTTGGACGCCGGCCCCATTCGTGTATAATCTTTCCGGGGGTTACTCCACCCCAGTATCAGGCGAGCACGCCACCGGGGGGCGAACGTGCCTTCGCCGCCCCGAGACCAAGTGTGCAGGAGGGAGACTCATGGCATCACCCTACATCGTGGACGTGAGCGAACGGGACTTTGGCGTTCAAGTGCTCGAGCGCTCTCACACCGTGCCGGTCGTGGTGGACTTCTGGGCGCCCTGGTGTGGGCCTTGCCGCATGTTGGGGCCCGTGTTGGAGCAACTCGCCGAGGAGTACGGCGGGCGCTTCGTGCTCGCCAAGGTGAACACCGACGAGAACCCGGCCCTGGCCGCGCGGTACGGCATTCAGGGCATTCCGGCCGTGAAGGCGTTCCGGGACGGCAAGGTGGTGGGCGAGTTCGTGGGCGCCCAGCCCAAGGCCCTGGTCAAACAGTTCATCGAGAACATCCTGCCCTCGCCGGCCGACGACGACTTCGCCGATGGCCGACGCCTGGAATCCCAGGGCCTGCTCGAGCAGGCGGAGCGCGCCTACCGGCGGGCCATCGAGCGCGATCCCGACCACTGGGCGGCCACGGTGGCCTTGGGGCGCCTGCTCCTCGAACAGGAGCGCTTCGACGAGGCCGAGGAGCTGCTTCGCCGCGTGCCCCAGAGTGCCCCTGAAGGGCTCGAGGCCCTCAAGTGGCTGTCGCAGATCGAATTTCGCCGGGCGGCCGCCGAGTGCGAGGACGAGGAGGTGTGCCGCCGCCGGCTGGCCGACAACCCCGACGACCTGGAGACCCGCTACCGCCTGGCGAGCCGGCTCACCCTTCAGGAGCGGTACGACGAGGCCCTGGAGGAGTTCCTCCAGATCGTGCAGCGCAACCGCGAGTACCGCGACGGCGCCGCCCGCAAGGCCATGCTCAGCATCTTCAACATCCTGGGCGACGACCACCCGCTCACCCAGGCGTACCGCGCCAAGTTGGCCATGTTCCTGTACGCCTGAGCCCGGGCGGGAGAGAGGGGGAAACATGCCCGGCAAGTACTTCGAGGACCTGGAACCCGGCCAGCGCATCCGACATGCCCTGGGCCGCACCGTCACCGAAGTGGACAACATCCTCTTCTGCGCCCTGACCATGAACACCCAGCCCCTGCACATCAACGCCGACTTCGCCGGCCGCACCCAGTTCGGCCGGCCCATCGTCAACGGCATCTTCACCTTGGGGCTGGTCGTGGGCATCACCGTGCCCGACTTGACCGAGGGCACCATCGTCGCCAACCTGGCCTACGAGCAAGTGCTCCACCCGCGGCCTGTCTTCCACGGCGACACCATCTACGTGGAGACGGAGGTGCTCGAGAAGCGCCCCTCACGCTCCAAGCCGGACCGGGGCATCGTCAAGCTGAAGCACGTGGGGCGCAACCAGCACGGCGAGGTGGTCATCGAAGTGGTGCGCACGGTGCTCTTCAAGCGGCGGGAGCCGCACGGCTCAGGAGGGAGCTGAAATGCGCGCGCGACGGGCGCTGCTCTTCATGCCCGGCGACGACCGGCACAAGATCGAGAAAGGGGCCGCCCTGGGCGCCGACGGGGTCATCATGGACTTGGAGGACGGCGTGGCCCTCAACCGCAAGGAGGTGGCCCGCGAGACGGTGCGGGCCGCCCTGCGAGAAGTCTCCTTCGGCCGCACCGAGCGCCTGGTGCGCCTCAACCCGGTGGGCTCGGGCCTGGAGGAGGCCGACTTGGAGGGCACCCTGGAGGGCCGGCCCGACGGCTACGTGGTGCCCAAGGTGGAATCGCCCGACCAGCTCGCCTGGCTGGACGAGAGGCTCGCGGCCGAGGAGCGGGCGCGCGGCTGGCCCGAGGGTTCCATCCGCCTGCTGGCCATCATCGAGTCGGCGCGGGGCATCCTCCACGCGGGCGCCATTGCCGCGGCCACGCCCCGCCTGGAGGCGCTCATCTTCGGCGCCGAGGACTTCGCCGGCGACGTGGGGGCCACGCGCACGCGCGAGGGGTGGGAGGTCTTCTACGCCCGCAGCGCCGTGGTGGTGGCCGCGGCCGCCCACGGGCTCCAGGCCATCGACACCGTCTTCACCCACTTGCACGACTTGGACGGCCTGCGCGCCGAGGCGGAGTTTGCCCTGCGGATGGGCTTCGACGGCAAACTGGCCATCCATCCCCGCCAGGTGGCCGTCATCCTGAACGCCTTCACCCCGGAGCCCGAGGAGGTGGAGCGGGCCCTGCGGCTCATCGCGGCCTTCGAGGCCCACCAGGCCCAGGGCAAGGGGGCCTTCGCCCACGAGGGCAAGATGGTGGACATGCCCATGGTCCGCGCGGCCAAGCGCCTGCTGGCGCGGGCCGGCCGGTGACGGCGCGCTACTCCAGCTCCACCAGGCGCTCGCCCCGCTCCACCACGTCGCCGGGCCGGCAGCGCAGGGCCCGCACGCGGCCCGCGACGGGCGCCACCACCCGCAGCTCCATCTTCATGGCCTCGAGCACCACCAGCGTCTGCCCTGCCTCCACCTCCTGGCCCTCCTCCACCAGCACGGCCACCACGTGGCCGGGCATCTGGGCCTCCAGCCGGCCTGTGTGCTCGGCCCCAAGGCGCCTCCGGCGCCCGCCCGGCCGCACGCGCTCCAGCGCGTAGGTGGTGGCGTCCAAGGCCACCAGCCGGCGCGGCCCTTCGGCAACCACGTGGGCCCGCAGGCGGCGCGTTCCAATGGTCAAGTCGATCACGCCCTCCTCGCGCTGCCGGGCGCGCACCACGTAGGTGCGGTCGCCCACGGTGACCTGGTAGCCATCCTCCGACGGCTCGACGCGCACGGCGTGCCGGATGCCGTTGACCTCGTAGTGCAGTTCCACGCTCTCCCTCCTCACCGCCCTCCTGGGCGAAAGCTGTCGGCCACGGCCCACGGGCTGAAGGGGTCGCCGGCCCCCGTGCTGTTGGCGGGGTGGTGGTCGTCGGCCGGGGAAGCCCCCCCGAGCTGGTCGGCCAGGGCAGCGGCGATGAGCACCTCGTCGGGCACTTCCTCCTGGGGGGGCTGCCAGCCGGCGAAGTGGCGCGCCACGAAGTCGGTGGTTACCTCCCCTCGGCGGAAGGCCGGGTGGCGCACCACCTCCCGGAGGAAGGCGATGTTCGTGGTCACTCCCAGAAGAATGTAGCGGTCAAGGGCCCACGCCATGCGGCGCAGGGCATCGTCCCGGCTCTCCCCCCAGACGATGAGCTTGGCGATCAGGGGGTCGTAGTAGTAGGTGATCTCGTCCCCCGTGGTGATTCCGGCGTCCACCCGCACCCACGGGCCGGCCGGCTCCACGGCGCGCGCCACGCGCCCCGTGGCCGGCAGGAAGCCCCGGGCCGGGTCCTCGGCGTAGATGCGGCACTCGATGGCGTGGCCCCGCTGGCTCAGCTCCTCCTGGGCAAAGGGGAGCGGCTCGCCGGCTGCCACGGCCAATTGGGCCTTCACCAGGTCTACCCCGACCACCAGCTCCGTCACCGGGTGTTCCACCTGGAGGCGGGTGTTCATCTCCAGGAAGTAGAAGCGGCGCTCCGCGTCCACCAGGAACTCGACCGTGCCGGCGTTGACGTACCCCACGGCGTGGGCGGCGGCCACGGCCGCCTCGCCCATGCGCCGGCGCAGCTCCTCGTCCAACAGGGGGGAGGGGCTCTCCTCGATGATCTTCTGGTGCCGGCGCTGCACCGAACACTCCCGCTCGAAGAGGTGGACCACGTGGCCGTGGCGGTCGGCCAGCACCTGGAACTCAACGTGGCGCGGCCGCTCCAGGAACTTCTCCAGGTAGACCCGGCCGTTGCCGAAGGCGCTCCGGGCCTCGCGGCGGGCGGCCTCCAGGGCGGCCGGCAGGTCGGCCTCGCTGGCAACCACGCGCATCCCCCGGCCGCCGCCCCCGCCGGCGGCCTTCACCAGAACGGGATAGCCCAGCGCGCGGGCGGCCTCCAGGAACGCCTCCACCTCTCCCTCGCCGTCGTAGCCGGGCACCACGGGCACGCCGGCCCGGGCCATCAGGGCACGGGCGGCCACCTTGTCGCCCATGAGGCGGATGGCCTCGGCCGGGGGGCCCACGAAAGTCAGGCCGGCCGCCTCGACGGCCTCGGCGAAGGCGGCGTTCTCGGCCAGAAAGCCGTAGCCCGGGTGGACGGCCTCGCATCCCGTTGCCAGGGCCACCTCGACGAGGCGGTCGCCGCGCAGGTAGGATTCGGTGGGCGGGGGCGGTCCGATGGGGTAGGCCTCGTCGGCCAAGAGGGTGTGGAGCGCGTGGGCGTCGGCTTCCGAGTAGACGGCCACCGTGCGGATGCCCAGCTCCTGGCAGGCACGGATGATGCGCACGGCGATTTCACCACGGTTGGCCACGAGTAGCTTGGAGAACATCGTTGTCTCCTCGGTGGGGTGCGGCGGCGCGGCACTGTGCCGCAACTTGTCGCCACCGCGTGATGGATTACAATCGGGAAGGGCGGCCGAGCTCGGCGTATTCCGGGCTCGGCCCGCTGGGATTGTACGCGGAACTGACCGGCTGTCAAAGGTGTGGGAGACGGTGGAGGTGGGGTGGCGGTCACGGGAGTGGTGGTCACCTCACCTGCACGGTCACCGATCTGTCGAGGAGGCACGCGATGGATGTCACTCAGGACGTCGAGGGGGAAGCGAGGCGTTTTCCCGTGACCGCGTGGTGGCAGGCGCTGGAAGGGCGTCTGCACACGTGGGTGGACCGCGCCCAGCCGTCGGAACTGGGCTTGGCGTTGGGCACGTCCATCCTCGTGGGGCTGGGCACGGGGCTGGGTTCCGTGCTCTTCCGGTGGCTGACCGAGGGCGTTTCCGCCCTGGCCTTCGAGCGCGTGCCCGGCCTGGTGCCCTTTCCGGCCATCTATTTCGTCCTGGTGCCCGCCCTGGGCGGCCTGCTGGTGGGCCCCTTGACCTACCTCCTCGCGCGGGAGGCCAAGGGCCACGGGGTGCCCGAGGTGATGCAGGCTCTGGCCCTGCGCGGGGGGCGCATCCGGCCCGTGGTGGCGTTGGTCAAGACAGTGGCCTCGGCCATCACCATTGGCACGGGCGGCTCGGCCGGCCAGGAGGGGCCCATCGTGCAGATCGGCGCGGCCCTGGGCTCGAGCGTGGGCCAATTTTTGCGTCTCTCCAACGCGCGCATCCGCAACCTGGTGGCCTGCGGCGCGGCCGGCGGCATTGCCGCCGTCTTCAACGCCCCCATTGGGGGCGTCCTCTTCGCCGTGGAGGTGCTGCTGGGCGAGCTCAACGTGGGCAACTTCTCCAGCGTGGTGGTGGCCGCCGTGGCCGCCAGCGTGGTCAGCCGGGCTGTCTTCGGCAGCTTCCCCGCCTTCCGCGTGCCGGCCTATGAGCTGGTGAGCTTCTGGGAGCTGGCGCTCTACGCCGCGCTGGGCATCCTGGCCGGGCTGGTGGCCGTGTTCTACATCCACGTGCTCTACGCCACCGAGGACTTCTTCGAGCGCTGGCAGGCCCCCGAGTACCTGAAGCCGGCCGTGGGCGGCCTGGGCGTGGGGCTCATTGCCCTCAAGTTCCCGGAAGTCCTCGGCGGCGGCTACGCCGTCATCGAGCGCGTCCTGGCCAGCCAGGTGGTCATCGGCACCCTCTTGGCCCTCCTCCTCTTCAAGCTCATGGCCACGTCCCTCACCTTGGGCTCCGGCGGGTCGGGCGGCGTCTTCGCCCCGGCCCTCTTCCTCGGCGCGGCCTTGGGTGGGGTCTTCGGCCAGGTGGTCCACTCGTGGCTGCCGGCCCTCACCGCGCCGGCGGGCGCCTACGCCCTGGTGGGCATGGCCGCGGTCTTCGCCGGCTCGGCCCACGCCCCCATGACGGCCATCGTGATCCTCTTCGAGATGACCGGGGACTACCGCATTATCCTGCCCCTCATGCTGGCCACGGTGATCGGCACCCTGGTGGCCCAACGGCTCCACCGCGAGTCCATCTACACCCTGAAGCTCGTGCGCCGGGGCATCCGCCTGGAGCGGGGACGGGACGTGGACGTGATGCAGAGCGTGCGCGTGGGCGAAGTGATGACCCGCGACGTGGAGACCGTCTCCGCCGACATGTCCGCCGAGGAGCTGGCTGGGCTCTTTGCTCAGACCCACCACCACGGCTTTCCCGTGCTCGACGAGCGGGGCGAGCTCTTCGGCATTGTCACCATCCAGGACTTGAACCGCGCCCTCGCGCGCCCCGACTTCGCCCGCCTGCGCGTGCGGGACATCGCCACCCACCCGCCGGTGGTGGCCTACCCCGACGAGACCATGTGGGACGCCCTGCGCCGCATGGCGCCCCGCGACCTGAGCCGGCTTCCCGTGGTCACCCGGGAGAATCCCAAGAAGCTGGTGGGCCTGCTTCGCCGGCGGGACATCCTCAAAGCCTACAACGTGGCCATGATGCGCCGACTGGAGTTCCAACAGCGGCTGGAGCAAGTTCACCCCCGCCACTTGGGCGCCGAGTTCGTCGAGTTAGAAGTGACGCCCGACATGTGGGCCGCCGGCAAGCGGGTCCGGGAGCTCTGCCTGCCCGACGAGTGCATCCTGGTCTCCATTCGGCGGGACGGCCAGCTCATCATCCCCCACGGCGACACACTTCTCCAGCCCGGCGACCGCGTGGTGGCCCTCGTCCAACAAGGCGGGCTGGGCGCCTTTCAGACGGCCCTCATCGGCCCTGACTTCTGTGATACTGGTGCGAGTTCTTGAGGAGGTGATGTCTTATGAAGCGTCTCGTGAAGTGGTTGGCCGGCCTGAGCCTGTTGGCCGGCCTGATCGCCCTGGTGAGCAAGTACATGTGCCGGGAGCCCCAGCAGCAGCAACACGCTGCCCCGGCCCAAGAGCCCGCGGGCGAGAGCGCCCCGTCCCCCGTGGACACCTTCGACGAGGACGAGCTGGGGGGCGAGGTGGACCCCGAACTGCTCGAGATCCTGGTGGACCCCGGCGACAAGGGCCCCCTGGAGCTGAGCGAGGACGGCAAGTGGCTCATCAACCCGCGGAACGGCTACCGGTACCCCATCCGCCAGGGGATTCCGGTCATGCTGCTGGACGTAGGCCAGAAGTACCGCGACCCCTCCCTGATCCGCGAGGTGACGGAGGAGAAGGCAGAGGAAGCTGGGGAGGCGGAGTAGAGGGCGGCTACCGGCCCGCCGGCGGGCGCTCGCCAGCGGGCCCGCCGGCCAGGGGGAGGATGTGGACCTCCTCCACGCTCACCTCGGGGTGGTCGAGCACGTGGAGAATCCAGGGGGCAATGTGGTCCGGCGCCAGGGAGGCGGCCGCCGGCGTTTCTCCTTCCGCGCCGCCCACGGTCAGCAGGGTCACGCGAATGCGGCGGGGCCGCAACTCGTCCCGCAGGGCGTCGGCGAAGCCGCGCAGGGCCGCCTTAGTGGCGCCGTAGACGGCCCACGAGGGCGCCCCCTGGCGGCCGTCGGCCACGCCGGCGGGCAGGAAGATGTGGCCGCCGCCTTCCATCAGGGGCAGGCTGGCCTGGACCGTGTGGAAGAGGCCCATCAGGTTGACCTCGACCATCTCCTGCCAGTGGCGCGGGTTCATCTCCGCGAAGGGGGCGCGGTGGACCACCTCGGCCGCCGGCAGGAGCAGCCGGAGCGTGCCGCCGAAGTGGTCCACCACGTCGAGGGCCTGTTCCAGCTCGGCGCGGCGCGCCACGTTGGCCGTCACCGTGCGCAGGGCCCCGCCGGCCTGGCGCAGCTCGTCCGCGGCCGGGCCGCCCCCCCGGCCGCGCTGCACCACGGCGACGACCTGCCATCCCCGGCGGGCCAGGGCCAAGGCCACGGCCCGGCCCAGCCCCCCCTCGGCACCGGTGACGAACGCCGTCTGGCGGCCCATTAGGTCAACTCCGCCTCGATCAGGCTGAGGAACTCGGCGCGCGTGCGCTGGTCGCGCCGAAAAGTGCCCCTCATGGCACTGGTGACCATCTTCACGTTGGGCTTCTGCACTCCGCGCATGATGGCGCAGAGGTGGACGGCCTCCACCACCACGGCCACGCCCAAGGGGTGGAGCAGCTCGTCGAGGAACTCGGCCACCTCCACCGTCATGCGCTCCTGGACCTGCAGCCGACGGGCGAACATCTCCACGATCCGGGGAATCTTGCTCAGGCCGATGATGCGCCCGTTGGGCAGGTAGGCCACGTGGGCCTTGCCGTAGAAGGGGAGCAGGTGGTGCTCGCACAGGCTGAAGAAGTCGATGTCCTTGACAATCACCATCTCGTCGTACTCGATGTCGAAGATGGCGTCGTTCACCAGTTGGTGCGGGTCGGTGGTGTAGCCGGCCGTCAGCTCCCGGTACATGCGGGCCACCCGGTCCGGCGTGCGCCGCAGGCCCTGCCGCTCCGGGTCCTCGCCCAGCTCGGCCAACAGGTCGCGCACCAGCGCCTCGATGCGCCCGTTCCTGGCCATCACGTCGAGTTTGCCGTTCATGGGCGGATGCCTCCTCTGCTCTCCTCGGGCGGGGGCCTGGCGGACAACCTCCGCCCGGGGGAAGTGGTATAAAAGGTATCCATTCCACGGGGAAAGGCAAACGGAAGCGGTCAAGGGGGTGACAGCGTGGAACTCCGGGGCACGACGGCCATCGTGACGGGGGGAGCCCGCCGGCTGGGGCGGGCCATCGCCCTGGCCCTGGCCGCGCGCGGGGCCAACCTGGTGGTCCACTACGGCCACTCGGCCGAGGCCGCTGCCCGCGTCGTGGCCGAAGCCCGCGCCCTGGGCGTGGAGGCCGTGGCCGTGGAGGCCGACTTCGGCCGGCCGGCCCTGGTCGGCCGGGTGGTGGAGGAGGCCGTGGCCCGCTTCGGCCGGGCCGAAGTGTTGGTCAACAGCGCGGCCATCTTCGAGCCCGGCGGCGTCCTGGACACGGACGAGGCCACCTGGGACCGCCACTTCGCCGTCAACCTCAAGGCCCCCTTTTTCCTCAGCCAGGCCTTCGCCCGTGCCCTGCCCCCCGGCGTCTCCGGCAAGATCGTCAACATCACCGACTACCGGGCCCTGCGGCCGGGCACCGATCACGTGGCCTACACCCTCACCAAGGCCGGCCTGGTCACCCTCACCCAAGTCCTCGCCCAAGCCCTGGCCCCACGGGTGGCCGTCAACGCCGTGGCCCTGGGTGCCATCCTGCCGCCTCCGGGCGCTGGCCCGGGCCACCTGGAACGCCTGGCCCGCGCCGTGCCTCTGCGGCGCCACGGCGCCCCTGACGACGTGATCGCCGCCGTGCTCTTCCTGCTGGAGGGCTCCGACTTCATCACCGGCACCACCCTCGTGGTGGACGGCGGCGCCCACCTCGGCCCCGTGCGGGGGACACAGACTGTCGAATGAGGAGGAAACTGCATGGCCGACCGCATCCACATCCGCGACCTGCTCCTGCGCACGGTCATCGGCGTCAACCCCGAGGAGCGCCGGGACCGCCAGGACGTAATCGTCAACCTGACCCTCTACGCCGACCTGCGGCGGGCGGGGGAGACCGACGACATGGCCCACACGGTCAACTACCGCTCGGTGAGCAAGCTGGTCATCGGCCTGGTGGAGTCCTCCAGCTTCTACCTGGTGGAGGCGCTGGCCACGGCCATTGCCCGCGCCATCCTGGAGCGCTTCCCCGTCGAGCGGGTGCGCGTGTGCGTGGAGAAGCCGGGCGCCCTGCGCTTCGCCCGCTCCGTGGGCGTGGAGATCGAGCGCGCGCCGGAGGACTTCGGGCTGTGATGCACCGCGCCTACATCCTCCTGGGCTCCAACGTCGAGAAGGAACGCCACGTGCCCGAGGCCGTGCGCCGGCTGGCGGCCCACCCCCTCGTCAACGTCGTGGCCGTCTCCTCCATCTACGAGACCCTGCCCGTGGGCAACCCGGACCAGCCCACCTTCTACAACCTGGCCCTGGTGGTGGAGACGCCCCTGGACGCCCACGCCCTCAAGTGGCGCGTCCTGCGCCCCCTCGAGGAAGCCCTGGGCCGCGTGCGCACCGAGGACCCCAACGCCCCCCGCACCCTCGACCTGGACATCGTCCTCTTCGACCGCGCGGCCTTCGAGCTGGACGGCGCCCCCGTGCCCGACCCGGCCGTGGGCCGCCACGCCCACGCCACCTTGCCCCTGGCCGAGGTGGCCCCCGACTACGTCCACCCCCTGACCGGCGAACGGCTCGACCAGATGGCCCGCCGCCTGGCCGGCCGGGGCAACGTGGTGCGCCGGCTCCCGCCCCCGCCCCTGGGGCACCCCTGATTCACCCGCCGCGCAGCCGGCGGAGCAGGCCCCGGAGCTGGTCCCACCGCGAGAGAATGGCCCCGGGAATCACCCCGGCCAGGTGGAAGGGCAAGAAGGCTTCCAGCCGGGGGTCGGCTCCGGCCAGCTCCAGGAGCGCGTAGGGTACCCAGACGGCCACGCCGGCCAGGATGAGGGCGCGGCCCAGGCGCCGGTGACGGGCTTGACCTTTTCCGCTCATCCTCCCTCCTCCTCGGTACACGCCTCTCCCCAACCGGGCCGGGGCGTTTGTGGCCCCGGCCGGACACATTTCCCGCCGTCTCCCGGCTACCGCCCCGCCAGCCGGCGCCGCAGCAGCGTCATCAGGCTCGGGCGGAGCCGGTAGATGCGCCCCGTGACCCCGTCCGTGGCCCGGGAGGCCAGGCGCACGGCCATCTCGGCCACCTCCTCCGGGGGCGTGGCGAACTGCTCCAGCACCGTGGCGAAGCCCTCCAGCCGGCGGGCGGCCTCCTCGTCCACGGGCTCGGGGGACGTGGTCATGGCCGTCTTCACCAGCCCGGGGTTGAAGCCCAGGATGGAAATGCCCGAATCGCGGTACTCGGCGGCCACGGCCAGGGTGAAGCGCCGCACCGCGGCCTTGGAGGCGGCGTAGGCGCTCAGGTGCTCGAAGCGCGTGCGGCGCGAGTCCTCGTCCCCCGCGCCCAGCAGGTTGATGATCTTGCCCTGCCCCCGGGGGAGCATGTGGCGCAGGGCCACGTAGGTGCCGTGGTAGGTGCCCAGCACGTTCGTCTCGATGACCGCCCGCCACCGGTCGGGCGGCACCTTGTCCACGGGGCCGTAGGGGCCGCTGATGCCGGCGTTGTTGAACCAGATGTCCACCCGGCCGAAGCGGTCCACGGCCCGCGCGGCCAGCCGCTCCACCTGGGCCAAGTCGCGCACGTCGCACTCCACGCCCAGCACGGCGACGCCCGGGATGGAGGCGAAGCGGCCGTAGGCGGCCTCCACCGCCTCCATCGAGCGGGAGGAGATCACGATCTGGGCACCGGCCTGGGCCAGGGCGGCGGCGATCAGCAGGCCGATGCCCCGCGTGCTCCCGGTGACCACGGCCACCTTTCCCTTGAGCCGGCGCGAGGGGCGCAGGGGCATGTCAGGACCTCCTCTCGGGCACGTTGGGCGCCTCGCCCGTCCAGAGCCAACGGGTGAGCGCTTCCCCGGCGCGGCGCTCCTCCTCGGGCCCGGAGGGCCTGGGCAGGCCGAGGGCATCGTAGAGGGCGAAGCGGTGGACGGCGAAGGTGGCCTCCACCAGCGTGGCGTACCCGTCGGCGGCCTCCAGGGCGGCGCGGTAGCCCAGCCAGGCCAGGAGGCCGGCCAGGGGCGCCGCCCACCAGGCCCAAATGGCCCAGAGGGCCGTGAGCGCTCCCCAGAAGGTGAAGCGCACGGCGGCGTTCAGCTCGGCGCGGGCCGCGCTCACCTCCCGCCGGGCCGGCTCGGGCAGCAAGAGCCAGAGGGCCGGCCAGCAGACCACCCCGTCGAGACCGTACCGGTGGAGGGGGCGCGTCTCCGCGGCCCGCAGGCGGGTGCCCAACATGGTGGGCAACATGTCGTCCGGGGCGTCGGGGTAGCGGTGCAGGGCCACCTCCACCCGGCCCAGCCGCTCCCGTCCCTCGGGCCGGAGCCGGCCGGCCTCGAAGGCGGCCTGGAGCCGCTGCCACTCGGCCTCCAGGCGCCGGTAGTCGGCCCGCCGGCGCGCCAGCAGCCGCCGCCGCAGCCAGGCGAGGGGAAGCCGCTCGGGCCAATACCCCTCCAGCCAGCGCAACAGGGTGAGCTGAAAGCGGCGCGCCACCTGGTCCGAGCCGGCCAACACCAGGGGCACGGCCACCAGGAGGCCCACTTGGACGGGCGTTGGCAGGGCGAGGAAGGTGGCCTGCGCTTGGGCCACGCCGTGGCGCCAGGCGTAGGCCGCCAGGCCGCTCCCCCAGAAGAGGGCCGCGCCGCTCACCAGCCGGGCCAGCCACGCCGTGGCCGTCTCCTGGCCCAGGGCGGCGTCGAAGCGGGCGATCATGGCCCCGGCCCCCGGCGCACCAGCGCCTTGCCGTGCAGGGGACAGGGGGGCGGGGTGAGCGCGGCCACGCGCCGGTACCAGGTGAACTCGCACCCCTCGTGGGGGCACACGTAGGCGGGCCGGGAGTGGGGGGAGACGGGGCCTGGCAGGAAGGCCGCGTCCTCGCCCAAGGTCAACTCCCCCGTCTCCCGCTTGGGGGCGTTCCCCTCGAGGGCCCGCCGGCGCTGCTGCTCCAGCCACGCGAAGGCGGCGTGGCCCCGCATCCTCGCCCACGCCTCGTCGAGGGCCCCGTCGTCGCCGGCCTCGGCCCGGCGCACCAGGGACTCCATCTCCCCGCGGTCAGGCCGGCCCTGGGCCGGCAGGGCCTCCCAGACGCTCAACAGCCCCCGCAGGGCCTCCAACATAGTCCACTCCACGTCATCCCACAACTCGTCCACGACCTTCCTCCTCCCTCACCCCTCACCCCTCACCCCTCATCCCTCACCCCTCACCCCTCATTCCTCACCCCAAGGGCCCGTGTACGTGAAGGCCGCCCAGTAGAAGGGGTGGGCGAAGGGGCGGCTCTCCTCGCCCGCCTCCGGGAGCCGGCGCACGAAGAAGCGCGCCGTTGCGGGCGAGAGGTGTTTCGTGATCGCGGCCGCCGCCAGGTTGTGGCCCGTCGCCGCGTAGCGTCCCAGGTGGTCCCGCAACTCCTGCCAGGTGCTGTTCCGAAGCCAGCGCTGGGCCTCCCGGAGGGCCAGAGGCGGCGGGAGGCCGTCGTCCCGCCAGAGCTCCCAGAAGCGGGCCATGAGGAGGGCGGTGCTGATTTGGTTCACGCTCCAGAGGGTGGCGACTACGCCGGCGACGCCGGCCTGGAGGAAGATGGCCGGCAGGCCGATGGCCTCCTCGGGCAGCCTCAGCGCGGGCACGCCCACCTCGCAGGCGGAGAGCACGGCCAGGGCGGCCCTGATGTCCCTGCGG
>JALSKA010000181.1 GCA_026989095.1 Ardenticatenaceae bacterium
TGGCGGGCGTCGTGAGCTCCCCACCAATACCCCGAGCGTAACATGGGCCCCAGGGCCGGCACGCTCAGCAGGAGCACGAGAAGGGCGTGGTCGAGGCTCAGGCGCTCTCTCACAGCGGCACCTCCACGGCGTCCCGCCCGTCGGGGAGGGGGAGCCTCTCAAGGGTCTCCAGCAGATAGAGCCCCATCCGCAGGGTATACGGGCCTTTTGGGCCGTCCTCGGGCACCTGCACCTCGAATGATTGCGCCACGATCTCGCCAACGCCCCAACGTGATGAGGGACGGCCATCTTCGCTCACCAGGAGCTGATCGCCTTGGGCCAAGGTGGAGCCGTCAGGGCCTACCAGGTGGACGAAAGCCGTGTAGTCTTGGGCCACGGGGCGCACCAGTTGCCAGCGCGCTGTTACCCGCAGGGGGCGGCCGGGCACCGGCTCACCGTCGGGCACGACCTCCAAGAGGAGGAACGCCGTGCCCCGATCCGGCACTCGGAAGGCGGCGAGCGGGGCGTCGTCCGGCACGAATTCCTCCGGCCAAGTGGGCGCGGCGAGGAGTGGGAAACTGCTCCAGATGATCAGCGCCATCATCAGGCTGAGCCAGGGCCATGTGGCCGCCTGGGGCAACAGGCGGGGCAGGTGTGAGGCCACCACCGCCAGCAGGAACCCGGCCAAGCCAACCAACACCGGTGGCCCGCCGAGAGCAGCGGTCATGCGGGTGGCCCACGGCCAGGGCAACAGCGTCCACCCCATGGCGGCCAAGGCCACGCCGGCGCCCACCTCCACGCCGGTGATCGCCTGAAGCGGTCGTCCCTGCCACCGAGCCGTGAGCACAACCAGCGTGCCCATCAACGCCACGGCGCCGACTTGATACGAGTCGCCCTGCACCCACGCCGCCAGCGTGGGCTCCGGCCACGCTGCGCTGAAGAGCTGAAAGGGGTGAAGGGAGGTGGCCGTTCCGCCTGTGTTCGTTCCACCTTGCCACCACACCAGAAAGCCCAGCCCCGCAGCCCACACCGCCCCCCACAGAGGCCACACCGCCGGCAGCGGCCGGCGGCGGTCGGCGGCGACAATGGCGACGAGGGCCGGCAACACCAGCCACGTGGCCCCTGGCCACATGAGAAGGAGGATGATAGCCAGGAGCACGCCCCCTGCTCGACGCCACCGGCTCTCCGCGCCGGCGAGAGCCCATGCGGCCCAGACCACGAGGGCCCAAAACCACACCTCGCCGAAGGCGCCCCGGATGAACCGTGCGGCCAGATGAGCCGGCGCTGCCAAAAAGAGCGCCGCAGCCATGGCGCCCGATGGCCATCCCCACGCATGGGCGGCCAACGCGGCCGTGCCCACTGCCCCTGTCACAATGGCCAGCCCCATCACCAACTTCAGCGCGCGAACCGGCTCGACCCCCGTGCGCACGAACCCCCGTGCCAGGATGTAGGGCAGGGGCGCGTCCGTGGCCGTCGCCGTGTCCGGCGGCAGGGGGGCGCCGGTGACTCGCAGGATGGGGAGCACGCCTGCTTGGGTGGCCATCCACCCCGGGCGACCCAGCGGCGCCACGTAGATGAGCACGGCCAAGCCCACGAGCAATGCCAGGTGGACCGGGGATGGGGGCGTGTGGCCTGCACAGGGCGTGGGGGGGCTGTGCAGCTCGGCGCGGGTCATGGGGTTTCGTCCGTGCCGTCTATGGCCTGGAAGGCGCGTCGCCGTGCTGTGAACACGCCGCTACTCCTGGTGGCAGAATGGGGTACAATAGGCCCAGCCCAGTGGGCCGCTGGTGTGAGCAAGTATAGCCCAAACTGGCATCCCTGCCAAAGGACAGACAACATGTCCTCGAAGACAACGCTCCTCTTCACCACGAACCCGGGCCTGGAGGATGTCGCCGCCCGGGAATTCGTGGAACGCCTGGAAGCGCGGGGCCTGGGGGGAGGCGAGGCGACGCCCAAGCCCTACGGGCTGAGCGGCTATGTGCAGGGCGAGGCCCCATGCCCCCGGCCGGAGGTGGAGCCCCTGGCCCGCCACATGCGCTCCATTTACCACATCCTGCGCCCGGTTCACGAGTTCCGCCTGCCCGAGAAGGATGCCCTGGCGGCCATCCGGGCCGAGCTCGGCCGTGTGGAGATCCCCGAGCTGCGCGCCGCACAGAGCTTTCGGGTCAGCACCGAACGGGTAGGCCAACACCCGTTCACCAGCATGGACGTGATGCGCGAGGCCGGTGCCGCCCTGGTGGAGCGGTACGCCTGTGCGGTGGACCTGACCGGTTACGACGTGAACGTGCGGGTGGATGTCTACCATGACATCTGTCTCGTGAGCCTCCAACTCACCCGCGAGCCCTTGGACCGACGCTTTCCCCGCGCGTACCACCACCGTGCGGCCCTCAAGAGCGTGGTGGCCTATGGTCTCCTGCGCCTGGCACACTTGGACCGGCCGGAAGGGGCTTTGCTCGACCCCTTTTGCGGCTCTGGCACCATCTTGCTCGAGGCCGCGTTCGTGTTGCCCCGTTACGAGCTGCACGGGTGTGACGTGGACCCGCGCGCCGTGGAGGGTGCCCAGCAGAACGCGGCCCTGCTCGGCTTGGAGGAGCACCTTCACCTGCGCCGCGCCGATGCCCTGCACCTGGCCGACGTGTACGCCCCGGCGAGCTTCGACGCCATCGTTACCAACCCGCCCTACGGGGTGCGCGTGGGGCGCGGGATCGACTTCTACCGCTTCTACAGCCGCTTCCTGGACCAAGCCCACCGGGTGCTTCGGCCCGCTGGCCGGCTGGTCATGTTGGCCCGCAAGCGCGGGGCGCTCAACCGGGCCGTGCGCGCACACCGGGGCTTCGCAGTGCGCCACGTGCGCATCGTCGAGACCGGGGGCATCTACCCGGCCCTCTTCGTCATGGAGCGCCGGCCATCATCCGGGTGATGGCCGGCTGTGCTCTCAGGCGTCCGTCGCCAGTCGCCCCCGGATCTCTGGGGCCAAGGGCGAGTTGGGGTTCAGCTCCAGGGCGCGCCGGTAGTCGGCGTGAGCCCCCTCCACGTCCCCCAAGGCGGCCCGTGCCCGGCCGCGCCAGTAGTAGGATTCCTCCAACACGTCCGCCTGCTCCAAGTTCGCCGTCGTCAAGGCGATCACGTCCTCATATCGTCCGACGGCGAAGTACGCCTCCATCGGCCCGAACTGGTACCAGAGCATCCGCCACGGCCACCCGATGGCCCTGGCCCGGTCGAACGCTTGGGCGGCGTCGGCCGCGTTCCCCGTGCGGAGGAGGCTGGAGCCCAAGTTGAACCAGGCAAAGGCGTTGTCCGGCTCGGCCTCGACCTCGGCGCGGGCCACGTCGAGGGCGTGAGCCCACAGGCGGGCTTCGTCCAGCCGGAACCCGAGGATGGTTTCGACGGGCTCTCGGCGCTCAGGGGGGTAGACCACCACGTAGGTGCGGTTGAAGACCTGCCACAGCCGGTCGAACTCATCGTAGGGGAGGGTGATGAAGGGACCGTAGAGGGAATCGTGGGCGATGAAAGCCCGTTCCTGTTCGTCGTAGCCGATGAGCAGGCGATAGTGGCCCATGCCGTTGTCCGGCTCGGGTTCGAGCCACGTTTCGGCAATGACCGGATAGCCGGCGGCCAACAGCGCCTTCAGCAGCTCCAGGGTGCCGGCCACGCCCACGTGGACCTCGAAGCCCAGCGACTCGGCGTAAGCGGCCATCTCCTCCGGCGAGACGTTCTTGTCGTCCGGGTTGGGCTTGAGGATGGGCGCGATGACCTCTTGGGTCTCCTGCCGGCCGTAGAAGTTCAGTGCCATGCCGATGGTAACCGGCCCGCAGTTGTTCCACCCCTGATATTCGTGGCGAATGCCCTCCAGCAGCACGTGTGGGGGCAGCGGCGTGGGCGTGGGCGGCAGCGGTGTGGGCGTGAACGTTGGCGTCGGCTCGAGCGTCGGCGTGGGGTCAGGGGTGGGCGTGGGCAATGGTGTCGTCGTCGGTGGTGCCGGTGTGGGCGAGCGCGGTGCTTCCGTGGGGGCAACGGGAGGCGCGGCGGCCGTTTCACCCCCAGGGCTGCCCGGCTCGAAGGCCACGGCGCGGCTTGGTGGTGCCGTGCTCTGGGAGCCTTCGGCCCGCCACACGGCGGCCAGAAGCCCCCCGACGAGGATCACCACCAGCGGCCAAGCCCTCCTCCGAAAAGGCCGGGCCTGCCGGCGTGGGCCGGCGTTGAAACCTCCTGAACGCGCGGACATCGCGACACCCTCCTCATCCTCCGGTCAGCGCTTCTCGAACTCAAGGCGGCATGTTCTCGGACGCTCCTGCTGGGGCGCATTTCACACCGGCTGACGGCCGGTTGACAAAGGGTAGCCAAAATCCACCGGGGAGCCAAACCGTACATTTTCCGAGGAGAGCTCGATTGGACGTCCCATCTCGATTCCGCTACAATCCCCGCGCCCGTTGAGCCCGTTGAGGAATCCGAGCGAGGTGAAGGCGAACGTGAACGTCCTGCGCGAGTGGCGCCTGATTCGGCCGGCCCTGCTGGTGGCTTTGGCCGGCCTCGCGGCCGGCGTGGCCCTGTGGGACCTGATTTACCCGGCGGCCCTGGAGGGGTGGCTCCAGGGGGGGCGCTTCTACGCCTACTACCGCCAGCGGTTGCTCTGGTACGGTGCCGGAGGGGCGGCCGTGGCCGTGCTCCTGTGGGGAACGGCCACGGCCGCGCGCCTGACCCTGTGGAGGCCCTATCGCCCTGCCTTCGTGAAGCTCCCCGGCTTCTCTCCCCTGCTCGATGCCGGCGCGGCGCAGGCCCGGTTCTTCTTCCCCCTGTTCGCCGCTCCCCTGGTGGTCGTGCGCCACGTGTGGCGTCCGTTGGGCATGGGGGTGGGCAGCTCCTTCTGGACTTACGCTGTGATTCCCCTGATCGCCTGGGCCGTTGCCCACACCCTGGCGCCCGTGGTGCAGAGGTGGCGCCGCCCACGCGCGCTCACGGCCACCTGCCTCGTGTGGGCGGGCATCTTGCTCTACGCGCTCGTCTTCGGAGGGCTCTCTGTGGCCCGTCACCTTTCCTTCCTGAGCCACGCCCTCGACTTGGGCACCATGAGCCAAGCTGTGTGGAACACGGCGCAAGGGCGCCCCTTCGAGTACACGCCCATGCTGGAGAGTGCCGTCCTGGACGCCCCTCCCGTGGCCAGCCGGCTCACGTCGGGCAAGCTGGAGCTCGTCTTCCTCCTCCTGGCCCCCCTCTACCGCCTGTGGCCTTCTCCGGTGCTCCTCCTCATCGTCCAGACCCTGGCCCTGGCGCTGAGCGCGTGGCCTCTCCACTTGACGCTCGTCCGCTGGTTGGGAGACGAGTGGGCTGCGGCGGCGTTGACCTGGGCGTACTTGGTCTACCTTCCCCTCCACTACGTCAACATGTTCGACTTCCACCCCACGGCGCTGATGCCCGTCTTCCTGACCACGGCCGTCTACGCGGCCGAGCGCCGGCGCTGGCGCCTCTACAGCTTGGCCCTGTTGGGCGCCCTGGCCTCCAGGGCGGACGCGGCCCTCGTGGCCCTGGGGCTGGGCCTCCTGTTCGCCTGGCGCCGGCGGACCAGAGCCGGCCTGTTGACCTTCACGGCCGGCGTGCTCTGGCTGCTCCTGGACTTCGGGCTGGTGATTCCCCTGGCCGAGGCCGCCTACGGCCCCGACCCCCTGGGGCTCATCGGCCAACGGTTTGGCCGGTTCGGCGAAACGCCGGCCGAGATCGTGGTCAACGTGGCGCGGAACCCGCGCCTGGTGGCCGAGCTGCTCCTGGACCGGGAGAAGGCCCAGACGCTCTTCGACCTCTTCGTGCCCGTGGGCGGGTTGGCCCTGTTGGTCCCGGCGTGGCTGGCGCCGGCCGCGCCCGTGGCCCTGGTGAACCTGCTGGCCGATTCGGCCTGGCAGGGCACGGTGCGGGCCCACTACTTCGCGCCGGCACTCCCCTTCATTGTATTGGCCGCCGGCGCGGCCGTCTGGCGGTTCGACCCGGAGCGCCTTCACCCCGTGCGGCGGCGGGGATTGGCCCTCTACGTGCTGGCCTCGGCCTTCCTGGTGGGCTACTTCTTCAGCCCCTTTCCGCCCGGCCGTGCCTTTTTCCTGGAGAGGTACGCCGTCTGGAGCCCCCACCACGAGGCCATCCGGCGTGTGCTCGCCCAAGTGGAGCCCGACAGCGCCCTGAGTGCCCAAAGTGATCTCCTGCCCCACGCGGCCAACAGGCAATACGTGTACCTCTTCCCCAACGGCGTCGAAGCGGCCGACGAAATTCTCCTGGACTTGGACGCTGCGGCCGAACGGGCCCCGCTCGACTACTTCGCCTTCTTCGAGCTCGTGGACACGTTAACGGACGATCCGGCCTTCGGGCTCAAGGCGTGGGACAACGGCGTGGTGCTCCTGGCACGGGGGGCGCCCCATGAGCCCGAGCGCCTGCGAGCCTTGCGCCGCGCCTACGATGAGGCCTTCTACCGCGTGGAGTGGCTCAGCCAGGCGACGCCGGCGCGGGTGCGGGCTGGCGAGCTCTTCACGCCGCGCGTCTGTTTCCGCAACGCCGGCAGCCAAGGGTGGCGTTCGGTGGACTGGTATCCCGTCTTCCTGGCCTACCACTGGTTGGCCCCTGATGGCACTCCCGTGATCTGGGATGGGGAGCGTACCCGGTTGCCCTTCACCCTCTACCCGGAGCGGAAGATGTGCTTGAACCCCCTCGTCATTGCCCCGGAGGAGCCGGGCACGTACCGCCTCCAGTTCGACTTGGTCCGGGAGCACCAGTACTGGTTTGCCCAGAAGGGCTCCTCGCCTCTCGAAGTGACTGTCGAGGTGATGCCGTGATACTGGCGCCGAACGGCAAAAGGGGACTTGACAGAGCGGGCTGAGGGGATATAATTGAAGACAGGATGCGGGCGTAGTTCAGTGGTAGAACGTCAGCTTCCCAAGCTGAATGTCGGGGGTTCGAGTCCCCTCGCCCGCTCTTCAAGATGGCTCTAGGGCCGTCAGCAGCGCAAACGGCCTGGCCGGCGCGGCCGGGCTGTTTTGTTTTGGGAACGATGAGCACGACACGGCCTGTCGAGCAGTTCCACACCTCTGGCGGCACGCGCATCTACCGCCTGCCCCTCGAAGTCTTCACCGACTTCGTGGGCTACTGCTACGTGGTGGTCAACGAGCGGTGCCGCGCGTTGGTCGATGTGGGCTCGGCCTTCCCCCAATCGGTCGAGGACCTGCTGAGCGGCCTTCGGGCCGTGCGCGACGAGTTCGGCGAGCCGGTGAGCCTGGAGCAGTTGGACGCCGTGCTCATCACCCACGGCCACGTGGACCACTTCAGCGGCCTGACCCCGTTGGCCGAGCGGGTTCGGGCCCCGATTTTCGTCCACGAGCTGGACCGCCGTATTCTGACCAACTTCGAGGAGCGGGTTGTCGTGGCCTCCAAGGCGCTCGAGGCCTTTCTCGTGCAGGCTGGCGTGAAGGCCGAACTGCGGGCCAAGCTGCGCGAGATGTACCTGTTCGCCAAGACCTTCATCCGCTCGGTGGAACACGTGGAGGTCATGGGGGAAGGGCAAGAGCTCTTCGACACGTTCCGGGTCATTCACACGCCGGGCCACTGTCCGGGACAGGTCTGCCTGTTGGTGGATGACGTGCTCTTGGTGGGAGATCACGTGCTCGCCCGCACGACGCCCCACTTGGCGCCGGAAAAGCTCACGGCCTACACGGGGCTGGGCCATTACCTGGAGTCCCTCGACAAGGTGGTGACTTTGCCGGGCGTGCGCCTCGTCCTCGGGGGGCACGAGGAACCCGTCGAAGACGTGAGCGCGCGCGTGGAGGCCATCCGGCGCTCCCACTGCCGCAAGTTGGAGCGGTTCCTCGAGCTCTGCCGGGAGCCGCGCACGGTGGCAGAGCTCTCCATGGCCCACTACGGCCGGCGGGAAGGGTATGACATTCTGCTGGCCATCGAAGAGGCCGGCGCCCACGTGGAGTATCTCTACCAGCGAGGGTATCTGGCCATCGAGAACTTGGAGGAAGTGGAGCGCTCGCCCAACCCGGTGCTACGCTATCGCCGGCTGTGATAGGAGCATTTGGTCATATGCTCAGCTTGGTTATACTTACTCCTGTGGGCGCCTTGCCCGGCGGCCTTCCGTTGGGCAACAGGTGAAACGAAAACGGGTCCTCTCGGTGCCCCCGCGTTTTCCCCTCCGCCACGCCGTGGTGCCCCGCTTTCGTTCGCCCACCCGGCCGATCAACCCAGAAAGGAGTGTCACATGTCAGCAGAACAGGAAGTCGTTCGTCAGGGAAAGGTTGTGACCATCGAGTACGAGCTGCGCCTGGACAACGGCGAACTCGTGGACACGACGGAGGGGCGTGAGCCGCTGGAGTACCTTCAGGGAGGCGGGGAGATTATCCCGGCGCTGGAGGAGGCCATTGAGGGCATGGCCGTCGGGGAGCAGAAGCGAGTGGTGCTTGAAGCCCAAGACGCCTTCGGCGAGTACGACCCACGGGGACGTTTGACCATTCCCCGCGCCCAGTTCCCGCCCGATCTTGACCTCATCCCCAACACAGAGCTCTACTTGCGGGATGCCGAGGGGCGCCCAATTCCGGCCTACGTGGTCTCCGTCACCGATGACGAGGTCGTGCTCGACCTGAACCACCCGCTGGCCGGGGAGCGCCTCACCTTCGACGTGACGGTCCAACACGTGCGCGACGCCACCCCGGAAGAGCTGGCCCACGGCCACGCCCATCCCCGGGGAACTGCTCCCCACGGGTGACGGCTAGCGCGCCGGCCCCGCGATCACGAAGGCCAAGTCGTTGACGTTGGTTCCGGTGGGCCCGGTCCGCAGCAGGGCGTCCAGCGCCTCGAGGGCGTGGAAGCTGTCGTTGCGGGCCAGGGCCTCCCTCACGTTGACGTGGCGTTCGCGGGCGAGCCGCACGGTGTGGCCGTCCACGATGCCGCCAGCCGCGTCGGTCGGCCCGTCGCCGCCGTCCGTGGCCAACGTGGCCACGACCACGTCCGCCAAACCCTCCAAGCGCAGGGCGGCCGAGAGCGCCATTTCCTGATTTCGTCCGCCGAGGCCGTCGCCCCGCACGGTGACAGTGGTCTCTCCGCCCAACACCAGGCAGGCGGGACGGGGCAAGGGGCGGTCAAACGTGGCCATCTCCCGCGCCAGGGCGGCCAACACGGTGCCCACTTCCCGTGCCTCGCCCTCCAAGAAGGTGGTCAGCACCAGGGCGCGGTAGCCCAACTGGCGGGCACGTTCTGCTGCTGCCTCGGCCGCCTGGCGGTTGCCGGCCACAACGGCGTTCTGCACGGCCTTGAAAATAGGATCGCCCGGCTTTGGGGTTTCGGGCACGCGGCCGGCCACGCCCTCCTGAAGCCGCTGTCGCACGGCGGGCGGCACCTGCTCCGCGAGCCCGTGCCGGGTGATGACCTGCCACGCTTCTGAGAACGTCGTCGGGTCGGGCACGGTTGGCCCGCTGGCAATGACATCGAGGGAGTCGCCCACCACATCGCTTACAATCAAGGCGACGAGGCGGGCCGGGGCCACGTGTCGGGCGAGCTGGCCTCCTTTCACGGCGGAGAGGTGCTTGCGGACGGCGTTGAGCTCGTGGATGGTGGCGCCGGCGCGGAGCAGGAGCGCCGTCGTCTCCTGGAGATCGCGCAGCGTGAGGCCCTCAGCAGGGGCCACGAAGAGGGCCGAGCCGCCGCCCGAGATGAGGGCGAGCACCAGATCATCGGGGCCGGCCCGGGAGGCGAGGGCCACTACTTCTCGCGTGGCCCGGACACCGGCCTCGTCGGGCACGGGGTGACCGGCCTCGCGCACGGCGACGCGCCGGGTAGGACGGGCGTAGCCGTATTTCGTAATGACAACTCCGCCGGCCAGCCGGTCCCCCAGAATCCCCTCCACGGCCCTGGCCATCGTGGCGCTCGCCTTGCCCGCGCCGATGACGTGGATGTTGGCCAAGCGGCGCACGTCGTAGGTGCGGCCGGCAACGTGGAGGCGCTCGCCTTCCAACCGCACAGCACGCCGCACGGCCGCCTCTGGGTCCGCGGCCTTCAGCGCGGCCTGCACCAAGTGGCCGACGAGCTCCCGGGGAGATGGCATGGCATTGGCCTCGGGTGCTGTGCCCATGCTCCTGTGGCCTCTTGCCCGGGTTTTTTGGGAGGCGCGCCCGCCGGCCATCCTGCCGGCGGGCTGGCGTTCACGGCGTTCGGTGAAGGTTATGATGTGCGATCAGAGCAATCAGTGCAAACGCCGAGGATCTTGTAGATGGGGCAGAACCCCACAGCTCCGGTCACCAGCAGGATGAGCCCTGCAAGGATGCTAATCACCCCGCCTGCCCCCTGAAGCGAGAAGATGCCTAGGGCGATGAGGGCCAGGCCAATCACCACGCGCGCAATGCGGTCCCACGACGCCTCATTTCGGCTCAGCATACTATCACCTCCCCTGCTTGGATCACACTTGTTCCGCCGCCTCTAACACAGCCTGGAGCATAACCGGCTCCGGCACAGCTCCCTCCACGTGGGTCTCCTCGTTGATGACGATGCGCGGCACCCCCATGACCTCATATTTGACGGCCAAATCGGGGAACTCCATGGCCTCCACCATGTCGGCGTGGACCAAGGGGCTCTCGAAGGCCATTTGGTGGGCCATGTGAACGGCCCGCGGGCAGTAGGGGCACGTGGGCGTCACGAAGACTTGGATGTGAACCGGCGCCTTGAGGCCGGCCAACGCCTCTCGGGTGGCCGTCTGAAGCCCTGAGTCTCCCCGTCCGACCATGAAGATGTCCTCCACCAGGGAGGAGAACTCGTAGCCCGAGGGAATGCCGTAATAGCGGATGCCGTAGTCAGCCGGCTCTCCGTCGGCCCGCAAAATGGCGATGGCCGGCACCTTGTCCACGCCCAGCGCCCGTGCCCGGTCGGCCTCGGCTTGAACGTCGAGCACTTCAGCCTCCACGTTGTCCGACAGTGAGGCCAGCTCCTCCACAATCTGGCGGGTCTCGTCGCAGAATTGACATTCCTCCTCGCGCGTGAAGAGCACCAAGCGAACGGGGTGCTCCATCTTGTCGAACTCCTCCCGGAGATAGGTGCGGTCTTGTTCGGCGATCAGGCCCATGATTTCGTTCCTCCCTTCCCGTGAGCTCTGTTCACCCTTACGATGCACCGGGAAGGGAAAAGGTTACACGGCAGAGGGCGGGAGCACGCCCCCTACTGCCGGGCCAGATCACAGCTCTCCCTCCCGAAAGGCCCGGTACCACTTCGCCAGCACCTCACGCCCCCCTCGGGCCAACTCCTCGGGGTCCACGTCCAGGGGGCGAGGGGAGGGGGACTCCTGCTCGGCCCGGCCAGCGTGGGCCTTGGCCCACAGGCGCGCGGCCGTGGCCGCCTCCTTCTCGCGCCCGTCGGCGCGCACGAGGCCCAAGTGACGGGGCAGGAGGGCTTGGTCGAAGGGCGGCGTGGCCCAGAGCTCGGGAGGAACGTCGGCGAAGGTGGCCGGTACCACCAGGTCCACGTCACGGGCACGCGCCAGCACCTGCTCCACGTATGCGGCCTGATCCTCCTCCGGCCGGAGGGGGAGCGTTCGCGGGGGGAGCTCCGGCCCGCGGGACACCTCGGCGACCGTGGGGCCTTGGGGGGGCGCTGTGGGCAGGCCCGTGATGGCCAAGCCCATCGGCCGCGAGCTCAACGTAGCCGCCAACGCCCACATGAAGGCCGCGAACTCAACGTCGTCCGCCCCGTGGGCTTCGGGCCGCAAGATCGGGTACGTCTCCAGGCCTGGAACCAGCCCCACGTCCGCCAGGGCGGCCAGGGAGGGCAGGCCCGGCGCCGTGAGCACCTCGTCGGGAACGCCCCACCAGACCGGGTGACGGCCACCGTCGGCTTCCTGCACGGCTTGGAGGAGCTCGCCGGCCCACTCCAGGCCGGCCTCGGGCGCCGGCGGGGGGGCGACGAGGAAGAGCCCGTTCCCCCCCACGTCCCAAGCGTGGACGGCAGGGTGCGCGGCGTAGAAGCCCACCAACTCGCGCACCAAGTAGCGTTGGGCGTCCACGAGGGGGCGAGCCGTGTAGAGGGGCTTGGCGTGGCCCGCGTGCTCGCTGCCGCCGCTCACCGTGCGGACCGCCACGTCTGGGCTCGGCGCTGGCCGGAGGAGCCACGCCGGCAGAAAACGCTGGCCGTAGAGGTGCCCCACGAAGAGCACGGGCACCGCGCCCACGCCGGCCTCCTCGGCCGCGTCCAGGAGCTGGCCGAAGGCGTCGAAGGCCCGCACGTTGATTCGGTCCTCCCACGGCTGAAACGTCTCCCAGGGCAGGAACACCCGCACTGCGGCCCCGCCCAAGTCGGCCACGTGGGCCAACTCGTGGCGCACCTCGTGGGGGTCGAACGATTCCCAGAAGAAAGGGCCCTTGCGGGCCGGCCAGTATGTCAGGCCCAGGTGGGGACGAGAGGCCATTGTCACTCCTCCACGGGCATCGTCCAACTCTTCGAGCGCTTATGTGGAATGGTACTCCGAAAAGGGCCTTTGGTGAAATGGAAGTGTTCTTTCGCCGCGCGGGGGCTGACCTTGAACAATCTGTGACCTTGCCCTATACTTTCCTCACACTGCTGACGGAGCGCGCCTGGCGCAGCATACTCCTGAAGTCTCCCGAGGCGGGAGAGGGCTGGGAGGAACGATGAGCTCCAGCTCCATGTCACCACTGCACATCGTGCTCCTGGGGCCACCGGGGAGCGGCAAGGGCACTCAGGCCCGCTATGTGACCGCCCATTTCGGGGTGGCCTACGTGGGCGCGGGTGAGCTCCTGCGGGACGAGGTGGCTCGCCAGACCCCCTTGGGCCGCCAGGTGGCCTCGTTCCTGGAGGCCGGTGACCTGGTCCCCCTCCCCCTCCTCGTGGAGCTTGTGGCCCGCCGGCTCGCCTCAGTGCCGCCCGACCAGGGCGTGCTCTTCGACGGCGTGCCGCGCTCCTTGGCCCAAGCCAAAGCCCTGGACGAGCTGCTGGCCCGCGCGGGCCGGCGCCTGGACGTGGCCATTCTGTTGCGCGTGCCGGACGAGGTGGTTTACGAGCGCCTGCTCCGGCGAGGTCGCCCCGACGATACGCCTGACGTGATCGCCCACAGGCTCCGCGTTTACCACGCCGAGATCGGCCCCCTGATCGCCTGGTACCGCCGGCGGGGCCTTCTGAGGGAGGTGGACGGCGTCGGCCCGCCGGAGCGCGTCTTCGAGCGCCTTCGGCGGGCTATCTCCACGGCTGCCGGCGCGCCGGAGAACTCTGAGGGTTTTTAAAAACCCTCCAAGCCCCTTATAATACACGGCATGAAGCCCTTGAAGCCCTGGTGGACGTGGCCCGTTCGGTCTGCCCTGGCCCTCATAGTGGCCGCCCTGCTGTCGGCCGCTGGCGTGCAGGTTGCGCCCATGCCGGCCGTGTTCGCCGGCACGGGGGAGGATACGGCACCGTCCGAGGACGTGTGGCAGCGCTTGGATGTCGTGCCCGGCGTGCGCCTCTTCTTCCTGCCCAACACGGCGGCCGCACGGGACGCTCCCCAAATCGCTGCCGAAGTGCGCAGGAGCGTGCGGCGCGTCCGGCGGGCGCTTCAGATGAACGAACCCTTTTCCCTCGACATCTACCTGGTCGAGCGGCTTTTCTGGCAGGGGGGCGTTGCCTACGGTCGGGAGCGTATTCTGATCACCTACAGTGACCGCAATTACACGGCC